>JAAAPI010000112.1 GCA_009908325.1 Verrucomicrobiota bacterium | reverse complement strand
CATCCGTGGTTTAAAGCAAACCGATTTAAGGGAAGAGAAGGCCCTTGCCGGATTGAAGAGCGCTGGGCATTCTGGAAACTATATCCAGCCGGTGGTATCAACTCCGTTCGCCGCGCTCACTACGTGATACACCTCTCCGTTGGAAAATTAAATGTATTCGAAAAAATTGAGTGTAGCGATAATTGTTGCCGTCTTAATCGGGTTTATAACCATCCGGTCAACCCAAACGCTAGATAGATCAGAATACTCTGCATACATTGAGACAACTATTTCCGATGAAAACAGTAATGAAATGTTCTTAGCGATAAGTGTAGAATCAGCAAAAGTTGACTACCTGTTACTCATTGACGGAGAAAACAATGGTTTTCCGAGGTATGAAAGGAGCGAAGGACCAAAAGGAAAGCCAATAGCACTCTTAAAAGTTTCTCCAGAAGAACAACATCTTAATCTGGTTGGATCACGAAAGGCATTTAAAGTGGAGAGGGGAATGATCCAATCAGTTTCGATAGATATTTCCCTGAACCCCATGAGAATGCAAAGGTTCATAGACCATATTAGAAAAAATCCTGATATATCAAGAATTGAGAGCATTCAGCAAATCTAGTTCCAACCAGTCGGTGGAGCTGACGCGGTTCGCTGACGCTCACCGCGCAGCTCACCTTTAACGTTAGCTAATTTAAAATGACTCAGGTTTATCATCCAGAATTTCTGAAGAAGAGAATCTCCGTTCTTTTCGCAGTTATTTCAGTAGTATCTTCTATTCTTTGGTTTTTGCCTTGGATGATGGAGCCAAATGCTGCTTTGGGATGGGCACTCGTTGGTGTTTTCTGGTATTTTTTCGCTTGGATTCCGGCTGGATGGGTCTTCGTCTTGGCGTTAAGAAGGCAAGGTCGAAGATCGTTACTATACTGGCTTAGCTTTATAGTGATTTTGATATCTTATGGAATCGTGTTTTATGGTGCTTCCCAAGGATACGTGATTACTGTGTGATGAGCTGACAAGTAATCGTGGCGAATCCTCGCAAGCTGCGGGCGATTTAGGAGAGCGGCAACAAGACGGATGGGCGTGATGCCGAGATGCTGGCCCGGTTGGGACGTTTTGACCGCCGGTTGCTCTTCAGTGTAAGCCATATCAGTGAAAGGAACCAGCGCACATTGGGTCTTTTGTGTTCCCGCGAGGCGCTGGTGCAGTAGCGCAAGAACTTGATCTATCATGTGAGGGGTACCCTGAAGAGTCTTGGCGTGATGTTGCCGAAGGAGAAGGCCAGTATGGAGGTGCTAAACCCATCGACGGAGACGTAAACGCTAAGATTGCGGGGATAGGTTATCCCACCGCCGCAAACCGATGAAATTAAATTTCCTCCCATTAAAGATAACTTCTGAAATCCGGCATTGCGTAGCGGGCCTGTCATTACCAATTTGAGGCCATGCGCTACGAAGAACGGCCCGCACCAAGAAAGGGCAACGCCCGGAGAGCTTCGACAAGAATCCCGCCCGCGGGCCTCAGAAGGAAACCGACGCGCGTTGGACGAGGAAGCGCCACAGGAACTACTACGCCGACAGGAACCACACCAAAATGGACGCGGTCAACAAGCTCAAATGCTGGTCCGATATCATTAAATTCAAACTACAAAAAGCAAATGACACTGTTACAGGTGTTTTTTGACGACCCCTTAATCGATTGATCATGACTCATCCTCCCCTCCTTCCAGGCTTTTACCCGGACCCTTCGATCTGCCGAACCGACGCCGGGTATTTCCTGGCCACCAGTTCCTTCGAATACTTTCCTGGTGTCCCGCTTTTCCACAGCACGAACCTGACGGGTTGGCGACAGGTGGGACATATCCTGGATCGACCGTCGCAACTCGATCTCACCGGAGCGTGGATATCGGGCGGAATCTACGCGTCAACGCTACGCTATCACGACGGACTGTATTACCTGGTCACGACTGTGGTCGGTTGCGAACGCAGCGGTAATTTCCTCGTCACCGCAGCGGATCCTTTCGGAGATTGGTCCGACCCTGTGTGGATACCCGAAGCGATTGGGATCGACCCGGACCTGTTCTGGGACGCGGACGGCACCTGCTACCTTCAATGGAGCCGAAAGGAATCCGGGAACTCCTACATCCGGATCGGCCAGGCACGGCTCAATTCGGAAACTGGCAAACTCCTCGAACCACCCCGCGACATCTGGAAAGGAAGCGGGGGCCTGGGACCCGAAGGTCCTCACATCTACCTGATTGAAGGCACCTATTATCTTTGTATCGCCGAGGGCGGAACGGAATTTGGTCACATGCAGACGATTGCACGGAGCGACTCCCCGACTGGGCCTTTTGAATCCTGCCCCCGCAATCCAATCCTCACCCATCGCAGCCTCCACACCGATGTCCACGCAGTCGGACATGCTGATATCGTTCAGACTCCCGCCGGCGATTGGTATGGGGTTGCCCATGGCATCCGCACCAAAGGCTATCATCGCTTCCATGTGCTTGGCCGGGAGACTTACCTCTATCCGGTTTCCTGGGCAGACGATGGCTGGCCGGTCTTCGGAGAACAAGGCACCCTGCCCTCCGAAGCTTTTCCGATCGAAGGCAAAGTGGTCGAAGGCGTTAAAACTGATTTTAATGACACCTTTTCCACTTCAGAATACCCGCTCGACTGGAACTGGCACCGGAATCCAAAGCCGGAGAATTATCGGAGACAGGCCGATGGCGCACTGATGCTGAAAGGGAGCAAGGACCGGATTGACGGAGGTGGCCAGGCAACCTGGATCGGAGTTCGTCAGCGATTGCATCGCTGCGGTTTGCAGGCGGATTTAAAGATTGAGGCCGGATACGAAACCGGGGCGGAAGCAGGCCTCGTTGTCTGGCAGAACCTACGGCATCATTTCATTCTCGGTATCCGGAAAACCGATACCGGCCTTTCCCTCTTCAGCCGCGTCCAGCTTGAGGATCTGGTTGTCGAAGAGCCCATCGACCTCAACCCGATAACCATCTCGCGCTGGGAGATCCAGGCGGAGGATCTGAGATATCGGCTGGGCGTTCGGCTAAAGGAAAAGGAAGATTTTGTCGAACTGGCTTCGATCCAGGCAAAATGGCTTTCGACGGAAGTCAGCGGCCGCTTCACCGGCGTTTACTTCGCCCTTTTCGCGCAGGGAAACATCCAGCTTCAGTGCCGATCTTTTACGATTCAGGCAGATCAGATAAACATGGCCCCTGGTTATTCGACCCGCAAGCGGTAGAAGACGGCCGGGTCTTGAACCGTTTCAAGGTCATCATCAAGTTGGACATAGCCGAACGCGTGACCCGTCTCGTACCATTTGCAGCAGCAGGCCTCTG
>JAAAPI010000411.1 GCA_009908325.1 Verrucomicrobiota bacterium | reverse complement strand
GATCTGCGCACCTGATCAGGCGACCGTGCTGGCAGGTAACACGCCACTCGGGAAATGTCGGATTAAGATTTCCAGCGGCTTTGAGCGCCCTGACAAGGTGTATTTTTCGTAGATTGTGGCTATCATAGGAGCGGGATACATGAGCCAAACCCTCTTGCGGCCAATGGAGGACCTTTGCGACAACAGCTTCAGGTCGGTCGCCCTGCGCACACTCAACGCGTTCGCAGTCGATGTGATGAGCATCCCGAATGCAGACGATCTGCTCTGGTACGTCGCTCAGAACGTCGTCGGAAAACTTAACTTCGTCGATTGTGTGATCTACACGTCCAATGTTGACCAGACGGTTCTGACACAAGCTGCCGCAATGGGTGCAAAGAATCCTTTTGGTCGCAGCATCGTCAATCCCCTGCGGATTCCGTTCGGGCAGGGAATCACTGGCCGTGTCGCGCAAAGCCAGGAAGCCGTGATCGTTGATGACTTGCTGAAGGATCAGAATTATATTTCTGATACGGAACCTGCACGCTCTGAAATATGCGTCCCGATGATCTTCGGAAACCGCTTGGTGGGCGTTATCGACAGCGAACACCCGAATGCAAACGCGTTCGGCGCTGCCGAGCTGGAAATTCTGACGACCGTAGCTGCGATGACCAGCGCAAAGCTCGAGCTACTGGAGGAAGCGGAACGCTCCGAAAGGCGGTACAGGGAACTAGTTGAATCCCACGCGCAGTTGACAAGAGAGACATCCAAGCGAAAAGCTCTTGAGGCTGAACTCTTTGAAGCCCGAAGGCTGGAGTCGATCGGTCGCCTCTCAGGCGGATTTGCCCATGATTTCAACAATATTCTAACTGTAATCTCGGGCAATCTGGACCTACTGGATGCAACGGGTGCCATCAGTGATCCGGCAGCCGAAGAGTTCCTGTCAGATGCACAGACCGCGGCAGGGAAAGGTGCGGACCACATCCGCAGCATGCTGGCATTCTCGCAACGCTCGAGTCTGGATCCCGAACCGTTTGACATACATGAACTTGTTCAATCCACGGTGCAGTGGAGCAAGCAGATCCTGCCCGGCACTGTCGAGGTAACCGTGCACACTGCCGACTTTCTCTGGCTCGCGCATGTCGATAGAAAGGCGGCGGAAAATGCACTGTTGAACTTGATCCTAAACGCGCGGGATGCGATGCCGGGCGGCGGGTGTCTCGAGTTGGAGATCGATAATTTCACGGTTGACCGCCAAAAAGTCGGCGCTTCTGATTATCAACTCAACCATGGCGATTATGTTCGCCTGAGCGTCCGGGACACAGGGTCAGGGATTGAGGAACGTAACCTTCATCGGATTTTTGACCCATTCTACACCAGCAAGCCCCCCGGATCTGGAACAGGCCTTGGCCTCTCGACCGTTTTCGGCTTCATGCGACAATCGGGGGGCGCTATTACTGTAGCGTCAAAAATTGGCGTTGGCTCAACTTTTCATCTATATTTCCCTACAGAAGCAAGGGGCTGATAAACCAAATCTTAACCGTCTTCATGGTTTCCATAAACCCGTGTGGCTTAGGGAAGGCTGAAGGGCACCATGGACGAACCACCGTTGATCAGCTTGTCGGGATTGCAAAACAAGGACTGCGATCAGCATGCGCGCATCTGCAACCAGATCGGGGCCGCCGCCAGAGAGATCGGGTTTTTTAGGATTTGCGACCACGGTATCGATTTAAAGCTCATCGAAGCGACTTATCAGGCTGCTGAACGTTTTTTCGGCATGCCCGAGACGTTCAAACGTCGCTATTACATTGGCAACAGCTCTAACCATCGCGGTTACGTCCCTTTTACCGAGAAAGGCGACTATCCGGACGAAGTGAATCGAAACTACGAGGCTTTCGATCTTGGCCTCGATCTCCCCTGCAACGATCCGCAGTATCTCGCTGGGAACCGTCTTTTGGGTCCCAATGTCTGGCCCGCGGTAAGCGAGTTCAAGGACACCGTGTCCGAGTACTACAGGGAGATTTCTGCGCTCGGGTTGCGTCTGTGCGAATGTCTGGAGACGCACCTTGGTCTGCCGCCTGCGGCAGTCACCAGCCAGATGAGCAAACCGATATCGCAGTTGCGCCTACTCCACTACGTGCGCATCAGCGATCTCAAGGACCCCAGGTCTGTGAACATGGGGGCACATACGGATTACGAGTGTCTGACCCTGCTGCACACCCGAAACAAGGGGCTTCAGGTCATGACCCAGGACGATCATTGGATCGATGTGCCTATCGACCCGGAGGCCCTTATTGTCAATATCGGCGATATGCTTGAAGCGTGGAGCAACGGGCTTCTGCGGTCGACACCACACAGGGTTCTGAATCTCAGCCCGGAGCGGTTCTCGCTACCCTATTTCGTAGCTGCGAATTACGATACCGAAATCAAACCGTTTCCGCAATTGCTGGGTCCGGACGCAACGTCACAATACGACCCATTCCTTGCTGGTGAGCACTTGGAACGCATGCTGATCCGCGATTTTCCCTACTTGCGGGAGCGTAAAGATCGCCGCGTATCCGTCACGTCTTCCCGAATGGCTGCACGACCGACCGTTAACCCGTTCGAGTCCCGCCTTTACACGAGAGCCAGCTAGACCATGCCAGACCTGCAAACGATCATAGCCGTTACATTGGCCGGCTTTGCTCTGAGCCTGACGCCGGGACCCTCAATGCTCTATGTGCTGTCCCGCAGTGTTGGTCAAAGCCGTGCGGCAGGATTGGCGTCTGCTCTCGGGCTGGGGGTTGGCGGCGTGCTGCTGGCGGTTGCAAGCGCACTAGGGCTCGCCGCGTTATTCGAACGGGCCGACTGGCTGGTGACGGTCCTTCGCTATGCTGGTTCCGTTTACCTTGTCTGGTTGGGTTTCGGCATCATACAGCAAGCGCGGTCGGATGCGCAGCAGACGCTGGAGGCGACCACAGTCACCACCGCCTCGTTTCTAGGTATTTTCTGGCAAGGCGTCGTGGTCGAGCTGCTCAACCCCAAGACCGTTCTGTTCTTCGCACTCTTTCTTCCACCCTTCGTAAATGCCGGGATCGATCAGGGAGTCGGCATGGACATGCAGGTTCAGCTTCTTATTTTGGGCGCTCTAGTCCCCTTAACAGCCCTTCCATCAGACCTCTTCGTCGCGTTTTCTGGTGGCACGCTTGCGAAACTCGTCAATCAGCAGCAAATCATTCGCCGATACATGGCTGCGGCCTGTGGCTTTACGATGATCGCGATCTCTGTAAGTCTACATCTCTAGTGTCCGCCACCTGATACAGGTATCAGGCGTTGTTCCCCGTCAGCACCCATGGTGAGAACGGCGGTGCAAAATTAGGCCACGGTAGCGCCGCCATG
>JAAAPI010000240.1 GCA_009908325.1 Verrucomicrobiota bacterium | reverse complement strand
CCCATGAGCTTGGCCGCATGCGTCCGGTTGCCATTGGATTTAATCAGAGCGTTACGGAGCAATCGCTTCTCATTCGCCTCTTTACTCAATGTGGGTCCGTTGCTGAAGCTGGGTGGATCGTCAACCGCAGTGTCACCCGTCTCCAAATATTTCGAATCAAGATCGTGTTCGGTCACCTTGTTGCCACGCTTTAATACGACAGTGTTTTCGCAGAAGTTGCGCAGCTCCCGGATGTTCCCCGGCCAGCGATAAGCTGTCAGGGCGCGAACCGCACCTTCAGTCAGTTCGATGGGCGGTAGTTCGTTCTCCTTAGCGAAGTGCTGGATATAATGGTTCAGCAAAATCGGCAGGTCCTCGGTCCGCTCCCGCAAGGGCGGGAGGTGGATTGTCACGACATTGAGCCGATAGAGCAAATCCTCGCGAAACTCGCCACTTTGCGCCATCTCCGCCAAATTGCGGTTCGTCGCACAAACGAGGCGGACGTCCACATGGATCGGCTTCGAGCTCCCTAATCGCTCAAAACTCCTTGTCTCCAGAAAACGCAACAGCTTCACCTGGGTCGAGGCATCGATCTCGCCGATTTCATCAAGAAAAAGCGTCCCCCCGTCGGCCGCTTCGAAGCGCCCGATTCGGCGCTCGGTCGCCCCGGTGTAAGCCCCTTTTTCATGCCCAAAGAGTTCGCTCTCCAGGAGATTGGAGGCCAGCGCAGCACAGTGCACCGGGACAAAGGCCTGTCGGGAGCGGCTGCTGTTTTGATGAATCGACTGCGCGATCAGCTCTTTACCCGTGCCAGTTTCACCCTCCAGCAGGACAGTCGCCTTGGACGGTGCCACTAGCTTCACCTTATCCAGCACGTCATTCCAGCTCGGCGAGTTACCAACGATGCCATCGAAGCTATACTTCTTATCGAGCCGTTCGTGCAGCACCACATTCTCCTCCTCAATATGGCGCGACTGCAGGGCGCGCTTGATCAAAAGCTCCAGCTTCTCCAAGCTCACTGGCTTCGTTAAGAAATCAAAGGCACCCCGCCGCATTGCTTCCACCGCAGTTTCCACATTGCCGTATGCGGTCATCATAATGCAAATCGGCGCATTGGGTAATCGGATCGCACGGTCAATTACTTTAAGACCGGACTTTCCCGCCATGCGCAGATCTGTCAAAATCACGTCGAACGTCTCAGCATCCATCAGGTTAAAGGCTTCTTCGGCACTCGAAGCCATGTAGACATCGTAATTCTCTTCCAGAGCAAGCCCCAAGCCCTCTCGAGTGTTTTTCTCGTCGTCGACTATTAGTATTGTTGCTGGCATATGCGACAATTAGACACATTTTATTTTCCAATGCAATATTCTGATTGCTATGAAACCCTGGGTTTCCTCCCTTGTCATCCAGACAAATTAATCACTTCGAAACCACATTTTAAGCTACATGAGCCACGAATCGCCACCACCGGAACTACAAGAAAAACTCGAGTCCGCCGTCCAGTGGATTCCGACCCTGCGTGAAGAGATCGGCCGGGTCATCGTTGGCCAACACTATTTGGTCGACCGACTACTCGTCGGGCTCCTCGCCAATGGCCACGTCTTGCTCGAAGGCGTGCCCGGTTTGGCTAAAACGCTCAGTATCCGCACACTCGCCACCGCAACTGCGGCCGACTTTAAGCGGATCCAGTTTACCCCCGATCTGCTACCCGCTGACGTCATCGGCACACTCATCTACAGTCCAAAGGAGAGCACGTTCCACACGCGAAAGGGTCCCATCTTCGCCAATCTCGTCCTCGCAGACGAAATCAATCGCGCGCCCGCCAAGGTCCAGAGTGCCCTGCTCGAAGCCATGCAGGAACATCAAGTCACTATCGGCGAAGAAACCTACTCACTACCCGAGCCGTTTCTCGTCCTCGCCACGGAAAACCCGATCGACCAGGAAGGCACTTACCCGCTGCCCGAGGCGCAGGTCGACCGCTTCATGCTCAAGCTTAAGGTTGGCTATCCCAGCCGAGCCGACGAGCGGCTCATCCTCGACCGCATGTCCTCCACCGAGCCGAACCTGAAGGTAAGCGCCGTCACTTCGCTGGAGGCGATCAGCGAAGCACGCAAGTTCGTTAACGACGTTTATGTCGATCCCAAGATCCGCGACTACGTCGTCGATCTGATTCTTGCGACGCGCGACCCGGCCAGCTACAAGCTCACGCTCGGTCAATATATCCAATTCGGTGCCAGTCCCCGCGCCACCATCAGTCTCACGCTGGCCGCCAAGGCCTGGGCGCTCATGCAAGGCCGCAGCTACGTCATCCCACAGGATATCAAGGAAATCGGCATGGATGTGCTACGCCACCGCGTCATCCCCTCCTACGAAGCCGAGGCCGAGGAAATTTCCAGCGAAGACCTCGTCAGCTCCATTTTCGAAGCCGTCCCCGTCCCGTAGGACGCGATACGAGATACGAGGCGCGTGATACGGGATAGGTGATCCGAAATCAATCCATCCCTTTGTCCCACATCCCGCACCCCAAATCCCACATCCCGTATCCCGAATCCCGCATCCCGCATCCCGCATCCCGCATCCCGCATCCCGCATCCCGCACAATGACTCCCGCAGACATCATCAAAAAAGTCCGCCGCCTGGAGATCCGCACCCGGCACTTAGTCACGGATTCCGTGACCGGGGCCTACTATAGCTCGTTCAAAGGGCGCGGGATGGACTTTGAGGAGGTTCGCGAATACGCCATCGGCGACGACGTTCGCACGATAGATTGGAACGTCTCGGCAAAAATGGACCGCCCATTTGTCAAAGTCTTCCGGGAAGAGCGGGAACTTACGCTCATGCTCCTCGTCGACCTGAGCGCCTCCGGCATTTTCGGATCCGTCGAACAAAGCAAGCGCGAGCGCGCCGCCGAAATCGCCAGTGTCATCGCCTTCTCCGCATCACAAAACAATGACAAAGTCGGCCTCATTCTCTACACCGACACCGTCGAACACTACATTCCGCCGAAAAAAGGTCGCCGACATATCCTCCGCCTCATTCGCGACATCCTCTTCTTTGAGCCAAAGGCCACCGGCACAAATCACGAGGCGGCACTCGACTACCTCAACCGCGTAACCAAGCGCAAAAGCGTCGTCTTCCTCATTTCCGACTTCCTCGAAAACAGCACCCAACCCAGCAACGCCCAAAGCAGTTCCATCCCACATCCCACATCCTCGAAGACCCTCCATAGCTCGCAGAGCGACGGAGGGCGCATCCCGCATCCCGCATCCCGCATCCCGCATCCCGCATCCCTCTTCGCCTCCCTCGCCCTGACGCACCAGCGCCATGATCTGATCAGCATTGCGCTGAGCGATCCCCGCGAGTTTGAACTACCCGAAGTCGGGCTCATC
>JAAAPI010000319.1 GCA_009908325.1 Verrucomicrobiota bacterium | reverse complement strand
CTCATGAAGGCCCCAAAGCGCTGTACGAGGTTCCCGAGAAAGGGCGGCGAAACCGAGGCAAGTCGAGAACCCAAGGAAGCCGCCAGCTCGGTTCTGCTGATGGTTTTCAGTGACCCAAACTCAACAAGAATAGGGTCTGCTTCACCTGGGATCGGAGGCAGGAAATGCTGAGAAGGGCGAATGTTCTGATTTATTAAGTCCCTCAAAAACCGTTCTGATTTCGCGCGCTTATTTTCACGGTAAGCGTCAACGTGCCCTTGAAAACCTTCCATTCCGGTTGTGCATTTGGCAAGAAGTACGCTTTCCACCTTACCTGTGGCCATATCGCACTGCGGTGTAAGAACAATCCAGCGGCTGTCCTGTAACTCGAAGATGTCTCCGGTGTGAGGGCGATCGTCTAAAAGCGGCGGCACGACATAGTTCTCAAAAGGATGCCAAGTTTCGTTATCCGGATTTTCTAGGCCTAGGTATTCTGCGGCATGGCTCATAAATTGTCGGGATATGATGGTTGCAAGGCGCTCCTCGTCAGTGCCGGAAACTTCTAAAAGCTTCTTCCATTGAGGCCAGATTCGCTTTGCAAATACCTCTGATGTGGAAAGCTCGATCCTTTCGCGCGCAAGAGACAGTACATGCATCATATCCCACTGAGATTCCAGCCAATTCACTGCATCACGAAATCCATTCATCTCTCCCTTGTCGAATACTTCCACCAAGCCGCTGTTGGATAGCCCCTCATCCAAGTCGCCGATATGGCCAGACAAGATAGCCATAGGCATACCACAGGATTGCAGGACGTCTGTCGCCAGTCGATTTCCCGTGGCTGCATCGGCGCGCGAGTCCTGCTTGGACGGGACCCGAAGGTCGAGCAGAGCGCAGTCGATGCGCCGCTCACGCAAGCGATCCAAGGCTTCGTCGTATGAGGCCGCCGTAACCAGATGGAAGCGCCGTCCATCCTCATTCTTCTCTTCATTCCAAGTGTCGATCTCGTCCTTGAGCGAGAGCACATTTTCGTCGACATCTTCGACGTAAAGAACGAATTTTGTATTCATGGTGCGTTATCAGCCCTAGCCGGAAAGGTGATCTCAAACACTGCTCCCTCGTCATTCTCGAGGTGGCAAACTAGATTTGCTCCCGATCTGGCCAATGCCTCTCGGGCGATGTTCAGTCCAAGTCCGGTGCCGCCTTCGCGTAGCGAGAAGCCAACATCAAATATCTGGTCCACAAATTCTTCTGGAATTCCGGGACCATTGTCTTCGATGAAGATATTTCCGTGGTCGCCAGTACGGGTGATCAAGATGCGTACTTCGGGATTGTCACGTTGCGACTCCTCCACCCAATGCACGGCATTTCCAACAAGATTGACGACTGCTGTCGTCAGGTCGTCCGGGTATCCAACAAGCTCCATCCCTTCGCTGTTGTTCGCAACATGAATCGAAACGTCATGAGTTTCGAAGAACTTGGTGGCATCGCGGATAACCTGCCCCGGATAAAAGAAGCGGGGCTTGCCTCTTTTGCTTCCGGCTAAGGGCTTAAGGCGCTGAAACAGATTAGCTACCACTTCGGCGGAGTCTGCGATCATGGGGGTTCTTTCGGAAAAAACCTCCCGGGCCCTATTTGCGCCCTCCCCGCTGCCGCCAAGCAGGGACGGCAGCATCGTAGCCATGCGGCGCGCGTTCTTGGCGATGAATGTGGCCCGGGGCCCGCCCTCATGCAGAACTTCTCCGATGATGCCCCCGAGCGAGGACTGGGCTTCCAGAACGCGCTGGCGCTCCTGAAGCTGTTCGATCCGGTCTTTCAGCCGTAGGGCCTCGCGATCAATGATCTTCTCAGCCTTTTCCCGCTCCTCCGGAACCAACTTTGAAACGAGGGTCCGGATCTGCTTCAGCTCCGAAATCTGGCGCACTTCCTCAAAGGTTGTGGACCGCTTCCTTGCGAGTCCGGCCTCGCTGCGGAACTTGTATCTTCGCGGTTCGACAACCTTCGTCAGCAACTCGCTCACGAGCCGCGTCAGCCGGCGGAATGCCGCGTTGTCTTCAAGACCTTCACGGCTGCTCCGCTCGACAAGCCTCGTGTCTTCCTGCGGGCCAACCGTGATGTATCCCGCTACCTGATTGTGGCCGATCCGAATGGAAGGGTCCTGTACCCTGCGGGAATCAAGTGCGAGCCAATCGTTCTGGGGATCGCCGTATGGCCTGATCCGGAAGTCGTCACGGTAGATCGCGACGCCGGCAATGCTATCCAGTAGCTTCCGAGCGTCCGCGGCATTCAGATGGCCCATCCCGGCTGCTGCCATGTTGCTCTTGATCGCTGGGGCTTCCCGGTCGAAGATGAAAAGGTGGACCCCGAAGGAGCCGGGGCTGCCTTCGTCTTCACCCATCGCTATCTCGAGGTTCACGGAGTTGGGCGCGCGTCCTGCACGTCTGTTCTGGAACGTCCCGGAAAAGACTCCGTCTTCATCGAACGTTCCCTCCAGCTCATAGTCGCAGGCGGACAGCAGAGGGAACGGATAGACCCTGTCCGGTTCCGGCCCGTCTTCGTTCCGCGGCGTCTCGCGATCCCGATGGCCGTTTACTATAGCAGCTCCGTCAAAGCCGCATGTGTCCTGCGTGCAATGCGAGAGGTCCAGGTAGATGGCAAACCCGTCATCATCGTCGCGAACAAAGGGCGAAAGCAGGCGGCGCAGCTCTGCGTAGAGTTGTTCCAGTCGGCTCTTGGTCCAGTCCTGGCTCAGGTGCAGGATTTCGATGATTGTTCCAGATGGTCCATCGCTGGGTTGCTCGATGTAATCAATCGCGACGTCAGCCAGATAGGTGTCGTCGCTGAATACGCTCCAGTCGAGTTCCGGGATCAGAATGGATGTTCCTCCGTCCTCAGTGCGGACGGTCGATGTCAGGGACATCACTTGTCCCAGCTTTGCTGCAGCAAAGCGTCCGATGCCCTTCGAACCCATCATGGGGCGTTGCTTTTTCGGAGAAAGGCGCTGTTTCGCCTTGGAAGACGTTGCTGGCTCCAGCCACTTCAGGCGGATGTCGTCAAGCGACATTCCATGACCATCATCGCCTATAGAAATCCTCCCCTCTCCAGCGGCAAGAGGAGGATAGAACGCAATTTCTACTCGAGAGGCATCTGCATCATAGGCGTTCTTGACAAGTTCGATAATGGCTGCAGCGGGGCCACTGATAAGCTGATCGCCGATGGTCCGAATAATCCGCGCGCGTGGCTGGAACCTTAGCTTATCCTGCTCATTCATTAGTAGGCTCCCTCACAAACGGCAGCGCCTTGCCAGCAGTTTTGACCACGCCGTTCAAGGAACAAATCCTGTTCAGGGTAATTAAGAAGATGGTTCACGATTCGCCACTCCGGTGAGCCA
>JAAAPI010000171.1 GCA_009908325.1 Verrucomicrobiota bacterium | reverse complement strand
AAGTCCGCTACCTGCCAAAGCATACGCCGCAGCCGCTCCTTATCCCGATCCTCAAAGAGATGCTCCCCATTCACTGTGCGCGTCATGCAGTGATACACCGCATCGACCTCTGGCTCCGTAATTTTCAATCGTCGACGTCTCATGAGGCAAAAACACAGGCTGGCAGCAACCCTGTCAACAAAAAACAAACCTGTCCCTTTTTTCCGCTTGTTTTCTTAGAGCAGCAAAGAACGCAACGCGAATTTTTTGCCGATTCCGCTATAACCGCGGAACTCAGGCCAACATGCATCGGCGTTTACCTACGACTTTGATTTTGGTGAGACGCTGAGAAATTACTTGCCTCGCGCTTTTAGCATTGCGCGCCGAGCGTCCTCGGGGCGGTCCAGTTGGGAGTAGGCGAGGGAGAGGTTATACCAAGCACGGTAGAAGTCGGGTTCCATGGAAACGGTTTCTTCCAGGTAGCTGACGGCGGTTTGGAGGTCGTTGCTTTCTGCCGCGAGTAGGCCAAGCGAGTAGGGGAAACGTGGATCTTGTGGTGCCAGCTCCCATCCGGTAAAGAGCTGCTTGCGGGCTTCTTTGTTGAGGCCCGCCCCGCTCAGGAGGATGGCTCCCTGATGGTGCATCTCGGGGTTGACGCGGTCGAGGTCGATGGCGCGCTGAACATGTTGAAGCACCTCTTTTTGGCTTTTCCCCTGGCGATTTGCTTGGTTGGCTTTAATAAAAAGGCTCTGGGGGCGATCAGAGTTGAAATCCAAGTATTCAGCCCACTCGCGGGCGGCTACGGGGTCGACAACTTCCTGGTTGCGCATCTCCATCCCCCGACTGGCGGCAATTCGCACGGAGCGACTTTTGTCGCCCAATTTGTCGATGAGGGCTGGCCCGCCATTTTCGATTCGGGCGATGCCGACGGTGGCACGTTCGCGGACGAGTTCGCTCTCGTGGTCCAGCATATCGCGTAAATGGTCTTCGGCCTGAGCGTTTGGTAGGTAATTGGCAAGAAGTCCGGTGTAGGTGGCCTGCCAGGCCGGAATTTCCTCGTCTTGAGCAAGATCAAGGAGCGCGGGGACCGCTGCCGGGTTGTTGGCGTAAGCCTGACTGATCGCCCGGGCACGTGACCGCTGGCGACTGTTTGCAAGCTTGTCGCCATACCAGGCTTCGGCGTGCTCCACGGCCCAGTCGACGGTTTCATCCTGGTGGCACTTGTTGCAGGCGTTGGGGATGCCGTGCTCTTTGGTCATAAGCGGATCGGGGGAGTGGAATCCGTGGTCGGCACGCCAGTCGACCTGCATGTAGACCGTTTCCGACATGTGGCACTCGACACACTGATTCCCCGTGCTGCCTTGGGGGTGAAAACTGTGCTCAACGGGTTCGATGATCGGGGCCTCCCTCACGCCACTTTCGTGGCAGCGCATGCAGAGCATGTTGTTTTGCACGGGCAGGATAGGCTCCAAGGTATGCGGGTTGTGGCAGTCCATACAGGTCAAACCAGCATGCGACATGCGGCTCATCTCGAAGGAAGCATGGACAAAGACTTCATCGAGAATTTGGCCGTCGGCATAATAGAGGCCGGGCTGATCGGGCAAGCTGAGGGAGAAGTGATCGTGGTAGGCGTCACCCGGAAGAAAGGCATCCGCTGTTAGCTGATCGCGCCGGGAGTGGCAGGTCACACAGTTATCCTGTGTTTGCACGCGATCCAATTGAGCCAGCCCGGCCGTATAATCGCCGGCTTGAGCGGCGGCGAGATGTTCTTCGAGTCCGGTGTGGCATTCGGCACAGGCGATGCCCTGCTGGATCCAGGTCGAGTGGTAGATATTCCCTTCATAATCGAAGCCTTTTTCGTATTCAGTCACATGGCAGTAGGCGCAGTTGGCGTTCCAATTCATGCCTTGCCCCTTCCAATGACCCCATTCGCCGGGCATCCGGTCCTCACCGGCAAAGACATCGACCCACTCGTCATTGATCACATCGTAGCTCGCGCTCATGGTTTGGAAGCGATTGCCGGGCAGATGGGCCAGGTATTGGCGGATGGGTGTCTCTCCAATAACGCCGACGAGATCATATTCCTCTGCCTGCCCTCCATCAGCAATGACGCGTAATTTAAAGGCGTCGCCGACTCGCGTCATTTCGTAGGTGACGCCGGATTCTATTATCTGTCCGGCTGGGGTGAAAGCAGCCGCGTCCCTACGAACGGAGACGGGACGATTTGCTTTGGCGTGGTGGCTGCTTTTCCAATCTTCGACGGCTTGCTCGTGACAATTTACGCAGGCGTTGGGCCCGGTTTGGGCAAGCTTTTGTGGATTGTGCGAGTAGGGAAAGGGTTGGGTTGGCGGCTGTTTTACCGTTTCGTCTTCAGCTTCCTTGAGCGTTTTATCGCTGCAACCTGAAGAAACGAAGAAAAGTATTGGCAGCAATGAAATGAACAGAATGAGGCGAACCGGGGCAGACATGTTAAGCTGAGTCCAACGCCTACTCATCGCATGGCAATTTGAAAAGGAACCGCTGCACGAGCCATTTGAGCGTCTTTTCCGGAGCATTACGAAGTGTGCTTGGAGACTAGACCGTCTATATTTCAAAGACCTTCAATCTTCGCCACACGCCGGGCATGCCGACCGCCCTCAAAGTCGGCGTCGAGCCAGGTCGCCACGATTTGCAGGGCAAGCGCTTCCGGGACGGGACGGGCGCCCATGGCGATACAATTGGCGTGGTTGTGCGATTTCGTCATCTCGGCCGACCAGACATCCCAGCAAAGACCACAGCGCACGCCTTTCACTTTGTTGGCGACGATGGCCTCTCCGTTTCCGGAGCCGCCGAGAACGATGCCGCAGTCGGCTTTTCCCGCCGCCACGGCCTCTGCGGCGGGACGGATGAAGTCGGGATAGTCGCAGGACTCCGCTGAGTCGCAACCAAAGTCAAGCACGGCATGCCCCCGCTCTTTCAAAAGCGTAATGATGGGTGCCTTGAGGGGGAAGCCCGCATGGTCAGTCCCAATGGCAACAGTGAGGGTTTTTTCTGACATAGTCGTTCCAGATTCGGAGGTGCGGGCTGTGGCAGCAAGCGTTTTGTTAAATCCCCGAATCTAGTCAGCCCGCAGGCGATGATGCCCGCGCACGAGTTCAAATAAAACGATGGAGACAAAGATCAGGACCATCCCGATGATGCCAACCGTCGATGGTGTCGAACGGCTGAGGATGAAATAACCGAGAAAGGGAGCGAGCGTTCCGCGTAACCCGGTCAGGGCCATGTGGATGCTCATGTAGGAAGCCTCTTTCTTTTCCGGGGCAATCTTGGTCACCCAGAGGCTCCAAAATATTTTGCCGCCGCCGATACCGAGCCCCTGGAAAGCCATGGCCAGGGCAAGCAGGTAAACGTTCGTCGTAAAGAAAAAGCAGGCGATACTCAGGAGGAAAAAGCCACTCAGCAGATTGCGGGTGGTGACGAAGTGGAGCCGGTCGAAAAAGTGGCCCCACATCTTTGTGCTGAGGATACGGGCGGTCGCTGGCACCACGAGCATGATCACCGCGATCATGGTGTTGCTCGCGTTGACACCATAGATCGGGTTGGCGAGGTAATCGACGCGGATGGGCAGGGCGATGAGGTTACCCAGGCCGAGCAGCATCCAGCCCCCCAGAAGGTAGCCGAAGAATCGGTCCTTCCAGATGAGACTGAAATTTTGCCATGGGTTACCGACATGCTCCCGGGAAAGCAGCTCGCTGGGGATTCGCGCACAGGCTAGTGCGGAGACGATGCCGGCGATCAGCATGATGGCAAATATCCAGTGATAAGCTTCGATCTGCCGGTCGAGGAGACGCCCGCCGATAACTGCGAAACCGATGGAAAAGAGCGCTGTGAGAATGAAGGGCCAGGTCATACGGGATCCGCGCTCGGTCCGGGTATAGTTGTCGGTGTAGATTTGCAGCATGAGGGGCCCTTGCTGGACAGCGGCGACCTGGCTAGAGACGGCAAACAAAGTGAAAAAGAGCAGCGACTGGACCAAACTGGCCCCCAGGAGCAGGCAGGACGCAGTTCCGAGAACAAATGCACAACTCAGGCTGGGGCGGGCGCGGAGGCTGGCAGCGATATAGAGCGTGATCGGCGTGATGAGAAAGCCAATAGGGCCGGCTCCTGCGATAAACGCCTTGTGCGTCTCGCTCGCATCGAAGTAGCGGATGGCGATCACCAGCGCAAAGGTGGCCCAGCCCGCTTCGAGGATGCCCATAAACGGAGCCCGCAGGAGATCGTTCCGGTAGGTGGCAGTGGCTTTGTTCATGCGAACGTCAAACTCCGAGCGGGGCCTACCGGGCATGGAGCCGGACATCCACGCCGGACTACTGGCTCCACTCCAACATGCGCTTGATGGGCGCGTAGGCCTTTTGACGGACGCTTTCCGGCATCTCGATCTGTGGGCTCATGTCGCGGAGGCAGTCGCGCAGTTTCTCGATGGTGTTCATTTTCATGAACCGGCACTCGTTACAGGCGCAAGTATCCGTCGGCCCGGCGATGAAGGTCTTTTCCGGTATCTCCCGCTGGAGCCGATTAATCATCCCCGTTTCGGTAACGACGATAAACGCCTGCGCGTCGCTATCGCGGCAAAAGCCGATCATCTTTTCTGTGCTGCAAACTTCGTCGGCGTTGTCCCGCACGGTTTCAACGCACTCGGGATGGGCGACAACCAGGGCATCGGGAAATTGCAGTTTGAGCCGCTCGATAGCCTGCTGAGTAAAGAGAACGTGGGCATAGCAAGAGCCCGGCCATAGCTGCATTTCGCGACCGGTCTGCTTACTCACCCACTGGCCCAGATTTTGGTCAGGGACGAAGAGGATGTCTCGGTCGGCGGGGACATTGCCAACGATTTTCATGGCGTTGCCGCTCGTGCAAATGACATCGGAAAGCGCTTTAACCGCCGCCGAGCAATTGATGTAGGCCACCACATAAATGTTCGGGTTGGCCTCTTTGTAAGCCGCGAGCTTTTCAGCCGGGCAGGAATCGGACAGGGAGCAACCCGCCTCCAGCTCGGGGAGAAAGACCGGCTTGTTGGGGTTAACGATCTTCGCGGTCTCGGCCATAAAGTGCACGCCACAAAAGACGATGCAGCCCGTGTCGGCTTCCTCTGCCTTGTAGGCAAGGCCCAGCGAGTCACCCACATAATCAGCGACACGCTGGATCGCGTCCACCTGATAGTTATGGGCGAGGATGAGTGCGTTTCGTTCTTTCTTGAGCGCGAGGACTTCCTTCTGGATCGAAGTCAGCGGTGCTTCATCACCCTGCTTGGGGTTGAAGACCATGGGTTCGTAGTTGAGTGTTGCGGTCGCCATTGGATTATTCACCTGAGTCCTGAAAGCGTCGGACGACTCCGTTATTAAGTCAAGCGCAGGGCAATGAGTCGCGTATCGTGCGGAGGCTGATCTGTGGAAGTGTTTCGGAACTAACCCAAGATTCTGCCCCCGCTATGTTTAATGCAGCGCAGCTTTTTTCGTGCATTTGGTTGCAAGCCCAAGGTGAATGTCTTTACGTCATCGTATGTTAACAGAAAAAGAAACACCTCAATCCACCGAAGTCCTGGCCGCTTTGCGCCAAGTCGTCGCTGACTCCTATGCATTGCTGGGCCAAACACACATCTGCCACTGGAATGTTCGCGGCCCCGGGTTTTTCGCCCTCCATGAAGCCTTCGAGCAGCAATATACAGAACTGTTCACGGCTGTTGACGACATTGCCGAGCGCGTCCGGGCATTGGGTGCTCTCGCGCCAGGCGGCCTAAGTAATCTCGCCAAGATGTCGCAAATCGACGAAATCGAAGAAGACGCGCCCGCTGAGAAAATGGTGAAGCACCTCGCGGATGCCAACAGAGCCTTGGTCGCCAATCTTGTGGTCGCCCGCAATTTAGCCGGTGAAGCCGACGATGATCAAACGGAGGATCTCATGATCGAACGCCTGCAGGTCCACGAAAAAACCATTTGGATGTTGGACAGCTACCTCGTCCACTAAAGTATGGTATCTCCAGAGTCTTCCGCGAAACCACTGGTAGCCATAGCTGGTGCCAGTGGCTTTGTGGGGACTCATCTGCGCCGCTATTTTGGGAGCGCTTACCGCTTCCGGGCGCTGACGCGCAGCGCAAACATCGCCGAACAAAACCCGGATCGTTCGAATACGGAGTGGCGATGCTGCGACCTCTATTCGCTTCCGCAGGTAGCCGAATCGCTAGCCGGCTGCGAATATGGCATCTATCTGGTGCATTCCATGGCACCGTCGAGCCGCCTTGTGCAGAGCAACTTCGAGGACACTGACCTTCTACTTGCGGATAACTTCATCCGCGCCGCAGAAGAAGCCGGGCTGAAGCATATAATTTACCTGAGCGGACTGATACCGCAGACCGATGAACCGCTCTCGCCCCATCTGCGTAGCCGGCTGGAGGTGGAAAACGTGCTGCGCTCCCGCTCGGTGAGGGTGACGGTCCTCAGGGCGGGGTTAATCTTCGGGCCGGGCGGATCTTCGTTTTCTTTGCTGATCAATCTGGTCCGGCGATTGCCGCTCATGCTTTTGCCAGCCTGGGTGCGTTCCAAGACGCACTCGGTCGATATTCTCAACGTATGCCAAGCCTTTGAACTGTGCTTGGAGGAGCCCGAGTATTCGGGCCAAACGTTCGACCTCGGTGGCCATCGCCCGATGACCTATAAAGCGATGATTCAAAAGACGGCTGAGTTACTTGGTAAGCCGGCTCACTTTATTAACTTTCCGCTGAACTGTTTCGGGCTGTCGAAACACTGGGTGTCGCTCTTTGGCAGCGTGCCACCGGCACTCGTCGGACCCTTGCAAGAAAGTCTGCAACATGACCTTGAGGCGGTGCCAAACGCTCTGACTGAAGCCTTGAAAGACAAATGGGTGTCCTTTGAAGATTCCTTTCAATCCAGCGTCGACGCCTCTGGTCGCCCCAAGCCCAACCCCCGCGATACGACGCAGAGCCTGGACCGCCAGCAGATAAAGCAAGCACGGCGGGTTCGCTCGGTGCAGCGCATGCCGCTGCCTGGTAATTGGGATGCGCAACAAATCGCGGAAGAATACGGGGTCTGGCTGAGCCGCCGCTTCGGCGGCCTGATTCAGGCCGAGCAAGACGACGAGGGTATCGTTCGTTTCACCTTGTGGGGCGGACGTCCAGTGCTTCTCGAGTTGACGCCGACTCCGTATTCGTTGGGGAGCCGGAGGCGCTGTGCCTTTTACATCACAGGAGGGATCCTATCCCGGCAGGTAGACCCCATGGGGCGTCTGGAATTCAGGCTTTTTCCGGAGCAGGGCTGTCTGATCGCTTCAATCCACGGTTTCGCGCCCACGCTGCCCTGGACCCTATACGCATTGACGCAGGCGCGGCTGCATCTGCGGGTGATGCGTGCCTTCGGACGCCACTTGCGGCGGCAGTATGTGGCTTTCTTTAGGTAGCCACACCCTGCACTTTTCACCGCTGTTACTTCTTCAGAATAATCAGGTCGGCCCGGCGATCCTCCGAAGCTTCGGATTTTGACAGTCCACTGGTTGCCTCGAGGCTACCCTTTGAAAGTGTATTGATTTTCAGTGGGGTGATCCCGAGGGTTCCTAGGTAGTCGCTCACACTATTTGCCCGGCGATCACCGAGCGCTAAATTATACTCGCTCGTACCATACCAGTCGCAGTGACCTTCGATCAAAAGGTGGTCTCCGGGATTTGCTTCCAAGTAGGCAGCCGCTTCCTGCAACTTCGACCGCTCGGAGGCGGAAATCGAGGAGGAATCAAAGCCGAAGTAAACCGAAGGCAATTGACCCTCGACCATCGTAAAGTCGCCGAACATCCCATTGCCGATGCCGTCCTCGGCGCCTCGTGCTTGCAGCTCTCCATCTGCACCCCAGTCTTCCATGGAGCTGCCGTCGGGGATGATGTCGCCGAAGTTGCCGGACTCCAGGCCAGCTTGGCTCCCCCGATCAGATACTCCCGTCGCATTACCTGCGGGCGTCGGTGCCTGCTTGCGGGTGCACGCCGGTAGCAGGAGAAGGGCCAACAGGAGGGTGAAAATGATGCGCACGGATTTATTCATGACTCGAGAATGTGGTGGGATGATTTGTAACTCGCAAACATTTTCCTTAGCTCTTCCATTGTTTTCATGTTCAAGCGCTTCCTATGTCTGAACCGGTAGTTTTTCTCATTGATAATGGCTCGTTACGCCCGGATGCAACCTTTTGGTTGCGCTGTCTGGCGGACGGGATGGGAGCGCGGACGACGCTACCTGTTGAACCGGTTAGTTTGCTTCACTCGCACAAAGTTCCTACGGAGAAACTGGACGGACGGGCCGCGACGATAGTTCGCCGGCGTCTGCGCGAGTGTATTGAGACGGGACATCGGGACTTTGTTTTTCTACCGCTTTTTCTCGGGCCAAGTTTGGCGATCACCGATTATCTCCCAAAATTAATTGAGGAGGGGCGAGCCATCGCACCCGATCTACACGTGCGGGTCGCCGATGTATTGGCCGGATCCGATCCGGAAAATCCCGACCCCAGACTGGCGCAGATGCTGGCCGATCAAGTGAGGGGTCTGGATCCCGGCAGCGAGACACGGGTCGCGCTAGTCGATCACGGCACCCCCGCCGAGCCAGTTAACCGGGTCCGAAACGCAGTCGCAGGGCAACTTGCCGAAATTTTGCATGATACGGCGGGGAAGGTCCAGCCGTGCTCGATGGAGCGCCGCGAGGGCGACGCCTACGCGTTCAACGATCCTCTCCTGGAGTCGCTCGGTGAGATCTCGGACTTCGCCGTAGGTCGCCTCATTCTGGCAATGTTTTTTCTGCTGCCGGGGCGACACGCAGGCGAGGGGGGTGATGTCGCCGAAATTTGCGAAGGTTTAATCGCCCGAAAGGCCTTTGAGCAGATCGAGACCACCCCGCTTTTGGGAGAACATCCCGGGCTTTTCGATATTTTAGAGGATCGCTTGCGTGCCGTTATGTGAGGCAGTTGCTCATCCGTCCGAAAACTGCCTCGTCGACGCGGACTCCTGCCGCCTGCATAGCCAGTAGCACGGCTCCAGCGTTCGCACTGAGTCGAGGTTGGGTGATCGCTACACTGGGAACGACAGCTTGAATCGACGCCGCCAGCCGCTCGCGGAAATAGATGGAATTGGTCAACCCGCCCAAAACCACGAGCTGCGGCGTGTTAAAGCTCAGTTTTTTGAAGTTGCATTGCACGAGAAGCGTCAATTCGCGCACGGCCTCTTCCACAATCTGTTTGGCCATCGCGTCGCCGGATTGTGCCAGATCAAAAATCACCGGGGCAAGCTTCGCCCGCTCATCTCGGGACAGGCCAACGATGTGGATGCGTCTCTTGATTTGTTCGATGGACTCAAGCCCGAGAAATCGCAGCACTCCTCGTTGCAGATCGTTCCCGGGGGCACGGCCATCGGCTTGGCGCAGGCAAAGCTGCAATGCCCGCAGGCCGATCCAACCGCCGCTTCCGGCATCGTCGACCAAATCGCCCCAGCCACCTGTCAAAACCTCCTTTCCCTGTGAATTCACTCCGTAGCAGGCCGAGCCCGTGCCAGCCACCAGAGCACAACCAGCTTGTCCGACAAGACCACCGGCGTGGCCGATTTTTAGATCGTGGCTGATGCCCACCTGTGTGGCATTCCGATCAAACAGCTGATCGGCGACCGATTCCAAGATCATCCGCGCGGATGGATCGCCCGCACCAGCCACACCGAGGTGGGCTGCGGTTATGAATCCCGATTCCCGGCAGCGGGCGACAAATGCACCTTGAATGGCCGACTGCAACTGCTCGAAGCAGCTTTCTTCGGACTGCGTGCAGGGGTTGCACGGGCCGCTCCGTCCTTCGCCCAGAATGTTTCCCGCTTCGTCAGCAAGCAGCGCGCGGGCCTGACTGCCGCCGCCATCGATTCCCAGAAAATACATGTGGCGGGGTGGTTTGCGGGTTAATCTGCCAAGGTGAAAAGCGTCTGCCTAAAACTAAGACCACTCGGGTGGATTTTGCAGCTCGGGCCGGAGCACGCCGATGCAGGGGAGTTGGCGGTAGCGCTCGGCGAAGTCGAGCCCGTAGCCCACGACAAACTCATCCGGAATCTGAAAGCCGACGAAGTCCGCCTCAAACTGCACACTGCGGGTCGTGTTTTTATCGAGCAGCACGCAGGTCTTGAGCGATGCCGGCTCCATTGCCTGAAACATACTGGTCACGCGCGACAGCGTGTTTCCCGAGTCGAGAATGTCATCGATGATGAGCACGTCGATGCCTTTCAAATCCAGGCGTATCTTGTCGATGACCTCCGGCGCTTGCACTGGCTTCGTATCGTCCCGATAGCTGGAGATGCGGATACAGTCGAGCTGCATCGGGATACTCAGCTCGCGGATTAAATCAGCCACAAAAATGATCGCACCATTGATAATAGCGATGACCGCCAAGTCCCTTCCCTCATAAGCTTCGTTGATTTCCTGCCCGAGCTCTTTCAGTCGGGCTTTGATCGTCGGCTCATCGACGAGGATCCGATCGATGTCATCCATCGGATTATGGGCGGTATTACGTTTCTGCATAAAAGGGTTATCGCGAAACGATCTGCAGATTTCAAGCCGTTCCGGTCGGAGCGGGCGATTTCGGGTGCAATTATAGATGCGGTGCAGCTACCTAAAGGAATCTGCTTACGTATGTCCGCTCCTTTCCCTGTCCGCCGTAGCTTTGGCACCCGTCGTGCCGGAAGCGAAGGCGGAAGGTGCGGAACAGGCTGAGACAACACCGACGGATCAATTTCACCCCGCACTTAAAATTGCACCCGGTAATTTTTACAAGTGGGCGCGAGTGGGCGCACAAAAAAGGCCGGATATGCGCTCACATACCCGGCCCGGTTAAATGGATCTACACTGCCGCGCTAGACCGTTCCGAAAATCGTGTTTCCGGTCGAGCAAAGATCGTCGGCTGCTTTTTGCAGGCGCTCGGCCATGTTTTTTTCAGCTTTCTTAAGGTAGCTGCGTGGGTCGTAGTTTTTCTTATTGCCCACTTCGCCGTCAATCTTGAGGACGCCTTCGATGTTTTCGCAGATATGTGTCACGATTGGACGGGTGAATGCATACTGCGTATCCGTGTCGATGTTCATCTTGACCACGCCATATTCCAGAGTTTCGCGAATGTCGGCCAGTTCGGAGCCGGACCCACCGTGGAATACCAGGTCCATCTTGGCGTCTTCGCCGTGCTTGTCCGTAACCGCCTTTTGGCCATCGCGCAGGATGGTCGGCTTCAGTTTGACGGCACCCGGCTTGTAAGAGCCGTGCACGTTACCGAAAGTCGCGGCAAAGATGAACCGGCCGATCGGCTGGAGCGCTTCGTAAACTTCGACCATGTCGCCCGGCGTGGTGTAGAGCTTGTCGATGGGGAGTCCGGATGTGTCATGGCCGTCTTCCTCGCCACCGACGCAGCCCGCTTCGACTTCGAGGATGATGTCGAGCTCGGCACATTCCTTAAGCAGTGCCTTCGAAATTTCCAGATTCTCCTTCAGATCGACAACCGAACCGTCAAACATGTGCGATTGGAAGAGCGGGCCTTTCCCCTCGGCGATACGCTTGCGGGATGCTTCGAAAAGCGGCTTCAGGAAGCTGTCCACCTTTTCGGGATGGCAGTGGTCGGTGTGCAGCGCCACCAGCACATCGTATTTTTCGGCAAGGAGGTGCGTTGCTTCCGCAAGCACACTCGCGCCGAAGGCCGCATCCGCGACATTCAGGCCGGAAGCAAACTGACCACCACCAGTGGAAACCTGAATGATCCCGTCAGACTTCGAGTCGGCGAAAGCCTTCAGGGCGGCGTTGATTGTCGTGATCGAAGTGACGTTGACGGCCGGGTAGGCGTAGTTGCCCTTTTGGGCGGCGTCGAGCATGGCTTCGTATTGTTTTGGTGTGGCTACTGGCATTTTGCTATTAGTTTTGGTTATCTAGTTTTCGGATTATTTCAGAATGGCTAATCTAACGAACCTTCTGATTCAAGGTAAATCGCTATTTGCCTGCTTTTTCAATCTTCTAATTGCGCTCGTTTCGAACTCTGTCTTCCTGCTTTTTGTGGATTTTAAGCTCAAAAGCGACTACGCACCGCAAGGCGACCAGCCGGAGGCAATCGCGAAATTAATGGAATCGATTCGCGCTGGGAACCGTTACCAGACGCTTCTTGGTGTAACAGGTTCCGGCAAAACGTTTTCCATGGCCAACGTGATCCAGGGCCTGCAGCGTCCCGCGCTGGTCATTTCGCACAATAAGACGCTGGCCGCCCAGCTCTACTCCGAGTTTAAGGCATTTTTTCCGGATAATGCCGTCGAGTATTTTGTCAGCTACTACGATTATTATCAACCGGAGGCCTACATCCCGCAGACCGACACCTATATCGAGAAAGACTCTTCGATCAACGAGGAGATTGAGCGGCTCCGCATTTCGTCATCCTCATCCCTGATTAGCCGAAACGATGTGATCGTCGTAGCCAGCGTCTCCTGCATTTACGGTCTGGGCTCTCCAGAGGATTTCAAGGCCATGATGATTTCCCTGTATGCTGGGCTCGAAATCTCCCGCGACCGGTTTCTCGAATATCTGGTTGGCTCGCTCTACGACCGAAATGATATCGACTTCAAGCGCGGCACCTTCCGGGTGCGCGGAGATGTCGTGGATATTTACCCGGCCTACATGGAGTCGGCCATCCGCGTCGAATTCTGGGGCGACGAGGTGGAGAGCATCCGCGAACTCGATCCCGTGATCGGCGAAACCGGAGCCGAGCTGGAAATGTTCAATCTCTACCCGGCCACGCAATACGTGACGCCCAAAGACAAAGTCGAGTCGGCTATCAAAGGCATCCGCGAAGAACTGGAGGAGCGCGTCGCCTACTTTGAGTCGCGCAACATGCTTCTGGAAGCGCAGCGCATCCGCATGCGGACGGAATATGATATCGAGCTTCTGCAGGAAATGGGGTTCTGCACCGGTATCGAAAACTATTCGCGCTACCTGGCCGGTCGTAAGCCTGGGGAGCGGCCCTTTTGCCTGATCGACTTCTTCCCGGATGACTTCCTGCTCTTCATCGACGAGAGCCACGTGACCCTTCCGCAGATTCGCGCCATGTATAATGGCGACCGCGCCCGCAAAGAGCGTCTCGTCGAGTATGGTTTCCGGTTACCCTCCGCTCTGGATAATCGGCCACAGAAAATCGACGAGTTTGAAGCCATCACACGGCAGACCGTTTACGTCTCGGCCACGCCCGCGCAGCACGAGTTTGACGTTTCGCAAACGGTCGCGGAGCAGGTCATCCGCCCAACCGGCCTGGTGGATCCGGCGATGGAGATCCGCCCGATCAAGGGCCAGGTCGAGGATTTTATCGCCGAAGTGCGCAAAGCGGTCGAGGCCGGAGAGCGCACCCTGGCGACGACATTGACCAAGCGCATGTCCGAGGATCTCACCGACTACCTTCGCGAGGCCGGGCTCAATGTGGAGTATTTACACTCCGATATCGATGCCATCGAGCGGGTGGAAATCCTGCGCCGTTTGCGCAAGGGCGATTTTGACGTGCTCGTCGGCGTCAACCTCTTGCGCGAGGGACTAGACCTGCCGGAGGTGGCCCTCGTGGCGATACTCGATGCCGACAAGGAAGGCTTTCTCCGCAGTGCCACCAGTCTCATCCAAACCGCAGGGCGGGCGGCGCGGCACGAGAAGGGGCGAGTCATCCTCTATGCGGATGTCATAACCCGTTCCATACAAGAGACCCTGGACACGACTCAATACCGCCGCGAAAAGCAACTGGCGTATAATAAGACGCATGGCATTACACCGGTCGGGGTGAAACGCGGCATCGACGAAAGCCTACACACCCCGGGTGCCTCCTACGAGCAGGAAGAAACCGACGATTTCCTTGTCGCGGAATCGGACGACCGCGACGTAGCCGGCGTCATCGCCGAGATGGAGGAAGAAATGCTCGAAGCCTCGCGGAAGCTGGAATTTGAAAAGGCGGCCATGATCCGCGACCAGATCGAGACGCTGCAAAGCGGCCAGCATCGTGGCGGTAGCACAGGTGCGGCTAAGACCAAAACCCGGGAAAAGCGAAAATCGAAAGGCATTTACAACGCAAAAGGTCTACCGCGGAGAAAGCGGTCAACCCCAAATTAAAAAGCATTATGGCAAGAAACGTATTAGGAACCGAACTCATCGAGTGCAGCCTCGAGCCGCTCACTGGATTTTATCGAAACGGGAAGTGTGACACGTGTGGCGACGATGCCGGTCAGCACTCCGTGTGCGCACGCATGACCGATGCGTTTCTACAATTCAGTCGAGAGCAGGGCAATGACCTCACCACGCCAATCCCGGCTTACAACTTCCCCGGACTGAAAGCGGGAGACCACTGGTGTGTTTGTCTCGGTCGTTGGATCGAAGCCATGGAGGCCGATGTCGCGCCCAGGATAAAACTGGAAGCAACGCACGCTTCTGTTTTGGAATATCTGGACCTGAAGGTTCTGCAAGCGTATGCGTTGTAGGAGCACTTATAGCCGATGCATGATCCAGAAGATATCCCAAACCTCGAGCCCTACAAGGACGCGTATACGCAACATTTGCATGAAGTCGAGCGGATCGCAAACCTGCTCGATGCACGCTACACCATACCCGGGACGAAGATACGCTTTGGTTGGGATGCTTTGATCGGGTTGCTGCCGGTCCTGGGCGACACCCTGTCCCTCCTCCCGCAGCTTTATCTACTCTACAAGGCGCAGAGGCTTCAGCTCGGTTGGCTCACAATGCTGAAAATGCTGCTCAACATCCTCATCGACTGGGCAATCGGCTCCGTCCCGATCTTGGGCGACCTCTTCGACGTCGCTTTCAAGAGCAACCTCCGCAACGCCAAGCTGACCGCACAGGCGATTCGAGATAAGCGTCAGTCCGACTAGCCATTGATATCAGCTCAAACGCGGGATAACCCCATCGAAGGTAAATAAAGCCAGGCTTTTTTTACAGATTGTTACAGATTGTTGTGTGAGTATTTCGGGTATTCGGGTCACGCGGGAATGTAGAGTCAAAGATCCACGCGTGTTTGGCCATTGCGTGTTGTCTGCGGTGCCTGAAGTCGGCTTTTGGGAAATCCGGTGCTGCTCACGAGGTCTGGATGGGTGATTGAATTTCACAACCTTCAACTGCCCGCTGATGCTTCCGCCTGCGTCGAACGTGCCCGACGAGGTGTAAGCAAGTCCCGATTCTGTCTGATTCACTGATACTCGTGACAAGCGGGACAAAACGTTATTTACAAGGGATCGTTGAGCAGTCTAATTTCTCACCATGTTCGCGTCACTTTCACGTAGTTGGGGATTTACGAAATTGAGCTATGGCTTGTTGCGGGAGCACAAGCATTTGACGGTGTTTCCACTCCTTTCGACGACGGCGGCTTTTCTGGTTTTGGCGAGCTTTGCTTTGCCGCTTTGGGGATTGGGGCTGTTTGAAGAATGGTCGGCGGCGATGGACGGCTCGGGTGAACAATCGCAGGACATTGCGATGTATGTAACGGCCTTTCTCTTCTATTTCTGTAACTACTTCGTAATCGTATTTTTTAATTCTGCGCTCTGTGCTTGTGTCATGGAGATCCTCGAGCGGGGCGATGCCTCGGTTGGATTTGGGCTCAAGTTTGCCATGAGGCGTATCCATTCAATTTTTGGATGGGCCCTTGTCTCGGCAGTGATTGGCATGCTGCTCAAAGCACTGGAACGAAACCGGAAAGCGGGGCGGTTTATCGCGGCGATTCTTGGCTCGGCTTGGACAGCGATGACTTACTTTGTCGTGCCGGTTATTGTGACGGATGGGGTGGGGCCAATCGAAGCGTTTAAGCGATCCATGAAGACGCTAAAATCGACTTGGGGCACAGCATTGATGGGCAATTTCTCGATGGGGTTGATCGCCTTCTTGCTCATGCTGCCGGTCTTTGCTTTGGGAGCGGTTCTTTTCTGGTTTGCCGCTCAAGGCCAATCGGAAATTTTGTGGGTCGTCGCGATTCTGGCGACGGTTTTGATGATCATCGCGGCAGTGGCCGCCACGGCCACTGCGGACGGTATCTTTAAGGCATACCTGTATACCTATGCGACCGGACGCAGTTTGCCGGATGGCGTGAATACCGCTGAGTTTGCCGAGGCTTTTCGCGCGAAGTGATTTGCGGCGGTGGTCCAATATGACTGGTTATCCAGTCCCTTTTTCGATGCAGGTCAATACGGCCTTCGGATTGGGTCTGCTCGGTGTAAGAGGGCGGTCGGGGCGCGAGACAAGCTCGCACGCCACGTGAGCGGCCTATTTTTCCGAACCGGAATCGGAGTCGGAGCTTTCCTCGTCTTTACTATTGCCCGTGAGGGACTCGCCGGCTTTGGGGTGCACTTTTTCCACGAGAAGCTTCGTTAGCTCGTCGGCCAATTCCGGATGATCTTTGAGGTGTTGCTTGGCCGCCTCACGTCCCTGCCCAATCATATCGCCGTTGTAGGAGATCCAGGAGCCTTTCTTGTCGAGGAGCTTATGCTCGACCCCGAGGTCGACGAGCGAACCGGTGTGCGAGATGCCTTCGTTATACATGATGTCGAACTCGCTCTCCGTAAACGGGGGCGCGACTTTGTTTTTAACGACTTTGAGCCGGGTGCGGTTACCGACGACTTTGCCGTTGCTCTCTTTGATCTGGCCGATGCGACGGATGTCCATACGCACGGAGGCAAAAAATTTGAGGGCCCGCCCACCGGGCTGGGTCTCGGGGCTGCCGAACATGACGCCGATCTTTTCGCGGATTTGATTGGTGAAGAGCACCACGCATTGTGATTTGTTAATCGCCCCTGCCAGTCGGCGCATGGCTTGACTCATCATGCGGGCTTGCAGGCCGACGGTGGTATCGCCCATCTGACCGTCGAGCTCATTCTTCGAAACGAGAGCGGCGACTGAGTCGACCACGATAATGTCGACAGCGCCGGATCGTATGAGCGTTTCGGTGATGTTGAGCGCGTCTTCGCCACTTTCCGGTTGGGAGACCATGAGGTTATCCAGATCGACACCGACCGTCTTGGCGTAGCGTGGGTCGAGCGAGTGCTCAACATCAATGAAGACAGCGTTTCCGCCTTCCTTTTGGGCCTGGGCGATCGCGCTCAGGCAAAAGGTGGTTTTACCCGAGCTTTCCGGACCGTAGATCTCACAAATACGGCCGCGGGGCAGTCCACTGATGCCCAAGGCGAGGTCGATGGCAATGGAGCCCGTGGAGATAACGTCGATCTCCATCTTGGTGGCTTCGCCGAGTCGCATGAGTGCGCCGGGGCCAAATTGTTTGTTGATCCCGGAAATCGCCAGGTCGAGGTTTTTGCGGTCAGACTCGGCGTTGCGCGGGGCCTTTTGGATTTGTGATTTTGCAGCCATAGTTTTCTGAATTTGCTATCTTCTGGTTTTAAAATGATCGAATAGCAACCACGATTGAACCACCTTAAACAGATGGCAAGTCTAAATGATAATTTGTTCACTAATCAAGGCCCGGTGTTTGGTTTCCATAGTCGATTTGGCAATATGTGTGTCCGCTTTACGAAACGGGGTCTCGCCGAACTGGTCTACAGCGGGGACGGATCTTCCGGTGCGGTGGCGCACGATGATAGCCGGATGGAGGCTTTCCGGGAATGGATGGATCGGTTTGAGGGGGCGGACCCGGCGGAGCGGTGGAACTTTCTGGATCTGTCGGGGAGTGACTTTTCTCAATCGGTTTGGCGAAGGCTTTTGCAGATTCCTTTGGGGGAGACCCGCAGCTACGGGGAGATTGCCCGGGAGATTGGGCGGCCGGGGGCGAGCCGTGCCGTCGGTTCGGCGGTGGGGGCCAATCCGGTGGCGGTTCTGGTGCCCTGTCATCGCGTGGTGCCGAAGACCGGCGGGCTCGGCGGCTACCGTTGGGGCGTTGAGCGAAAGCGTGCCCTGCTTGACGCTGAGCAAGAGTCGGGTTCTGCTCTCGCCTCACTGCTGGGTTTAGGCAGACAAAAGTAAAAAAATGAGCGATTTAGGCGGAGACAGTTCAAGTTTGAGCACAGCGACCGAGCGTGGGCTTCGCTATGCACGCGCAGGCGGCTACGTCATGGGTGTATTGCTGTTGGGGCTCGGCGCGGCGGCTTTGCTCAGGGGAGCGGGGACTTTTGAAATTTTTAAGGGCATTTATTTTGTCGCTTATGGCGTGGTTTTGAGCCTGCCCTTCAGCCGAATGTCGGACAAATCCTGGCGGTTGAGCTACGGGCTGCTGGTTGTGCTGTCGGTTTTCTTCGTCTTCGTCATGATCGCCGTGGTGATGTTTGCCTACATGGCGGCAGCGGACGAGGGAGAGCGGCTTGGCGTGCCGGGATTTGAAGGGACGCTCATCTTTTTCTCGCTTATGCAGGTGCCCGTTGTGCTCTTTCAGCGCAAACCGGAGTTATTGGACTGATGCGGTATAAACACGTTATATGGGACTGGAATGGGACGC
>JAAAPI010000017.1 GCA_009908325.1 Verrucomicrobiota bacterium | reverse complement strand
GTTTAATGAGAATAAAAATAGCCTGTGTATTCATTGCATGATTAAAAAATAATGAGAATTATTCCGAATATTGTTTGCATTTGAAGACGCAGTGCTCAACCTTCTGCAATAACAATAAGAATTATTCTAAAGATATGGAACTGAGCACTGAATACAAAGAAAAGCTGGATGGTGCGCTGAGGCGTAGCGGGCAGCGGGCGACCAAGCAGCGGGAGCATATATTTTCGGTCTTGTTGGACAAGCTAGACCACCCCACTGCCGACGAGGTGTATGCGCGGGCCCGCAGCGGAATGCCGTCGATTTCTCTGGCGACAGTCTACAATTGTCTGGAAACGCTCTCGGCCAGCGGCCTGGTGAAACAAGTCAATTTTGAACGTGAGCCCACTCGCTACTGCGCCAATCTGACGACGCATGCACACTTCTATTGCAAGGAGAGCGGCGAGATTCAAGATATCGAATTGAGCGATGAGATCATCGACCTGCTTAAAGCCTCACTTCCGGAGGGGCACACCGCACACCGCATTGACATCGCTTTCGACGGCAAATGCGATGAATGCCATAGTGATTAACCACAATCCGAGTGAAACCAGCTCACTTTTTTAGAGAATTTTTCTTTCAAAAATTCATATTAAAATAACCCACCAACCGACGCTAAATTGATAAAAATGAACACACTCGAAGTTAAAAACCTGACCGTTTCCATTGAAGGCGAAACGATTTTAAACAATTTCGACCTGGCGATTCCGAAGGGCGAAGTCCACGCCCTGATGGGACCAAACGGCACGGGGAAAAGCACCCTCGCCAAAGTCATGGCGGGCCACGAGGACTACACGGTGGAGAGCGGCGAAATTCTGCTTGATGGCGAAAGCATCCTGGGGAAAGAGCCCGATGAAATCTCCCATGCCGGTCTTTTCCTCGCTTTTCAATACCCACTTGAGGTAGCCGGGGTGTCGATCGCCAATTTTATCCGTGCCGCGCGAACAGCGCGTCTTCCGGAAGGAGAGGAAATCAACGCGGTCGAGTTTTACAAAGAACTCTACGAAAAGATGGACGCGTTGAAGATGGATCGGAAGTTCACGGCACGTTCGTTGAATGAGGGTTTTTCCGGAGGCGAGAAAAAGCGCTGCGAGATTCTGCAGATGTCAATGCTGGATCCACGCTTGTGTGTGATGGACGAGACCGATTCCGGTCTCGATATCGATGCACTGAGAATTGTCTCTGACGGGGTTAATCTGATGCGCGGGTCGGAGCGCAGTTTTCTTGTCATCACACACTACCAGCGCTTGCTGGACTACATCGTGCCGGACGTCGTCCACGTTATGTATAACGGGCGGATTATTCGCAGCGGAGATGCTGGACTGGCCAAAGAGCTCGAATCGAAGGGCTATGATTGGATCAAGGAGGAGCATGCGGCCGCAACGGCTGATGCTTAGCTGGACTCAGTTCAGACAGCTGTGCTCCTACATCACGCAAAGCTAACACGAAACCATCAAACAGAAATACTATGAGCGATACAGATTTACAAAACGAAGCCATTCAAGTCGACACCGAGCGGGGAAACTTTTCCTATCCGGAAAACTACGAATTCGATGCGGGTGTGGGCCTGAATGAGGATACTATCAATTATATCAGCGACGTTAAAAACGACGATGATTGGGTGCGGGCATTCCGGCTCAAGGCGCTGGAAGTCTTTGAAAAGAAGCCCATGCCGACCAACTGGGCGGACCAAGATCTCGAAAACATCGATTTTAGCAAGATTCGCTATTATCTCTCGAAGGGCCAGCAGGCCTCGCGCTCCTGGGACGAAGTGCCCGACGACGTCAAGCAGACCTTCGAGCGTCTCGGCATCCCGGAGCAAGAGCGTAAGTTTCTCGCTGGTGTGGAAGCCCAGTTCGACTCCGAGGCAGCTTACTCGCGCATGAAAGGAGAGCTCGAAGAAAAGGGGGTCATTTTCGTCGGCTCCACCGAGGGCTTGAACAAATACCCGGAAATCTTCCGCCCCTACTTCGGCAAGGTGATCCCGACAGCGGATAACAAGTTCTCCGCGCTCAACAGCGCCACCTTCTCCGGAGGCAGCTTTATTTATATTCCGAAAGGCGTAAAACTGGAACAGCCGCTGCAAGCCTACTTCCGAATCAACGCGGAAAACTTCGGTCAATTTGAGCGCACGCTCATCATCGCCGATGAAGGCGCCGAAGTCACCTACATGGAAGGCTGCACTGCGCCGAAATTTGAGACGTCCACACTGCACAGCGCCGTGGTTGAACTAGTCGCACTAAAAAATGCCAAGATTCAATATATCACCGTGCAGAATTGGTCCTCCAATGTCTTCAACCTTGTGACAAAACGAGGCATGGCCGACGAGGGTGCCGAAGTCAGGTGGATCGATTGCAATATTGGCTCCCGCCTGACAATGAAATATCCCGGCGTCGTGCTCAAGGGCAAGGGTGCCCGGGGCGAGGTGCTCTCAATTGCCCTGGCGAACGATGGCCAGCACCAAGATACCGGCGCGAAGATGATGCACCTTGCGGACGACACCACGAGCAACATCATCTCAAAGTCCATATCCATCGGGAAGGGACGCTCCACCTACCGCGGACAGGTCCACATGCCCAAGCATCTTAAAAATTGCAAAAACAACACCGAATGCGACGCGCTATTGATCAACACGAATAGCCGCACCGACACCTACCCGGCCATCACCACCCGGGGACAGCATAACACGGTGCAGCACGAGGCGAGCGTTTCCAAGGTCAGCGCCGAGCAAATCTTCTACATGATGCAGCGCGGACTTTCGGAAGGTGAAGCCATGAGCCTTGCCGTGAACGGATTCGTGAACGAGCTCATGAAAGCTTTCCCCATGGAATACTCCGTCGAACTGAAACGCCTCATCGACATGGAAATGGAAGGGTCCGTCGGCTAGGCAGGCCGATCCCAGGCCACCCGTCGACTCGCCCAACGCGGCACTTCGCAAGCGAAGGCCCTACCGATCCCGCCAACGTCTTCGCTCATCGAGCTAGGCCGCACATTGTTCCCAATCACGCTATTCAAAACTCATAACACTTAAATGATCTCTACCTTGGAAACACCAAACGACACGCTTCAAACGAACGAACCGGCCTGGCTCGCAGAGCGCCGCGCCACCGGGCTCGAGCAGTTCAAGTCGCTGGCTATGCCGACCGCGCGGGAAGAAGCCTGGCGCTTCGCCAGCGTCGGCAAACTCAGCATCGACGATTACAATCCCGCCGAAGCGCCCGCTGCCGCCACGCTCGATGCTTTGGCGGATCGATCCGACCTCGTGACCGAGCGGGCAGGCCGCATGGTCTACGTCGATGACGCACCCGCTGATTTTGAGTGCATCACCCGTGAACTGGCGGACAAAGGCGTCATCTACCTGCCGATAGCAGAGGCCATCGAGCATCACCCTGAGCTAATGGAGCGTTACTTCCTGAAAGAATCGACCGAGCTGGGCTCGAAAAAATTCTTCGGATTGCACGCCGCTACGGCGAAAGCCGGCTCCGTGCTCTTCGTGCCGAAAGGCGTCGAAATCGATGCCCCTTTCGTGAACTACTATTGGACGAGCGGCGCACGCTCCGCCGTGTTCCCGCATACATTGATCATCGCGGAAGATAACACGAAGGTATCCGTGGTCGACCTCTTCTTCTCGGAGACCGACCGGAACGAGGCGCTGAATATATCCGTCTCCAATATCCATGCCGGCACGAACGCCCACGTCTTTCGCAAGGTTGTGCAAGATTGGAACGATCAAACCATTTCCTTCCAGCTCGATACCACCGTGGCCGAGCGCGACGCACAGGTCAAAAACATCGCGGTCAATATCGGTGCCAGTCGCGCCCGCTACGAAAGCCAAACCCGTATCGACGGTCCGGGTGCCGACGTAAAAATGTTTTCCCTGACCGTAGCCGAAGACCACCAAGAATTCGACCAGCGCACGCACCAGACGCACAACGCACCCAACGCGGTATCCGATCTGCTTTATAAAAATGCACTGCTGGACAATTCGCGGACCATCTTTTCAGGCCTGATCAAAGTCGCGGAAGGGGCGCAGGAAACGGACGCCTACCAAACCAACCGCAATCTTTTACTCGACCCCACGGCCGAGGCCAACGCTCTCCCCGGCCTCGAAATTCTGGCCAATGATGTGCGCTGCTCGCATGGAGCCACCACTGGTAACGTCGACGACGAAGAACTTTTCTACATGATGCAGCGTGGCATTCCCCGTCGCGTGGCCATGCAGCTCATGGTTTTCGGGTTTTTCGAGGAAATCATCGAAAAAATCGAAAACGAAGAACTCGCGGAAAATCTCCGCAAACTCATTCACAACAAGTTTGCTAAAAAACTGGAAGCGTAGAAAAAATGGACGACACCCGCACCCTATCCCGCGAAGTTGAGGCCACCCTCATCCCCCAAGGCACACCCATGAGTCTGCCCGAGGGGGAAAGCGTGACCATCACCCACCGCCTCGGCGGTAATTTTACTGTGATGATCTACAACGGCATGTTCCGCATCAAAGGCAGCGACGGCGATGCTCTGGGCGAGGAAGTCAGCGAAGTCGCCGCCAGCGAGACGAGCCACGACGGCCCCCCCGAGCAGGACGCCCTTTGGGAAGCGCTGCGCAAGGTTTTCGACCCGGAAATTCCGGTCAACATCGTCGATCTCGGGCTAGTTTATTCGCTCGAATCCAAAGAGCGCATGGAGGGCGGCTACAAAATCGACATGGATATGACCCTGACCGCCCCGGGCTGCGGCATGGGCCCCGCCATCGCAGATGACGCCAAAGGCCAGCTTGAAGGCGTCCCCGGCGTGAGCGAGGCCGAGGTCAACATCGTCTGGGACCCGCCCTGGAACCAGGACATGATCACCGAAGAAGGTAAAATGGTGCTGGGCTTGGTTTAGCGGTATCCCGAGCCGCCGAAAAAGGTAGCTAGGTTGGCTCTGCCGCCTAGCGGACCTTGCGGGACTCAAGCGCGATACGGGAAACGAGACCGGCAGGGCGCTGCGGGCGGCAACGACCAGCAGGGCGGCTGCAGGCGGCAGAGCCAACCTGCCTACGAAGAACCCCCCGCGACGACCAGCACGGCGACGCGAGCGACGGAGACAACCTGCCTGCTTAAAGAAGCCCACCTTCCTCAAGATTACAAATTGACACCACCAACGTCAATTTGTAAGAATACTAGGATGATAGACAGAGTGATTGAATCCACGGTTCGTCGTATGGCGGCACAGTTCAAGGGAGTCGCGATCACGGGACCGCGTCAGTCGGGCAAAACAACGCTGAGCCAGAAATTATTTCCGGAAAAACCTTACGTGTCGCTGGAAACACCCGATGAACGCGCCCGCGCCATTCGGGATCCTAGACAATTTCTTTCACGCTTCCCCGACGGTTGTATTTTGGACGAAGTGCAGCGTGCACCGGAATTGTTCTCTTATTTACAGAGTCGTCTCGACGCATCGACTTTTACGATGTCGGCCTGGCCATTCGCTTGCTTGGCATAAAAACACCACGGCAATTGGATACCCATCCGCTCCGGGGCGCACTCTTTGAAAATTGGATTATCGTCGAACTCCTCAAAGCCCGTTGGAATCAAGGTCAACGCAGCAACCTTTACTTTTGGAGGACGAACACCGGACAAGAAATTGATCTATTGATCGAAACCGCAGGACAACTCACACCCGTCGAAATCAAATCGGGCCATACCTTCGCCAGTGACTGGTTGCGTGGCCTTGAAACCTGGCTTGATCTTTCAGACGACAACAGCACCCCCACCCTCATCTATGGCGGCGAGGACCACTGGCAAGAAGGCACCATTCACATACTCCCATGGAGAGCGACTGATTCCTTGATTCCCAAAAGATAACGGTGCCCCAAGCAGGACGCTGCCGGCACAACCAAGACCGAGCCGCCCAAGAACGTAGCTAGGTTGGCTCTGCCGCCTAGCCGCCCTTGTGGGAATTTAGCCCGATGCCGCGAACAAGACCGGCACGGCGACGCAGGCGGCAGAGCCAACCTGCCTACGACGACCAGCACGGCGTGGCAGAGTTGATGCTCGGAGGCAAAACAGTCCGGCCGCCCACTCGGGATTTCCTCAACCAACCTGCACGAACGGATTCAATGCCAAAGAAATCTTCTATGAGTTCCTCTGATAGAGGGTTTTGTGGTTTTTTACTCGCAGTTGACAGAATAGGCAACCAGAGGTTTGAAGCTTCCTCAGGCGATGGTTAAGTTAATTTCATGTGACGGAAAGATTCCGCGTTTGCCGACCGAAGGGGGCTGAGTTTTGATCACGTTACAAAAGTCGGTCTATAACCTGCTTTTAGAGACTTTGCATGAATTTCACGGAACGCCCATCGCCACCGGCCCCCTGCCAACTGCGGGGAGCTCTGCCTGCCCGCTTCGGGCGGCAGCGAGGCTTTGCCCTGATCCTTGCCCTGAGTTTGATGAGTTTTGTGCTGGTGATCGTGCTCAGCCTCGTCCTGATGGCCTCGGTGGAAACTGCCAATGCGGCCAATTTGAAAGACCGACTGCTGGCCCGTGAGAATGCCCGGCTGGGCCTGATGATCGCACTTGGCGAGTTACAAAAACACCTCGGCCCGGACCAACGGGTGACCGCGCGGGCGGATATTTTGGGGAGCGGAAACTTTCATCCCGATAAATCAAACTGGACGGGCGTTTGGGATGAAGCCGGAAATCTCCGGGCTTGGCTTAGCTCGGGCGATAGACCTATTGACGAAGGTCCCAGTAGCAGCGATGCCCTATTGGTAGGCGAAAATTCTGCTGGTAATGCAACGTCCAGTTATGTCCGGGCACCGCTTCAGCCCATTCAATCTAATTCCCTGTCCACAAGTGAGTTCGCGTTCTATGTCTCGGACGAAAGTATGAAGGTGAGTGTCGGCAAATATGACAAACTTCAAGACATTTTAGCAGACCCCGCTTCCTACGGGATAAATGATTTGGAAGCGAAGCGCTTGGCCCAATCGACGCCAGGGAGGCCACGATCAGAGTTCCTTTTCCCCCAACTGAGACAATCCATGGGGGAGAATAGGACTATTAATTACTGGCATGACGTTAGTGATGGACCGTCTATCGCAAGTCGGTTGGATCGAGCAACCGGGAAAGGTAGCTTTACGCTATTCGAAGAATTTACGGCAGGTTCGAGTGGACGCGGCCGGGAGGCAAGCAACGTGGCGGGGGAGCTCCAAAAGCGCTACCACGATATCACATATCAATCTAAAGGACTTTTAGTTGATCCGGTGCGTGGGGGACTGAAACGCGATTTGAGTGACGAAGGTCTTTCAGATTCTCAAGCGCCCTTCCCGTTGAACGACTCATTTAAAGAGTTCATCACCCAAAGAACCAACGACAAGGATCACGCAGCCTTTAAGGGTGTTGACCTGTCTACCGGCCGAGGACGTGGGAGCGGAGAAAGTTTTAACATTGGTGACCCAATTAATCCAGTGCCGTTGGTAATGACGGAATTTGCGCTTTACGTTGGGGTTTTCCGGACAGGGCGCTACGAAAACTCCCTTGAATTGTCGGTAGCAGTCCGCGCCGATGTTTGGAATCCGTTTGCGACAAATCTAGGTTTCACCCCCAGAGGAGAGGATGACTTTCTCATCTCCGTCAGTGATTTGCCAGTGGTTACAGTTACTTGGGAAACCGGACGCGGAACAACGAATTCGAATTCAGGTTCGTTCGATTTGGACCTCTCAACCCTGAATTTCAGTAAAGATGGGCCTTCAACTGATCCATTCACACTTTCGGAAGTTCCCTACGATATATACGACAAAATGGCCGTTGGGGAAGTTCGAACAGTGGTTGAATGGATGACCGCACCGATTCCAGACGTCACAATTTTGGACGAAGGGAACGAAAGGAGTTCAAGCGACGACTTTGTCACATTAAATGCCCCCGAGAGTAACTTAATTGTTGAAATGAAAGAAATAAGCGGTTCGAGAGGACGCGGAGGCTCCTCCGGGAAAACAATACAACTATTTGAAAACATCCGTTTTGAAGCATTAAACACCGACTCTGTTCGGGAAAGAAACCTCGTGTCGGCTGAACGCCCAAATTACGACTCTGATTTCCAAGCCGTTTTCCACTTCAAGTTCGAGGACGACCTCATGCTCGGGGACTTGGAGAGATGGGCGTCCGAAACCGACCCGCGTACCGTGCGAATGAATCTGGCGAGCGCTGACTTACAACAACTCGTCTTCGTCAATGAAGATCCTGCATTTGCTGCGCTTAGTAACAATAAATTCATGGGACGCCCGGAGTTTTTTTACGGCGGGAGCGGTTCTCCCGCGCGCAATTACCACCGGTTTTTCGACTATCCTGCACGCGATATTGTTTCAGTCGGATTTCTTCAGCACTTGGCTTTTTTCAATACGCCGCCTTTCTCCATCGGCAACCCCTGGGGCCGTGATAAAAATGCAGTTTTTGACCGCTACTTCTTTTCTGCTTATAAAAACGGGAAAACACACAGCCCCCATCTTATTGAAAAACAGGTGCAAGGCCCTGATCCTCTTGATGGTAGTGAATCTGCAGCACGTTACGAAGTAGCAGGTGCTTTCAATCTGAATTCAACCTCGGCTGCCGCTTGGTCAACAGTTCTTTCCGGCATTCATCTTTACGATTGGGATTACAGGATATTTGAGGAAGATACCTATGGTGGCGGAGACCTTAATCGACCTTACGTTCAGAATGGTATTTTCCGATTCCCCCATCACGCGGACCGAACCTTTGCCCACCCCCACAGCTACGGCATTCAGAACTACCCAGAAATCACGCAAGCGGAGAAGGGAGAATGGTATCGTAAAAAATGGCAACCCGATTGGGCGGCAGCTTTTACAACTGGGATGCGTGAGTTGAGAGGGGGCTTCGATAGTGAAGCCCCTGGGGCGAGTTCGGAGGGAAGCATCGACGATGTTGCCGAATTAGCCGAAGCCATAACAGACCTCATAAAAGAGCGAGGCTCACCTTACACCTCTATTGAAGAATTGCTAACAGAGCCAGCTGACCTCAATGATCCCTCAACGCTTCCACTATTGCAGGAGGCCATCGACCGGACGCGGATAAATACGGTTTCAGAAAAAGATTATAAGGAAACAGATGATTTCCTTGAGCGATTCCCGAGATACGCTGCGAGCTTCCTAACTCAAGCTGACGTCATTAATGTTCTAGCACCATATGCTCAGGTGAGAGGAGATACTTTCGTGATACGATCAGTTGGTCAGTTAAAAGATGCCTCAGGAAGAGAATCAGCCAAAATCTATTGCGAAGCAATTGTTCAGAGAACGATTGCCCCCATCAATCAGACACTTGCTCCCGAGGATGTGGATTTTGACGACCCGCCAACCAAATTCGGAAGAAAATTTGAGATAATCGATGTAAAATGGCTTTCAGAAAACGAAATTTAATTTACGGCATAATCGCTGCTGTCCTCCACTCAACACTACTGGGGAACGCCCAGTCTCAGACAGAAGATGCTGAAACAATTTCGGTTATTTTCTCCACCTTAAAGGTTGGAAGCGGAAGTTTTGAGGGTATCCGTTATTTTGAATCCCAAGACAAAGTCTCTTCCCCGCTCGATTTCCGTTTGGTTCAACGCAGCGGGCCCTACGAATATCGAGGTCCAAGAGAAATTACTTTTTTTGAAACAATCCCCGCTCCCTCGGCGGCAGACCCCGAGGCGGTGGTCAACAAACCACTGGCGCGGACAAGCATCCCTCGTGGCTTGACAAATGTTTTGCTGTTTTTCGAGAAGCTCAGCAGAAAGGATCAAAACGATGGTGAAAGTCTTCCCTATCGCATCCATATTATGGATGACAGCATGGCAGGTTTTCCTGAGAACAGTGTTGTTGTATTCAACGCCTGTGGGCCAAAGCTCGTTGGATCCGTGGGAAAAGAACGCAGGCGTTTTGAATATGGTCCAGCTAACCCGATAGACTATGGTCGCGTGAAAACTGGTTCCTTTTCGACGGCCTTTGCAGTTGAGACGTCTGATGGGCCTAAACTCGTATTCGAGAATCGGTTAGAACTTTCGAAAGGTTACCGAGTCATCCTTATGTTGGCGCCGCCGCGTCGGCAGGGGTCGATTCGAATTGAGGTCTATAGTATTCCTCAACCTGTTGATAGCCAGCCGCCAATAACAGCTAACTAAACACCCGAAAAACGAATCAAACCGACTGAAAGCAAAGATTAAAAATAAACAGCAACAATTCACAGGAGAACTCTAAACATCAGGCAGGTCTCAAGAACGGAGCAGCCTAATACTTCACTCAACTTTTACAAATTCAACATACCGTTTACACAAATTTTTATTAATCTGCCGCTTCCTTCATAATTATGAAAAAAAACATCCATCAAATCGCCGCTCTCCTACTTGCAGGCCTCAATATAACTCTAACTGCTCAAGTCAACGTCACGGCAGACAGCACGACTGTGGTCGAACTGAACGGACCTAGATCTGTCACCGAATTCTACGCTCAATTCAATAACGTAAACTTCGACGAATATAGCCTCGCCGAATATGCTCTAAGCACTGCAAGCTTCGGAGGCCAAAATGTAATCAGTGTGGATTCATTGACCCTTAGACTAACCGTCAACGACCGGACCTTTTCAGAAACAGGGCCGTTCGACATTCTCTTCACCACTGATTCCGAGGCCGACCTGACAACAACAGATCCATACGATGCCTTGGCTTTTGACGTGGGCCAAACCTACGGGATCGACTCCAGCAGCTTCTCCTATGCTCCCGTCGTGGTAGGCACTGGAACCTACGACGAAACCGTAGCTCCAGGAGGAGCCACTATCGATGTGCCAATTGATTTGACCACGATAGGCTCGGACATCCTCGCGGCGATCTCTTCGGGAGAGAGCTTCCACCTGCTTATCGGGATTCAGAACAGTGAGAGCACGGTCGCTACCTTCTCGGGGGTGGGAAACACTTTCGACCCAGGCGACCCCACCCTCATCATTGAAGCGACCACTGATGGCCCCGCCCCGGAGCCGGCAGCCTACCCAACCGATTTTTCGGCCAATGCCACTTTCCGGGATATCACGCTCACATGGACGGATATCCAAGACCCGGTAAGTTATTACGTCGTCATTAGCGAAAACAGTAACATCACACCACCAACAGATGGCACCCCCGCCACTGAAGACTTGGATTTGGGTGATGGAGTTGGCGCAGCTGTGGCCGCAGCCGGCGACGAAGCGTTTGGTTTTGTCGGGCTCGATGTGGACAAGACCTACTACTTCGCCATTTTCCCGTTTACCAACTCCGGCGTTGAGACCGACTACAAAACCGACGCCGGATTCCCCACCGCCAGTGCAAGCACGTCGGCGGTGCCCGCCGGACAAATTCTCATCACTCAGTATTACGAAGGCCCCGGCACCAACAAGTATATCGAGCTGACGAATATTACAGGGAGTCCTATCGACCTAAGTTCCTTTATTCTCACCGCATGGTCGAATGCGGCGACAGAAAACTGGAAGACCCCTGGTAACACGACTGAGAGAACGACAACTTTTGACGGTATCACTCTTGCGCCCGGAGCAACTATTGTTGTTGCCGACCCAAATGCTACATCACCAATCGCAAGTGGCGACGCGGATGTATCAAATGGAGGATCAACCTTTTTCAACGGAGACGATTCCGTTGTTCTTTATGCTTCATCCGCACAAGACCCCAGCAATATCGTCGATGCGATTCCTTTCACAGACGATGGGAACGAGGGAGTGAACAATTCGTTTGTCAGGACCAGCACCGACCAAGGCTATGATTTGGTCGCTGGCACAAGCGTTCTTGATTTTCCAGCAGTCTGGAGCGAGATCACCCTCGCTACTGCTGATGACGCAGTGGTCGGCGACGACGCCTTCCTCGGCAGCAGTGGACTGGTAACGCCTACACCACAACTATCCTTCACTACATCGTCGATAACTGTGAACGAAGGGGTCGGTATGGTTGATTTGATCGTCCAAATTCAGAACCCCGATGGTAGCCCGGTCTCGGCCGACATCGTCTTTGATGCTGGCGACGGTTTAGCCGACTTAGACGACATTGGAAACTACACAACGCAAACAATCAATTTCGGTGCGGGTGCGGTCAGCGGTGATCAAGAAACTGTGACCATCACCATTACCGATGACTCGCTCGAAGAGCCGACGGAGGACGCGGTCTTTCGCCTGGAAAATCTCACCACATCTGGTGATGCTATCCTCGGCAGCCCGATTACAACGACCGTTCGAATCCAAGATAATGACACGATCATTCCCGACATCTTCATCTCTGAGATTGTCGATCCCAGTGACAACGCTGGAAGCGGACGCTACGTTGAACTCTACAACCCAGGTTCCGAAGCTGTTGATTTGGCGGCGGGACAATGGAACCTGATCATCTACTTCAATGCAAATCCGAGCGGGACCGACATTCCTCTCACCGGCACGATCGCCCCCGGCGGAACCTACATTGTCGCGCAAGACGCAACCTTTGGAACCGTCTACAGCACTGACCCTGCCGAAGTTCAAGATGGAAACCTAAACTCCAATGGAGACGACAACTTCGAACTGCGTTTCGGCGGCGGCCAGTCGGCCGGTGTCCTCGTTGATGTCTACGGGCAGCCCGGGATTCAGGGAACCGATGAGCCTTGGAATTTCGAAGACTCCCGCGCCGTGCGGCTCAATACAGTGACGAGCGGCGCGACAACGTGGGATGCCGCCGAATGGGCGATCCTGCCGACTACGGTGGCCGAGGCCACACCGCGCGTGCACCCTGAGACCATCGTGCTGGCACCAACCGGAGCCACCGCGACAGCGACCGGGCCCGAGTCAATCGAACTCGCCTTCACGCCGGTTGATGACAACGATGTCCTAATCGTCTTCAATACAACCGGAGGGAATTTCACGGCACCCGAGGGCGCTGCGCCAGCAGCTGGCGAGCCATTCGCTGGCGGCACTGTTTTATCGGTTGGCCAGGTTTCTCCACAAACTCATTCCGGCTTAGCTCCTGAAACAACCTACTTTTATGGTTTCTTCAGCGCATCTGGAACCGATTACTCCAACGGAGTCACGGCCGACGCCACCACCGATGTAGCACCCATCGAAGGACTGATTAACAGCGAGGATTTCACAACACCCGAGTGGTTTAATCAAACCGTCACGGGAGATGATCCCTGGGATTTATCCAGTCAGGATGCTTTGATCGATGGAGCCACAACACTTGAGGGCTTGGCTGAAAATCATTACTTGGTATCGCCGCCGCTTGATTTCAGCAGTGTGGATGGCGCATCAATGAGTTTTGATTATGCTGGAGCCTTCGATGTTCCCGATGTAACTACCCTCACGCTGCTCTACTCCACAAACTACCCGGGTAGTGGCGACCCTGAAGCTGCGGGTGTCACTTGGAGCGAAATAACTTTCGACTTCAGCAACATATCCAGCGATTCAACCCTATCCCTGGTCAATTCGGGCAGTATTACACTACCGGAAGCGATTATCGGGCTTTCCAATGTCCACCTCGCCTTCCAATACCAAGCCGATGGAACACTAAGCGGCTCGGAACAGTGGGTCATCGACGACATCATTGTTCAAGGCCTAGGCAGCACACCGCTCGACGACTACCTGGCTTCACGCAGCCTGATACGTGATGACCTTGCTACCGACATCAACGGTAATGGCTTCACGGTGATTGAGGAATACCTGGCGGGCTTCGGCGATGGTCTTGGGGACGACAGCATCCTCTTCGGCATTGATGCGGATGCTCCCGCCGTCACGCTGACCAGTGATCTGGAGACGGATCCCGACGGCATCGTGATCGAACTTCTCGCCACGAGCGATCTGAGCGCCGGGTTCACTTCGGTGCCGTTCACGGTGAGCAGCGTGGATAACCTCGACGGCACCTACACCCGGAGCTACATCGAGACAACACCGCCCGCCGAAGCGGACAGCCGCTTTTATCAGTTGCGTCTGACGGTCGAGTAATTCGGCTCCCAGCGAGCGCCAAGCTTCCAAGCAAGCCGCCGGGTAGAACCGGCGGCTTTTTTTGTGGTGCAGCGTAGGGCTAATTTTTCGGTTTGCTGGCTGCAGTCGAGGCTCTTGGATTGGGCCGTCGTATCGAATGCTTTTGTGTCGGTGGGACGGTAGAGATTTGAATAAACAAGCTGGAGGCTTGGCACTACCGGGCGCGAATGCGATTTGAAATATGCTTTGTCACCAACCTTTGGAGTAGGCTCGATACGACAAGCTGGAAGCTTGTCACTACGTAGACCAAAAAAGCGCCCCGAATGAGCAGGACGCTTAAAAGTGGCAGGCCGACAGGGATTTGAACCCCGACAAACGGTACCAAAAACCGTTGTGCTACCATTACACCATCGGCCTAATCTAGGAGGAAGATGGTAGAACGGGCTGGGATGTCGTCAAGCCATCTGTTGAAAAAAATTGCCGCTGCTGGGACCCGTGGTGAGCTTTGATACTCGCTGGGTGGGCCCCACCAACCCGGGGCGCTCGCAAGCGAGCACGCCACGTAAGTGTGGACCGCGCCGTTGCTTATCGATATTTTCCGCTCTCGGCTTTTTTGATACATGTCGTCCTTTTATCAGCTGCTTAAGAGGGGACTTAGCACTGGCACGTAGCCTCTTCTTTCTTTAATGGAATTCGGAAGACTCAGGAGTCTTCCGTAAGTAATCTATGGACGATAATCCGCTGTGAGTAGCATTTTTCTTGACGTAAATTGCCATCTTGACCCATCGTTTCCACGTGTCCGCGACAATCCCGATCCAGATAAACTCTCGCCGCATACTCCTGAAAAAATGTATCGCTAGTGCTTGGCGCAGCGGTGAACACTTTCCGAACGCGAAGGCGTTCGGCTACGGAGCGCCGCCTCTCCGAACGCAAAGGCGTCCGGCTACACTCTCCGAACACGAAGGCGTTCGGCTACTACGAAAGAAATAATAAAATAAACCTCCGAATAAGACGATTAATATGGCACGACCTGTTACACTCTTCACCGGCCAGTGGGCCGATCTTCCAATCGCTGAACTGGCCGCCAAGGTCAAAGAAATGGGCTATGATGGCGTCGAATTGGCCTGTTGGGGGGACCATTTCGAGGTGCAGCGCGCACTCAAGGAGCCCGAGTATGTCGAGGCCAAGTGGAAGCTGCTCGAAGAGCACGGTCTGACCTGCTACTCAATCTCCAATCACCTGGTCGGCCAGGCAGTGTGCGATCGGATCGACGAGCGCCACGGGGCGGTTCTCTCGCCGGAAGTCTATGGCGACGGCGAGCCGGAGGGCGTGCGCCAGCGCGCCGCGCAGGAGATGATGGATACGGCCAAAGCGGCCCGCAAATTTTTCGATGCCAAACCGGGCGGTGCCCCGGACCGGGTGGTGGTCAATGGCTTTACCGGCTCGTCCATCTGGCACCTTCTCTACTCCTTTCCACCCGTCGTGCCCGGACAAATCGAAGCCGGTTTTGCGGATTTTGCCGAACGCTGGAAGCCGATCCTCGATGCCTTCGATGCCGTCGACGTGGACTTCGCCCTGGAAGTTCACCCGACCGAAATCGCCTTCGACATCGCGAGCGCGGCGCGTGCGCTCGAGGCGGTCGACGGGCACAAGCGCTTTGGATTCAACTACGATCCCAGCCACCTCGGCTACCAGGGCGTGGACTACGTGAAATTCATCTACGAGTTTGCGGATCGCATCTACCACGCGCATATCAAGGATGCCTGGTGGGGGCACGGGAATGGTGAGGTCGGCGTCTTCGGCGGCCACACGGATTTTGGCGACCGGCGGCGCTATTGGGATTTTCGCTCACCCGGCCGCGGCGATGTGAACTTCGAGGAGGTCATCGTCGCCCTGAACGACATCGCTTACACAGGACCACTCTCTATCGAGTGGGAAGACGGCCGGATGGACCGGATAAATGGTGGGACAGAGGCCTGCGCGTTCACCCGTGCCCTGGATTTTGCACCCAGCGACCTCGCATTCGACGCGGCTTTCGACCAAAAATCGTCTTCTTCCTGAAAATTAGCAAACTATGAAAACCGCTCTTTGCTGTGTGGCAGCACTCTGCCTCTTGCAGGTTAGTCTTCTTTCCCAGGGGCGTGCTTTCTTTGGAGCTCCACCGGATGACCACAACCCCTGGGCCGTTCATGATCGCAATCGCCCCGCACCACCCGTGGTCGACCCGGGCGACAAGCCGGGCGGTCCACCCTCGGATGCGATCGTTCTCTTTGACGGGACGCAGGCGAGTTTCGAAAAGTGGCATCATGAGAAGCCAGAGGATGAACGGGAATCAAACTGGGTGGTCAGCAATGGCGCACTTATGCCACAAAAAGGTGCCGGATCGCTTCTGAGCAAGGAAGTGTTCGGCGATTGCCAGCTGCACCTTGAGTGGGCCGCACCTGAGGAGGCCTCCGGCAAAGGCCAGGGGCGGGGTAACAGCGGCGTCTTCCTCATGGGCATGGTGGAGGTGCAAATTCTCGATAATTACAATAACCCGTCCTACGCCGACGGCATGGCCGGTGCGATCTACGCCGTCATGCCGCCAGCCGTCAATGCACTGAAGCCACCGGGCGAGTGGCAGAGCTACGACATCATTTTCCGCCGTCCGGTCGTTCGCGACGGGGTCGTCCTTGACCCCGGATTCTTTACCGTTCTGGTCAACGGTGTGGTGGTTCAGGACAGCACGCCAATTAACGGAGGCGGTGCCTATCGGAAGCGCATGCCGCTGGACCGCGCGTTTCCCGAGGCGGGCCCGCTTGAATTACAGGACCATGGTGACCCGGTTCGATTCCGCAATATCTGGGTACGCCCACTTCGCCCGAGAGAGCTGGACGGCGGGACGGATGGTCGCCTAAGCAAAGAAAATACCATGCGGAAGCGCGAGGCGATTGCCGACACGGTCCTGGATCAAGCATCCGGCGAGTCCGGATTGCCGCGGGCGCTGCTGCTCATGGAGTCCCTTATCTACAAATTCGACAAATTAGTCCTAAGCGATGCGGAGCGTCTCATTTCAGAATATTTGGGTGAGTGGCCGACTCTGACAGCAGCCGAACAGCAGGCAGAGGAGCGCGCGATCAAAGAGCTCCACCGCGCCCTTAAATATCTGGAGACGCACGGATTCGTGGCACCGGAGTATCGTCTTGGACAGGAGGTCGAAGCGATTGCCCGGCAAAACGACTGGATCCGATGAGTCGCTTTCCTCTACGCTTCCTGCAACATGCCAGGCTGAAGCCGCTCGTTGGACCGTCGGCGCCCCCGCAGCTTCGGCATTTTCTGAAAACTGCGACGGTAGCGTAGCGGCGTTATATTCAATTCGAGACGGAAGGCGCGGGTCATATTCGTTTGATCGTTAAAGCCACAGCGCACCGCTATTTCCGCGAGCTCCAGTTGACTATCCCGTAAAAAGCGGCAGGCCGCATTCAGCCGGGCGCGTCTTAAATACATCAACGGCGTCAAACCAAATGTTCTTCGAAAGAGCCGCTCCATTGAGCTGACCGATATGCCCGCAGCTGCGGCCATATCAACCGCCAAAATCTTTTTACTGTAGTTTTCGCGAACAAATTCGACGACCGTTCGCATCTCCGGATGGTCCGCATAGACCGACTCTGTATCACGTATGATGCGGGTGGTCCCAGCGAGGCCGATGACTTCGCCGCATTCGCCGGAAAGCGGAACCTTCGTGGTGCAGAGCCAATCCAGAGAACCATCCGCGGCGGGGACCAACTCGATCTTATTCTGGATCGCCTTCCCCGTCTCCATCACCCACTGATCATCGGCATAAAAAACGTCCGCCAAAAATTTGGGGGTGAAATCGTGGTCCGCTTTCCCGATAATCGAGTCGATGGACGCTTCCCCCATCAACCGTGCGAATCCAGAGCTGCCTCCCATAAACCGGCTTTGACGGTCTTTGTAGAAATAATAGACCCCGGGGATATTTTCAAAAAGCAAGGTCATGATCTGCCCGGATTTGAGCGCGCCCATGAATGATTCAGCCATAGCAAATTTCGATTGTTCGTTATTCATTTCATTGTCATTTCTTTTCAAATATAGGCTGATTTGACGCGCATGGCTACAGCCGATTTCTGTCTGTTTTGGTAGTATGCTTGTGGAAAAATGTCTAATCTCGTCCAGCCAAAAACGCCAATCACGACCGACACCCCACCGCTTCCTTAATCTTGCGATAAAGCATAGCCAGCTCCGGCATGGGTAAGCCGAGCGCCTCGCCACGGCGAAGCGGCTCACCCCAGATGGCCTCGACCTCGACGGGGCGTTGCTCGACGTAGTCGATGAGCGAGGAGGGCTGGTAGGCACCCATTTTTTCGGTGACCGTGAACTGACCTTCCATAAAGCTGTCCTCGATGTTGTGTCCTGCCCTGGCCGCAGCGGCCTGAACTTCCTTCATCAATACGTCGGCGCGGGCCTTGAGAGCGGGGTCGGCCAGGATTTGATCGCAGGTGATGGCACCTGCAGCGATGGCCAGGCCGTTGAAGGGTACGTTCCAACAGAGCTTGCG
>JAAAPI010000326.1 GCA_009908325.1 Verrucomicrobiota bacterium | reverse complement strand
AAAACGCCGAGCCGGACCTATGCCGCCACGTTACATCTGGGGCCCGTGATGTGTCTTGATGAAAAGCCGCCGCAGCCCCGATGCCCTACGACCCCGACCGGCACGACCGCCAGTCCCTCCGCCTGCGCGGGTGGGACTACCGCACGCCCGCCGCGTATTTTGTCACTCTTTGTGCGCATCGTCGCCAGTGCCTCTTTGGCGAGGTCGTCCGGGGGCGGATGCACCTGAACGCCTGTGGCCGCATCGTGGCGGAGGAATGGCATCGGTCGCCGTCCATCCGCCGCGAAATCGAGACCGACGCGTTTGTGGTGATGCCTAACCACGTGCACGGTATCGTAATCATCGCCCCGCCGGATGCGCCCCGGCCCATTACGCCGGATGGGTACACCGTGGATGTGGGCACAAACGCCGTAGGGACGCACGGCCGTGCGTCCCTACAACGGCGGTCGAAATCGGGGCGTCCGGTGCGGCGGGCCCGGTCGCTGGGCGCGTTTGTCGCCGGGTTCAAATCGGCGGTAACCACGCGGGTTAACCGGCATCGCGGGATGCCCGGCGAACCGGTGTGGCAAGGGCGGTTCTACGAGCGCATCATCCGCAACGAACGCGAATGGCACGCCGTGCGTCGGTACATCCGCCAGAACCCGGCGCGGTGGCATCGGGACCGGCACCACCCGGGGCGGTGAGGCCAATGGGGCCGGCGCCGCGCATTGAATCGGTCCCGGCGCGACGACGCGGGCCGGGGGCGCCGCGATGCCATCGGCGGAGGTCGGCTGGTCGCGCGAGCATGGTCTGCTAGCGTTGGCAGTCGAGAGGTACCTACATGTTTCTATACTATACGGCTTTGATGCGGCGTCTTGATTTGAGCGCGAGAGATCTAAACCAGATTTAAAGCCTTATATAGACCTTTGTGTACGACTAGACGACCGAGTTTATCCAGAGATGCATTCTTGTTGCGAAACTTCCATTTATAGAAACGACCGTTAGGACGAACGTCAACGTTGCCAATAGCACCACACTCAAACAAGGCGTGAACAATGCTGTCTAAGTCCAGCCTTGCAAAATGATCATAGCTTTGCGACTTGACGTTCAGCTCCTCCAGGGTAAACTCGTTCTTCCCCAAATGTGTGATCAAATTGAAAACACGAGCAACCTCTTCAGTATCAAAGTATCCGACAAGTTCATCCTTCATCTCGGGCAAGAAATACTTTCTGGAATAATCTCCAATCCCATTTAGGGCTTCTGCTTCTGATAGACGGCCTTCCCCTGAGAACTTTTGCATGTGGATTAATAGTTGAAGGAAATCCCTAGGGTTGTGTCGAGTCATGTCAATCAGGAAGACCTGAGTCAACGTGTCGTTTAATTCGTATGGTAGAAACTCGCTAAAAACATTGTCGATCTCGTCATTCGATAAGCCTGCTCGGAGATTCGCAAGTTGAATTAGGTCAGACTCCCAGGGTTTGTTGATATTCTTGTACCAATCTAAGTGAAACGCAGAGTCTTGCCTGATTTTATTTTTGTTCGTTCCAGGAAGCCTTTCGAACAGGTCTGTTCTACAAAGCAGTATTATCTTGACTGGTGCTCCATTTCTTTGAAATATGGTATTCAGCCTGCTTACCTCTAAGATCAGAGCTGCGAGTGAATCATATTGGACTTTCCGACCAGTAAGAATGTCATCCAGTCCGTCAATAACCAGCAAGTGATCGCTATCGCTTTTAAAGTTGGCAGCGATCTCTCTCAATCTGTCAACAAAAAAAGGAATTCGAACCCCCTCCTCATCGACACTGCTTTGATATTCCAGCTCAAAGTTAACGGGGGTTTTTACAGTGAAAGAGCGCTTTGATGTAGCCCTTGCGACCTGAGCCAGGTCCTGGTCAGTCAGCAGGTCCATTTTTTCCAAGGCTTCCAAAGCACTGTGATAGGCTCTTTCCTTCTTTGAGTGCGCGCCCTGGTCCTTATTAAAAGAGTTGAAGAGAGTGATCAACAAGAGCCATGACCAGGCAGTCGGATATTTAGATTCTGGCTCGGCGTCACCTCTGATTATCCTTTTGAAATCGGTATACGGAAAGTCAGAGAGATAAATCGTTTGCACAAAGAGGTGGCTCTCCTGACTCTGAAGCAGTCGAAGATGTTCTGCTATAGCTGACTTTCCTGAACCCTTATTTCCCAAGAACAAAAATTTGTGTCCGCTACGTGCTTCAGGAATAATCCTGTCGTGGTCAAGAAACCCTTCGAGCAGTAAAGTTGGATTTCTGGCACCTTCTTGCTCTGCGCTCGCGTATCCGAAATCAATGTCAGCAAAAGTCATGGTAGCTGCTTGGTTCGGCTCTTCTCTGGTAACTGATGAGGTTGCACGCTGCCGTTAGGGTTTTTGACCTACAACAGTGGCCAAGTCGACCTAATTTCCTCGCACGCAGCAGCTAGATTTTCGCGACGCCGCTTGTAACTCCGTGGGGCGATGAATCGCTCGCCTTCGAAAATGTCGAGCACAAGGCACCATTTGCGCGAAGGGTGCAGGTCATCACCGGCGAGTCGTTCTTCCACATGACGATGCAGAAGTGTCGCGACGTATTTTCCAGACGTGTCGTCCAATGGGTGTCCCTTTGAGAAATGAAGCTTAATAGCACCCACAATCTCTTTGCCCCGACCGTCTTTACCATAAACCAAAAGATCCGGCCGAACTGACACCTCTACGCCATTAATTTGAATAGAGGCTGGATCTGTCTTGCGGGCGGGCACCGCGTAAATCTTTTCCCGCTCAAGGATCGCGTCGAATTGAGAGCGGAATGCAGCGATCGCGTCCAAGCAAGACTGGAGTCGCTGCTCCTTCCAAGGAGATGATGGAGCTTCCTCCTCAAGTTTATTGATCGCGTCACGGAGCGGACTGAGGTCGGCTTCATCGTTCGCGATGTAGCTTACAACCGCGTCACGAACAGGGTCGTAATATGGAAGGATGAAATCTTTCGGGTGCTTTTGGTCGCGGATGATGCGTCGACGACGCGACGGACTAGACTCTGCTGCGTACTCGCCCAGCTTGTTCAGGGAAATCCGCGGCTTCGAGCGTTCTTTGGGTTGAGGGGTATTGCGATTCTTTGACGTAGGCATTATCGTAGCAAGTACATGATAAAAAAACAGTAGTGGCGGCAAGCTCTAACTTGCCGTCCCTCCAAGACTCTCCAGAGAGCCTCGACAGTTGCCGCTGTCGGGGCTTTTCTGTTTGTGAGCGTTAATCAGACGGGTTTTGGAAAGGGGCGCACAGGTTGCCCCATGCGCCCTTTCCACGTCTGCGATAGCGGGGAGGAATAGCCGCTATCTTTCATTCACGGTTATCATCCGCAGCCGGTGGAGGCGCCGCAGTTCGGGCAGCTGTAGCAGGCGCCGTTGCGGATCGTGATGGAGCCGCAATCCGGGCAGGGGGGCGCATCGC
>JAAAPI010000249.1 GCA_009908325.1 Verrucomicrobiota bacterium | reverse complement strand
GTTGGGTCTCGACCTCGGAGTATTCCGGATTGATTCGAAGGCCAAGCTCTGGGCGGCGGTGCCCTTCTAAGGCTTTCAAGCCATTCGCGAGTTGATGTGCCGAGTTAAACACTAAGCTGTGTGCAAAGCGGCTCAGTTGTCGCAGCTCCCCCGTTTTGAAGGCCACAGAATAGACGTGCACTTCCGGACCGAATGTTTCATGGGCGAGCAGCGCTTCGTGCAGGCCGCTGGATGTCGTCCCACTCAAGTATTTACGAATAAGCGGGAAGGTGCTGTGGCAAGCGAAGCCCTTAAGTGCCAAGAGGATTTTAGCCCCCGACCTTCTCGAAATCGCATTGAGTAATCGACAGTTTTCTTCGAGCAAGTCGAGATGCACGACGTATCCGGGTGATGGAGCATTTGCGGTGGGTATGTTCCCGAGGGCCCTCAGGCGATCATCGCTGAGTGGTGGTGTTGGATCCTGTCCCATTAGAGTATGCGTGTGCCGAAGTCTAAAATACTGCTGCCGGATGCCTCATTTGTTTTTTAAAACCGCGTTCAGCGCATCACTCATTCCACCAATACGGTATGGCTTGGGGACCACCGCCTCGAAAGAAGAATTTTTGTGGTCGGACATCACACCTGAACCCGAATAGCCGCTTGATGCAATAGCGATTAAGTCCGGATCATACTGCTTTAGAATATCGGCTGCCTCTTCGCCGCCCATGCCTCCCGGCACCGTCAGGTCGAAAACGACTGCGTCAAAGGGATTTCCTGACTCTTTAGCTTTTTTGTAAGCTTCTATGGCTTCTTCACCGTCGCCACAGCATGCGACTTCATAGCCAAGCATGGTGAGAATTTCCTCGGCCACCATGAGCATCGCCTCCATGTCGTCCATCAGTAGTATGCGGCCCTGGCCACGGTGTATGCCTTTTTTGTTTCTCACTTTTTTCTCGAGCTTTGGAAGCGTGGATTCTCTAGCACGGGAAGAACTTTTGGGCAAATAAACACGGAAAATCGAACCAAACCCCGGGGAAGAGTCCGCCGTAATAGTTCCCTTATGGCTTTTTACGATGGAGTAGGAGGAAGCCAGTCCGAGGCCATTACCGTTTTCTTTTGTTGTGAAGTAGGGGTTGAATAGCTGTTTCAGATTTTCCGGCGAAATGCCCGTCCCAGTATCTTTGACCTCGATACATAGATAGTCTCCGGCCGTGATACCGGGAACTTCAGCCCTGCGGATATTTAAATTGCGAAGATTGATCTCGATAATGCCTCCATTGGGCATGGCCTGATCCGAATTGATGAGGAGATTGCTGATGACCTGACTGATCCGCCCTTTATCCGCATCGACCGACCACAGGTTGGCTTCAGACGTCAGTTTAAAATCGACGTTCGAGCCACGCAGGATGAACTCCGCACATTCTTCAATGATTTCCGGAATTTGGGTTTGAGTGAGGTTGAGCGCACCTTCCTTTAAAAAGGTGAGTAATTGCTGGCTCAATGAACTTGCCTGTAATGCGGCACTCTCCGCTGCGACGAGCCTCTGCGAAATGTCGGCTTTTTGCTCCGCATCCGTACGCGCCAGAGCAATATTTCCCAAAATCACGGTGAGCATATTATTAAAGTCGTGGGCAATGCCTCCGACCAGCAGACCGACTGAGTTAAGTGCCTCATGATCAACGTTCCTGTCCGGAGCTGGATCCGCTTGAACCATCTCAGTGAGTAATTGCCCCCGGCTCGTTTCTGGATCGCTGCCCAGTAGTTCAGCCGCGCTTTTATTCAACTGCTCGATGCGACCGTCCCTATTGGATACGATGACTGCCTCGGAAACCGACTCAAGAAGCGTATTCAAACGCTCTTTGTTCGAGAGGTGATTGTACCCGGCTTCATCGCCGGTCCTGATTTCCCGCAGGAGGACGAGCAGTGAGTCCTCCCCCTTCCAAATAATTTCGAAGGCGGCCAGCTCTACGGTATGAATGCGCTCGCCGGATACCGGTATTTCAAGCTCGGTGACGTCTCCTTCGGCCACAGCAAAGGGAAAGACCTCTCCGAGCAGACTTGCCTCATTGGTTTCGAAAAGCGAAACCGCTTTCTGGTTGAGAAAGCGTATCTCATGGTTCGACCCGAGAATGAGAATCGGATCATTATGATGGTTAAAGACTTTTTCGACCTGGGTTTCGAGTATGGCAATTTTCTTATTGACGGCATCTGCAGCGGCACGTCCTTTCCGACGGCCCAGCGCTGCAGTCATGGCGTGCTCGATGGCCGCGAGATCAAGATCATCCCGGACCAAATAGTCTTCGGCACCGTATTCCAGGGCTTTGATTGAACTTGCGGCCTCGTCCCGATCTGAGATGAGAATGACAGCGCTCTCAGCACAGAATGATTGGATCGCTGCAAACGTTGGTTGATGACCGTCTGCGAACAGTCCCGAATCCATAAAAATGACCTCAAAAGAATCTTCCTCCCGCCGTTTTTTGGCTTCGGCCAGAGCGCTCGCTGTCTCGTATCTCCCGGAAAAACGCGAGGCCTCAATAAGTTTTTCGATTGCCGATCGACCCGCCGCCGTCTTCGCGCAAATGAGCACGCGCGGGTTTTCTTTCTTTGATGGATCTGCCATAATCGTGCCTACGGAGTAAGTCAGCCTAAGCTGTCTTTATCAATGACTTAAAATGAACGCCGTTGCGTGTCTGTGAGGTTGGGTTTTGCCCATGCTAAAAGAGTTTTTTTCGGAGATTATGCTTTGCAACGCTTTTCGTTGTCTTGGATACTTTGTGTTTTGAGTCCATGCCGAAACCCGTAAAAAAACCAAAACTGCTTTCCAGCATAGCGCCATCGGTTTGCCGCGACTTGCTCCATTCGTTGTGGCGAAGTCGTCTCGGCGATCTGCGGGAGCAAAGTCTCATCCGCCAGGGCAAGGGCTGGTTCCACATCTCGGGAATGGGTCACGAGGCCGTGGCGGCGATCGCGCTCCACATGGAGGCAGAGGATTACGCCTTTCCGTATTACCGGGATCGCGCGTTCTGCCTGCAGCGGGGCCTGTCCGATGCGGATCTGGCACTGGCTTTTTACGCGAAGCGGGATTCATCGAGCGGGGGGCGGCAGTTGACGGGGCATTTCAGTGACCGGGCGCTCAATATCTGGAGCCACCCATCACCTGTCGGGGCGCATCTCCTTCCGGCTTGCGGTGCCGCTTGGGGGATGCAGATCGACGGCAAAAAAAACATCGTTTATGCATCTCTCGGCGAGGCGGCGGCCCGCCAGGGAGATTTCTTCGAGTCGGTCTGTTTCGCCAAAGAGCGCAAGTTACCGATGGTTTTTGTGGTGGAGGATAATCGGATAGCGATCAGTACTTCGACGGCTCAGACCAATCCGATCGCTTTGGGCGTTCTCAATGAGGAAGAATGGATTCGGGTCGATGGCAGCGATGTCGAGGCGGTTTACCGGGCCGGGCAGGAGGCGGTC
>JAAAPI010000032.1 GCA_009908325.1 Verrucomicrobiota bacterium | reverse complement strand
ATTCATCCAAGCCTAACATACTGAACTTTATGGGATTGTCTAGCGCAAAATTTAAAAAGCTACCTAGCAACTAATTAGCACTTATCAGTAATGTGCCCTGCCGAATCAGGGTTACGAGACGATTCAGGATCAGTTCATCCTCGGCTCCGACTTACTGGTGGCACCGGTCATGGAAAAAGGCGCCCGCAGTCGCGAGGTGGTTTTCCCTGAAGGCACTTGGTTGGAGGACGACGGTTCCGAGGTGGTTGGGCCGGTCGTCCTCGAAATCGAGGTTCCTCTGGAGCGCCTGCCTTACTATCGTCTGCAACCGAATACTTAATACCGCTTTTTCAGATTCCCTTCAAAATTTTCCCATCAAAAACAAAGAGGGGCAGTGGCGCGTGGGGGTTGCGGTGTGCGACTCACCGGCGGGGCCGTTTGAAGATTCAGGAAAGCCGATCGAAGGATTGAATAATATCGATCCAAAGGTCTTCATCGTCGATGACGGAACGGCATACCTCTACAATAACCCCGGTATCGTGGCCCAGTTGAAACCGAACATGGTGGAGCTGGCGGAGAGTCCGAAAAAGATTATATACGGCCCCGAAGCGGTGATGGAGGATCGCGTTCTAAAATTTAACGAGGGCGCCTTCATGCACAAACGGGATGGCATCTATTATTTCTCCTTCACCAACTGGAAGAACAAAGAGTTTCAGGGCTTTTACGCGACTGGTTCGAATCCCTACGGTCCTTTTGAGTGGCAGGGTCCGCTCTCCCCCAAACCAAGGGGAGCCCAAAACCACCACTCGATCATCGAATTCAAAAATCAATGGTATTACTTTTTCCATGTTGCCGGCTACAAAGACTACCCGAAATACAAGGAAGCGCAGGGGCGGATATTTTGTTTTGAGCCCCTTGAATATGAGGCGGACGGAACGATCCGGATGGTGGAGCATAGCGTGCCCTGAGCTTATTCTTGATTCATCGTCTAACGATTCCGGAGCATATGCTCAGGGGCGTTCAGTTCTGTCTCCTGGCCCAGATCCCCGGATGCTTCCATCCAAACCAGCAGTTCCCCTCGCAAATCTGATTTGATTGCCGCGTACTGCGGATCATCCGCAAGGATGAAAACAATATTGGGCGGTGTTTCTTTGGCGGAAAGATCCAGGCAAAGCCCGATGGTGGTCATGAATACAAATAATTTTCGCATGTTTTAAGTAGTCTAAGGTTTGAGGGCCCCGATATCGCGGGCAGCGCACTCAAAGCGGCGGGCCGAAGGCGCTGCCGCGTTCCTGGATCATGCTGTCGAGAAAGTCGACCATTGCTGCTTTGAGCGCTCGTTGCTCCGGTGTCACTTCGCCCTCCGGGACTTCGTCCATGGTGAACCGCTCGGGGAAGTGATAGAGCGTCCCCCCGCTGGTGTTGGTATTGCGGCGCACCATATAATCAGCGGTGCGTGCGAGGACTTGTTTGTTCAAATAGTAGATGTAAACAAAATCACGGTTTGGACTGTCTGCGCCCCTGAACTCGGGAAGCAGGCTGAAGCCGTCGATCGTGCGCCCCCCCGGCAGCGGGGCGCCTGCCATCTCGCAGAAGGTCGGCAGGATGTCGGCTAAATCGACGAGGCGGTCACTCGCGCTGTTGGGTGCGATCACCGCAGGCCAGTTGGCGATGAAGGGCACGCGCAGGCCATTATCGTCGAGCTGTCGCTTCCCGCCGGGGATGGTGCGACCCTCCCAGACGGACCGAATCAACCGCTCAGAGCCATTGTCGCCAATGAAGAGGATCAATGTGTTGTCGCGCACACCCAGCTCGATCAGTTTGTCCTCCACGCGTCCGACCATCGTATCGATGTAGGCGACCATATCCTTAAAGTGTTCATTCCGGGTCTCGGCGTTGCCCGGTCCCAAATAGAGGGTTGAGCCAGGGCTGGCCGGATCCCAGCTCTCGGAAAGCGGCGTGGCGTCAAACGGCGAGTGGGGTAAGTTCATGGCGTAGTAAACAAGGAAGGGGGTGTCGCTCGCAACTTGCGCCTCCATGAAATCGCGAACGAAATCGTTGAGGACGTCCGGTCCATATTCTCCATCGTTAAAATCGAGTTCCTCGAAGTCCCGATCCACTCCGTTGCGTTCGAAGCGGGGGTTCGGGTAGCGGGTGTCGTGCTCGCTTCCCTCACGGGTGCGTGGCCGCGTCTGCTGCCAAAGCAGGGACTGGTCGAAGCCGAAGTGCTGCGGCGCATCTGGGCCGCCCCCCAATTGCCACTTGCCAACCATGGCCGTCGCGTAGCCTACTTTTTTGAGTTGATGGCCGAAGGCGATTTGGTGCTCCTCAAGGACACCAAAGTGTTTAAAATTTCGCACATTGGACAGTCCCGTCATGATCTTCACGCGGCTGGGTGTGCAAACTGCGTTGGAAAATGCGTTATCAAAGCGCATGCCTTCGTCGGAAAGCCGGTCCAGAATGGGCGTGTTTTTGTCTTCGTTCAATGGACTGACCACCTCGTAGCCGATATCGTCCGCAAAAATGAGCACAATGTTGGGCTGTTCGTTCTGAGCCGCATTCGCAGCTGGACTCTGGGTGGAAGCGGCACTCGGCTGCTGGACGAACAATTCACGCACGACGGGATGCACGTCGGTCGTCACGCGGAAAGTAGCACCCGTTAGCCCACCAGCGTGCTCGCTGCGAGCGACGAATGTCACGTCCTGCCATGCATCCCAATTATCGGAGCTGAAGCTCAGCTCGGCCCCATCGGTGACGGCAATATCCCGGTTGCCCGAGAAATGTGCGACTTGCACGGTGACCTCCGTGCCGGGATTATGCGAGAGCCTCAGCTGCACGGAGGCAGTTCCTCCATCGGCCACCTCGAGATCGTTGCCGCTCAATTCAACCTCAAAGCCCGTAGCTTCCAGTTCTGATAGCGAATCGTGTTCCATGTTTCATTCCAGGCGTTGTGCAGACCGATTGAGCGGTCGATTGTATCCATTTCACCACTCCAGATGGGCCAGAGATCGATGCCGTCGATGATACGGTCATCGGGTAGCTCGCCCCCCGCCAAATGCAGGAGAGTTGGGAGGAAGTCGGTCAGCGCTCCCACCGAGCTATTGACCTGCCCGGCTGGGATTTGCCCCGGCCAGCGGGCGAGCAGTGGGACCCGAACACCGCCCTCCGACGTGCTCATCTTGGCCCCCCGGAAGGGATAGGCGGAGCCGACCGAGCGGTCTTCCAGATTGCGGTCTTTTAACCTGGACCAGGGGCCGTTGTCCGAAGTGAAAATGACAAGCGTGTCCTCGGCGATCCCCAGCTCGTCGAGTTTGTCAAGGACGCGCTCTGTGCTGTGGTTTACCTCCATCATCACATCGTAGTAGTAGCTAACCCCACTTTGACCCTGAAATTTTGGCCAGGTGGTGCCGTCTGCATTTTCAAATTCCCGGTCCGATGGCCAGCAGGGGATGTGCGTCATGGGGTGCGAAAAGAAGAGGAAGAAA
>JAAAPI010000301.1 GCA_009908325.1 Verrucomicrobiota bacterium | reverse complement strand
CTCACTGGATGCGGCTTCGTGCATCTCGATACCTTAGCCCAGTCGTTTTCTTTTGTTCATCCCGTTGATCAACATCAAAGAACCTACATTGCAGAAAACGGCCGGATGATCTCTGACCGGGCAGCAGAAATTGGAGAACGCCAGCTAGCTGCTCAATGGTCCACATTGTTCGAAGATACGTCTGAGAACTGTATTTTTGATGCGCCAGAATTTCTCTACACGATGACCGAATTCGTGTTTCAAGCTCGAACGCCTTCCAGCTGATAGTGTCGCAAGAGTTTGTTTATAAATGGCGAAATCTCAAGCGTCGCGTTCTGTCGCAACGTGTGGAATGTCTGATTCACCGTTTTGCCAAACAACGATCCAACCGATTTAGCGGCAGCACCAAGGAATGGTATTGAGAAGATTAGCCCTGAAAGCATCGCGAGACTTTCAATAAATGCATTGACATCAGCTTGGTCAGAGCTCGAGTCCACCGCAGCACTCAGGTTTGTTGCCCATGTGCTGTCTTGGCCGAACTGGTCGGCAGAAAGCTCGGCGTGAGTGAGATGCCCCACGTTGCTGGAAACGACTTCAATCGCTTCATGATATGCGTCAACGAAGCGCGCCCAATCACCGTTTTTGACAACCATTAAGTCTGAGTATGGCCTTTTAAGAATTTCGTTGAAATCCTTCGCTCTTAAGTATCCTCCAAGGAAAGAAGCGAAGATCTGCGGAGAGTACAGGAAAGAGCGGATAACGGACTGTGAAACCACCGCTTTTTGATCAAGAAACACTGGGTTGGTAAGCGGGGCATAAGTTACGACTCCCGGAATTTCTGAAGCCAGATGGTCATGCCACGATTGTATGAAGCTCACGCCGACCGCATCTGCTCCATGTGATGATAGCTCCAACTTGTTCAGTTCGGGATTAAACGAAACTGCGACGAGTTGACCTGTTTTTTCCATGGACTTCTCCAACGCTGAATTGACGGCTGACAACTCTTCGGGACGACGAATGATCGTCGTCTGCTCAAGCCGGTTTCGAAATAGGACGTCAATGTCTGCGTCAGGCTGATCCGAAGTCCTTGAAACAGTACTCTGAGAGTTGAACACCGAAGCAATGGCGTCGAAGCGATCTGCATTAGGAGCAATATCCGCTGCAGACTTTGAAAACCCCTCTGCTGCTTGAAACATGTCGCGAGGAGTATTACCGCCCCAACCCACAATCTTCAGAGCATTCGCATCCAGCATCTCGCGGAACTTTGGATGAACCAGAACGCCGTCCGCTACCTTTCTCACAAACGGATCGGTAGCGTTGAAAATCGTCGCAGTCTGGATAAGGACGACGTCGAAATAAAGGCTTACCAAGACCAAGTTGCCGATGTGGTAGTTGATTTCCTGCTGGACCGAGGACTGCCGCAAGGCGGCGCGTCTGGCAAACAGATAAAAATACTCAGCAAGCTCTTCATATAGAACGGCTCGTTTTCCCTTTGCGAGGTCGTCCAGGCTACCGCTGGCAAATCGTGAAATGTCACTAAGCGACATACTGATAATTCCTAGTTATCCGCCCGTGCTGGAGGTGAGGTACAAACGCCTCAGCAGAAGGCTGAGGCGTAGGAGGTCGCACCCGTCAGTAGGCGTCGACTTTGGCCAACGTGTCAGCGGCAGACACTGCCGAGCTGAGTGAGTTGTCCGAGACCTTTATGTAGATCTCCGTCGTGGCAATGCTGGCGTGACCGAGCAAGCGTTGGACTAATCTTATGTCGACACCTTCCTCAATGAGCATAGTTGCTGCCGAGTGCCGAAACCGGTGCGGGGTAAGATGGGGCTCTATTCTTAGTGATTTGGATAGCGTCCGTAACCTCTTTCGAAAGGCCTGAGGGGTGAGGCGATCTCCTATCGAGTTGGTGAACAGCCAGGCCTGCGAGCCGGCCGCGTCGCATCGATCTTCCCAGAAGCGTCTGAAGTCAGTTTGGAGGCGATCATTGGCAACGTATACGGTGCGCTCGCGGTCGCCTTTTCCTCGGACTCGGATTTGCGTCGCGGCGCCGGATACGTCACACACACGGAGTGAAGTAAGCTCTCCGATGCGTAGGCCCGTCACGATAAGCAGCCTCGCTATCAAACCCGTGATCTGCGCAGCTGGAATTTCCTTCGGCACGGATAGCTCATCGCTGGGATCAAGTTGCACGATGTGCTGGGCCGACCTAAAAACGGCACCGAGAGTGGGACGGTCGACGGGGCGGGGGAGGCGTTTGGGTACCCTCATGTCTAGTCGGAGACCGTCAAAGGGTGACGGACAGCTGGCGTCATTTTCCCCAAGCCAACCGTAGTAGGACCTTAACGTCACCAATCGCCGCCGGATTGTTGCCGGGCTCGCCCCTTGTTCCTCTCTGAGGTCCTTCTGAAATTCGATGATGTCAGCGGCCAAGGGTGAACCTTTCAACTTCGCCTTCCGTTTGAACTTTGCGAACGCAGCTAGGTCCTGGCGATAGGCCCGTAGGCTGTTTTCACTCAGCCCAAGTTGTTCGCGACAGTAGGTCTCGAACTCGTCGATCCGTATTTTGGTCATGTTCCCTCGCTTATAGCTTTGGGGCCGCCATCTGTTGTCGATGACTTCCAACCCCTTCAAAGTTGTAGAGGAATCGAGCAAATTTGCTTTGGCAACAGTGAGGTATGACTTTGTGGAGTGCGAAAAACATGATGACTCACAGCTGTCGCAACTGTAGGGTGACAGGAGATTTCAACCTAAGCGGCTAAGCTGTTTGGCTGCTGTAACGATAACCGAGAATTATCTATGCCTGCTTCTGAAAATGAGGGTTCACCATCAAATCCACTGCAGGCGGCCGGATTGCCGATTTCATCGCAGGAAACAGCTGAGAAGATACTTCAGTCGCGTGCGGACCTGAGCTACCAGTTTTTCGATGGCGTCGAGATACAGAACGTCGTCGCACGGCAATCCCTTTTCCACGGGGTCTTGTTTCGAAACTGCAGGATTTCGGACGCTGACTTTTCAAGAAGTGATTTCGAAGGAGCCCGGTTCGAAAACTGTCATTTAGAAAACGTTTCGTTTGAAACCGCTGACATCCGATCTACCAGATTTGCAAAGACCGAGCTTCTAACTTGTCCCGTTCGTTCCGCAGTCTGCTCCGACAACCTATTCAGTGACTGCCTACTCGAAGACTGCGATTTCGAAGACGCTGCTGTTCAGCGAACAACTTTTCAAGGATGTACTATCAAGGGCTCAAAGAACCGACGTTCCACATGGCTTCAGTCGACCTTTGGCGCATCCAGTCTGATCGGATTTTCTTTCTCGGATTGCACATCAAGTTACTCGATCTTCGAAGACTGTTCCTTCGAAGACGTCACGATCAATGCGGATGCCATTGGAGTAACTTTTGGACTTAGCGAGACGAACCTCAATGAGCTGAAGTTTGGTTTTCTTGGTCAGTCTTACGGGGCCGGTGTGTCCCCTGGGATTGATGAATTCTTCAAGCAATACCGAGACC
>JAAAPI010000245.1 GCA_009908325.1 Verrucomicrobiota bacterium | reverse complement strand
TCTTCGAGCGCCACCGTCTCATGGTCGCCCAGGAGCCCTACCTCCTCATCCGCGGCAAAGTGCAGAAATCACAGGGCACGCTCCACATCATCGCCCGCCGCATCGAAGCCCTCCGCCTCGCCGACGCCCCGAAGAGTGCCAGTCATGATTTTCATTAGAGCACCTGGACATCCAAGTTGGGAACACGACGAAAATGCGCCTCATCCTGCGGTCCTACTAATACCCCGAAATCGAGACGACGCGCTGTCGCCGCAACAGCGATATCGTTTTGTGGGATCAGAATTCCACTGCGTGAAAGCTCAGAAAAAATATCCGCATAGTGCTCTGCCACCACGTCTGAAAAGTCTTCAACTCCCGTGACGCGGCGGATGGCTTCCAAGCGCGCCAATCGGCGGGCAGCCTTTGAAGAGTCTGCAGCCATCCGCACACCAACCAAGGCTTCCGCCCACACGATCGCCGGGAGCACATAGATCTCATTGGAATCCAGGGTGACCCTATCCGGCTCAGCTCTGAAGCGCTCCAGAGCGATCAAAGCCGATGTATCGAGAATCAATCCCATGGATTCTCAGAAATTCGGTCCATCCGATTTACCCGTTCGAGATCGTCAGCAAATTCCGGATCCCATGGTAAATCATCCAATGCCCGCATAATTTCGGCACCCGAAGCACGGGGCGCCCCGGAAAAACGAACCAGACGCGCGAGCGGCTTTTCGCTCTTTGTCAGGACAAATGACTCTCCAGCATGCTTGACCCTCGCCAACACGTCCCCCATGTGCCGCGCTGCATCTGTCGAACTGATAACTGTATCCATACATTTTTGTGTAAAATACAATTATCTGTATGTCAAATTTTTGTTTTGTCGAGTTCAGCCTCTCTCAAAACCACTTTTTTTCGATCCCCGGCACCGCCAAGGGCGTCTTCTTCCTCTCCCTCGAAGACGAGACCGGCATCATCAACTGCGTCCTCTGGCCCAGCCTCTTCGAGCGCCACCGTCTCATGGTCGCCCAGGAGCCCTACCTCCTCATCCGCGGCAAAGTGCAGAAATCACAGGGCACGCTCCACATCATCGCCCGCCGCGTCGAGGCCCTCCGCCTCGCTGACGCTCCGAAGAGTGCGAGTCATGATTTTCATTAGAGAAAGCCTAATTAGCCTCCATGCTTGGGTCGTACCCGATACTCGAATTGAAAACCGGCTTAGCTGGGGGAATCTCCTTTACTGCACACACTGTTTCTTGGAGCAGCTCACGTGTCGATTGATTCACGGCGCTCAAATCGCCGCTTTTGAACCAACAAAGTGATTTCAAAACCAAGTGTGCGTTACCCCCGGGAAACATGAGTTCAAAATCCGCTAAACCGTCTTTGAGTCGCGATACGGGGTCACCGCTTTGGGTGAGAATCTCGGCGATATCGATATAGTCCTTAGCCTCAACTCTACCAAAAATAGCTTTTAACTTGGTGGCTAAAATATCGCGAACAGAGGCGATTTGTATGCTGTTAGAAGCAATGGTCGGAGGATCCAAAGTAGGAAACCCCATCTCTCCAAAGAACGACAGCTTAACGGTTTCTTTTGGTTCCAGACCCGGAGAAAAGACACTGACCGCATAGGTGTTGGGCTCATATTGAATTTCCTGATCCAAATTCTCTTTCAGCCAGGGAATACGCAGAGCGATGGCTCCAGGAGTCACTAATGGGGCACCGAAGAAGTCGAAGTCAATAGATAGGCGGTGCCCATAACGAAGTGCTAATGCAGTCCCACCGTAGAGCATAAAGCCTGACATATTGGCGTCAACAAAGGCACCCCATATTTTTTGCTGCTCTGGAGGAAGCGAGTTTAGGTATAAGTCATCGGTCATATACGAGTGGCGAAGCGATCCGGATACTGAAAATCCACCCCTAAACGCAAGCACCAGAAATTCCAGGATTTCCTTGAAAGCGCACCGCAAGGTGCCTGTTTGAGAACATCAATAAGAAAATTCCTCGAGTAGACCTGTTCCATCGCTCTCACCATTTGCCAATTCCCCATTTCCATGATGCGCAGTAAAAGACGGGGCGAATCAGTTGCCGGAGGGGTCGCGCGTTCGTCCCAAAACAATTTACGCTGCGCACTCCGGAGCGCAGGATGGGTTGAGCCTTCCCTATCTGTTGAAATCTGTCTCACGAAAGAAAAAAATGACAGATTCCAGAGTCTTTGCAATGCTGTCTTACAGAGCAAATAAGGGTAACCCGCACGTTAGAGCAACCGGACATACAAGTGATTTTCATTAGCTGTATTTCTCGTTGACGGCCTTGCTAACTAACAGCGTAGCAACTGATCGGGCTATTGGACGAAAACCCCTTGCCGTCTCACAAATGTATTTATAAGCTTAATCCATGCTATCGGTCAAAAACCTCATCAAAGCCCTTGCGCTCACAGCTGCGGCTGCAGCGGCACCCCTTCTTGCTCAACCGACACTCGAAACTTACCTGGGCCCCTACGAACAGCCGCATGCCGGACAATTCGAAGGTGACTGGACCCGCAGCGAAGGCACGTATTCGTTTGAAATCTCGGTCGAAGATGGCGAAGTGACCCCACGCTACTTTAATCCGGATCCCATAAATGTTGAATCGGCGACGCTCGTCGAAACGGAAGCCGGTGGGCTTCAACTGCAGGTCGTTTTGCGCGATCAGGGCTATCCGGGCTCAACCTATACGCTACAATACATCCCCCAGTATCGGATACTCGCGGGAACCTATACGATTCCCGGGCAGCCACCGGCCGAGGTTTATTTCAAACAATGACCGCGCCCTGCCGTCCCGGATCGTCCCGCGGTTTGTCAATGCTTGTTTATTCGATACGGTCAAAATAGATTCGCGCAGCTGCGTTGACGCGCGGGGCGAGGCGCAGAGTCGATAGCATGGTGGGGATCGCCATCACGGCATACATACCAAAAACCAGGCCGCTGACGCTTTGAAACGAGGCCATCGAGCCCACAAAAATAAGCGCAAAATAAAACCACATCCATCTATGCTGACGCTCTGCACCCATAAGAAAGCCGAAGCATTTCGCCCCGTAGTAGCCGAAGCTGATCATCGTGCTGATGCTCAGAAAAAAGACCATGACGAGGAGTAGGACGCTCCCCCTGCCGCCGGGCAGGCCACTGTCGAAAGCAGCAGCCGTCAAGCTGACGCCGACCATCTCTCCCGTCGGATCGAGCACTCCGGTCACCAGTATGACGAGCGCCGTGGCCGTGCAGACAATCAAGGTATCGATCACCCGCCCCACCCGTTTGATATCGCCCAGCACGACCACGGCCACCACGATGGTGATCAGCACGCCGAGGATACCTTTCCCCGAGGTCGAGAGGTCACCCGCAAAGAGCGACTTCCCCATCAGTTGAACGAGTTGGTTGGCCTGAAAGACCGGCAACAGCACAAACAAAGCCGCTACCGCGAAAAGGACTGCCAAAAACCGCCAGCGCGGGCCGAGCGCTTCGCGGATGACATACATGGGACCACCTCTTCGAAGGCTTGCAGGGCCGCTTCTATTTTGGTTGCGAAACTAGTCATGAAATGACATCAAAAAGGCCTGCGACGTGGATTCAGGTCAACGCGAATTTGCCAGGAAGCCGCACCAAGCGATTGAAAAACTTGATTTTAAATTTGCTTATTTCGCGAAATGCCGAAATGTAGCTCTATGGCTTCATTGAATCCAACAGTTTCAAGTATCCCCGCCGAGGTTGTTTTCAAAGCTTTGGGTCACCCGGCTCGCGTCTTGATGGTCCGCGAACTTTTCGAGGGTGAGCGCTGTGTGTGTGACCTCGTCGAAACAGCCGGGCTGGGATGGTCGACGATATCGCGCCATTTATCCGTCCTGCGCGAAGCGGGCGTCGTCGCTGATGAGAAGCGCGGTCAACAGGTCTTTTATCGGCTGGCATTGCCCTGCGTCGGCCGTTTTATCGCCTGCTTGGACGATCCTGCCAAATTCCCTGAATTCAACACCACCACCTGTAGTTGTGACTGACTTTTTTTCAATAATATTTCGTAAAATAGCGAAATATTAGGTTTTACTGAGATGGATACAAAAAAAGAGATTAAGACAGCCGCTCCTGCTCGGTCGACCCGGCAGCGAGGGGCTCGTCCCCAGCGAGTGGATCAGCAACCTCATCGGCGGCAACAGCATCGGAGCCAATCTTTTCGCATCGGTCGCCGGGGCTCTGATGTATTTCGCCACACTCACGGAAGTGCCGATCCTTCAGGGACTACTCGGCAGCGGCATGGGCGGTGGCCCGGCCTTGGCCCTGCTGCTGGCCGGACCCGCGCTTAGCCTACCCAACATGCTCGTCATCAATACCATCCTCGGTCCAAAAAAGACCGGCACCTATGTCCTGTTAGTGGTCCTATTCGCCACCCTCAGCGGCTGGCTCTACGGAATGTTTTTTTAAACATTATGAAAACCAAATCCGCCCCATCCAAACGTCCATCCCGCCGGGTCATGCTCCCCCGCATTTTAAACCTTCTGCTCTGGCTCAGCTTTAGCGCTATGAGCGGCACGGGTTTGTTGCTCGCCTTCCGCTTACCACCCGGCTCGCAGGGTGGCCGGGGCCTCACGGCGCTCGGACTGGACCGCCACGAATGGGGCGACTACCATACCTGGATCAGCTACGTTTTCATCGCGGCGATCCTTTTGCATCTCGCACTGCACTGGCGCTGGCTCTGGCAGGTCGCCGCCCGCAAACGCTCTTGGCCCATGTGGCTGGGTATCGGATCGGGAATCCTCCTTATACTGCTGCTAATCTTTCAACCCATCGACCGCCAGTTTGATGGAAAATATTCACCCACAAATGACCAACACAATAAATAAACCATGAAAAAGATCCAAATCCTCGGCACCGGATGTGCCAAATGCAACAAACTGACCGAATCCGCCGAAGCGGCAGCCCAAGACCTCGGCCTCGACTACGAGCTGGAAAAGGTCACCGACATGATGCGCTTCGCCGACTTCGGCGTCATGGTCACCCCCGCCCTCGTGGTAGACGGCGAAGTCAAAGCCGCAGGCAGCCTACCCAAACCGGAAGCGCTAAAGGCATTGCTGGAGTCATGAAAAAAATCCTCCAATCCATTCTCCTGCTCATCGTTGCCCTTGGTATCGGGGCCTTTGTCTGGAGCAAAATCAGCCCGGCTCCGGTAGCGCCTGCGACACCGACCGAGGACGCCCGGACGAATTCCTCAAACGATGCAACTACCACAGCCAACACAGCTCAGTCGGCCGCAAAAAGTCCCGTCGTGGTCACCTACTTCACCACTGATGTGCGCTGCGTCTCCTGTAAAAAGATCGAGCGACTGACCCTCGAAACGCTGGAACGTGACTTCGCCGGTGCGATGGAAAGTGGGCAATTACGCTTCCAAACCATCAACATCGACCGCCTTGAGAACAAGCACTACGCGCGGGATTATAAACTCGCCTTCAAGACGGTCGTCGTCTCCCAGCGGTCCCCTTCCGGTCGCCCTCTACGGCATCGGCACCGCCCTGCCCGTCGGAATCGTCGCCATCGCCCTTGTGCTCAGTGCCGAAACAGCCAGTCGCACCCTCAACCAAATGCAGCGCTTTCAAAAAGGCGCCGTCGCCCTGACTGGTAGCGTGCTGATTTTGGTCGGCCTTTGGCTGACGCTCACAAATCTCTGACCTAAGCCGCAAATGACCCAAAAAAAGCGGGAACGGTTGAGTCCAAAGAGTGCCCACTGCTGGCGAATTGCCTGTAAATTGAAACTTTTCATCCCGGGCGGACGATGTATTGTTCGATATCAACCCTGCCCATGTCACAACCCGCCCCGACCCCAGACACCTTTTCTGTCGACGACGCCTGGAAGCCACTTCCCCTTGGCTTTTGGCGCGTCGAAGAGGCACAACACTGGCTGCGCCGTGTCGGCTTCGCGGCGCCACCCGAAGCCGTCACCGCTGCGCTGCGCACGTCTCCGGAAAAATGCTGGGAGGCCGCCTTCCTCCCGGGCGGCGCGACCATGCCGAAGCCGGAGAAATTGACCGAATATGAGGCCTCGGTGCATGAACGCTATCGCGCAATATACACCAGCGACGCTGACCCAATGACAAAGCGCGAAATGCGCCGGGAGCTTCGGCGGGAGGACAACCGTCTCTTTCGGCAATACGCCATGGACTGGTTCCACTATGCCCGCCAACCGGAACACAGTCCACGCGAGAAGTTCGTCCTTTTCCTTCAGGACATCTTCGTCGTCGAGCGGGCCACGGTCAAAGAGACCCACGCACTCTTCAGGCTCCAGCAAACCTTGCGGATGGGTTGCACCGGCGACTACCGCGAGCTTTGCAAGCAGGTCAGCAAAGAACCTGCCATGGTCCGCTACCTCAACCTCGACAAAAACACCGGCCGCAAGCCCAATGAGAACTTTGCCCGTGAGCTCTTCGAGCTCTTCTCCCTCGGCGAGGGCAACTACAGCGAGGCCGACATCAAAGAAGCCGCACGCGCCTTCACGGGGTATCGTATCAAAAACCGCACCGACTTCTTCTTTCAAGAACGCCTGCACGACGATGGTAGCAAGACCGTCTTCGGAGAAACCGGGAACTGGGATGGGGACGATATCATCGATATCACCTTTAACCAACCCGCAGCCCGGACCTTCCTGATCCGTGAGCTGATCAAATTTTACCTCACCGACCAGCCCGTGCCCGAGCCCTACATCGAGGCCCTCGGCGAAGCGTGGGCCCGCCATGACTTCAGCCTGCGTTATCTTTGTTCAACCTTCTTCCAAAGCCGCCTCTTCTTTCATCCCGCCTATCGCGGCAACCTCGTCAAGAGCCCCACTCAATTTTACCTGGGTCTCTGCCAGGACCTCCGACTCGATGTCGCACCTTTTGACAGTCGAATCCTGCGCAGCATGAATGTGATGGGGCAGTCTTTCTACGACCCGCCCAACGTTCGCGGTTGGCTCTACGGAGCGCACTGGATCAACTCGACGACAATCAGCGGTCGCCGTCAACTCGTCGACTACCTCTTCACCAAGCTGAACGAGGAAAAGCTCAACGGCAACGAACAACGCGCCCTCAAGAAAGCCCGCAAGGCCGGTCGGGGCGAATTCCTCGTCACCCGCGAGCGCCTCCGCCAAGTCGCTGAAACCGAGGCCGACGACCTCGCCGCCCACTTCGCCACCTATTTCCTGACCCCACCCTTTCAATCCACCTACCGCCCCATTCTGACAGAAATCATCGTCGAGGCGGACAATCCCACCCAAGGCATCCGCCATGCCATGATCGCCCTCCTCCAATCCCCCGCCTACAATCTGTGCTGAAGGCTGTGCTGGCGCACAGGTTTCCTAGTTTTCGGTTCATCAGTTTTCAGTTCCCGCATCCCGCCGCGTAAAAGGCAAAGCCTCACGCGGTTCCATCCCATATCCCGCATCCCATATCCCGCATCCCGCACCCCGTATCCCGCATCCCCAAAAATCCCACATGAACTCCCTTCCACTCACCCGCCGCGAATTCATCCGGGGCGGTGCCGGGCTCGGCTTCCTCGCATTCAGCGGGGTGGCTCCGGCCTTCCTGGCTCGTAGCGCCATGGCGCAGACACCTGCTCCCGAGCGCGACCGCAGCATCCTCGTCGTCATCCAACTGGCCGGCGGCAACGACGGTCTCAACACCGTCATCCCTTTCACCGACGACCGCTACCACAACCTCCGCCCCACCCTTGCCCTCCGCAAGGGCCTTCTCCCCATCAGCGACGGCCTCGCCCTCCACCCCGCCTGCCAACCGCTCCATCAGCTCTACGAATCCGGTCAACTCTCCATCGTTCAAAACGTCGGCTACCCCAATCCGAACCGCAGCCACTTCCGCTCCACCGAGATATGGGAAACGGGCAGCGACAGCGAATCCTTCCTCCGCGAAGGCTGGCTCGGCCGCTATTTTGACAATAGCTGCGCCGGCCGTCCTGACAGCAGCGAGGACCCGGCAGAGCGTGTCGACGCCGATCCCTGCGGTATCCACGTCGGCGACATGATCCCCCAGAGCTACCTCTCCGCCGAGCCACACGCGCTCTTCGGCATGAAACACTCGGGCCGCTTTGATCGGGGCCACGACCCCGCCGACCTCGCCTACGAAAAACTCCTCCAAGCCGACCACATCGAGGGAAACGCCAGCTACCTTCAGCATACCATGATGAACACCCTCGTCACCGAACGCCGCGTCGAGCAGATCATCTCAAAATACAAAGCGCAGGCCAGCTACCCCGGCACCCGACTCGCGCAGTCCCTCAAGCGGGTCGCCGCCCTCATTCATGCCGACCTGGAGACCCGAGTCTATTTCGTCTCCCAAAGCGGCTACGACACCCACGCCAACCAGCTGACCAATCATGAACGCCTCTTGACCGAACTTTCCGCCGCCATGCAGGCATTCCAGAAGGATCTCACCGCGCACCACAAAGACGACCAGGTCCTCACGATGACCTTTTCCGAGTTCGGCCGCCGCCCCGCTGAAAACGGCAGCGCCGGAACCGACCACGGAACCGCCGCCCCCCTCTTCGTCATGGGCTCAAAGGTCAACGGCGGCCTCCTCGGCGAAGCCCCCGAACTCGTGACCGACCCCAAAAAGGATCTCCAGTATTCCACCGACTTCCGCAGCATTTACAGCAGTGTCCTCGACAAGTGGCTCGAGGCGGACTCCGGCAAAATACTCGGTGAAGATTTCCCCCACGTGCCCTTTGTTTGATCGAGCTAGTAGCTCTTCGCAAAAATCACCCGCTTGCCCGGCTTGCCCGTAAAGACGCAAGGCACCACCTCATCGACGGTCGCATTGGGGATGCAGCGCACGGTTACTTTGTATTTTTTCGCGATCGCATCCTCCAAATCGGGGTCGCAACAGAACCCCATCGAGGCGAAGCCGCCGTGTATCTCGGGATCGTCCGAATTCTCCGGGGTAAAAAATTCCACGAACCCGTCTTCCGTTGTGATCTCCCGGGTATGCTCCTTGCGAAAGGCCCTGGCCTTGGCCAACAGCCCCGCCTGCATTTCGTCCAGAAGATCCGCCACACTGGCGACGAAGGTATCGCGCGGGATGCTTTGCTTATCCCTCGGCGCACGGTCGCGGCGGCCGACAAAGACGCTGCCGCTCTCGATATCACGGGGCCCCACTTCGACGCGGAGCGGGATACCCTTCTTGATCCAGCCCCAGGCTTTTTCACCGCCGCGCAGGTCGCGGTCATCAAGCTCGACCCGCACTGGCGAACCCATGTAGTCCTGCCCCTCCAGCGCCTGTTTGAGATCGAGGCAAGAATCGAGCACTTGCTGGCGACTATCCTCTTTCGGCGTGACGGGGATAATCACTACATGCGAGGGCGCGATGCGCGGTGGCAGAACCAATCCATCGTCGTCCGAGTGCGTCATGATCAAACCACCCACCAGGCGCGTCGATACACCCCACGACGTCGTCCAGGCAAATTCCTCCTGCCCCTCGGCACTGAGGTATTTGATATTGCTCGACCTTGCAAAATTCTGCCCGAGAAAGTGCGAGGTGCCCGCCTGCAAAGCTTTGCGGTCCTGCATCATGGCTTCGATGGCAAACGTGGCCTCGGCCCCCGGGAAGCGCTCACCCTCGGTCTTCTCCCCCGTGATGACTGGCATGGCCATAAAATTTTCCGCGAAATCGGCATAGATGTCGAGCATCTGCCGGGTCTCCTGCCTCGCCTCGGCCTCTGTGGCGTGGACGGTATGGCCCTCCTGCCAGAGAAACTCGGATGTGCGCAGGAAGAGCCGTGTACGCATTTCCCAGCGGACCACATTGGCCCACTGGTTGATCAAGAGCGGTAGGTCCCGGTAGGACTGCACCCACTTGGAAAAGAGTTCGCCGATGATCGTCTCGGATGTCGGACGCACGATGAGGGGCTCCTCCAGGGGGCCCGCTGGCTGCAGCTTACCCTCCGCATCGGCCTCCAGACGGGAGTGCGTGACGACCGCGCATTCCTTGGCAAAGCCTTCCACGTGGTCGGCCTCTTTTTGCAGAAAGCTCATGGGTATAAAGAGCGGGAAGTACGCGTTCTTGTGCCCCGTCTCCTTGAACCGGCGGTCGAGATCGCGTTGGATGTTCTCCCAGATGGCATAGCCCCAGGGCTTGATCACCATGCAGCCGCGCACCGGCGACGTTTCCGCCAGATCAGCGGCCTTGACGACCTGTTGATACCATTCCGGATAGTCTTCGGTGCGGGTGGGTGTGATCGCGTTCTTTGCCTGCTTTGCCATAATCCATCGAATGGAAGGATGCCCGCCGACGTTCTGCAATGCCAAATTATTGAATCGACCGCGCACCCCGTGCAATTAAGAGTGCGGGACAGCTACCTTCCGCCGTCGCCCCGAGCGCTGATCGCTTGGAGGCTATGGCGGACAGGAAAGGAAGCTGCATACGTATGTCCGCTCCTTTAGGTGCGGAACAGGCCAAGACAACACCGACGGATGAATTTTACCACACACCTAAAATTACACCCGTCGCGCGCCCCGGAAAAGGATACCGCCCTACCGAATCGACCGCATCGGGACGAGCTCGATCAGCGTCATTTCCGTCGGGCAGTTGAAGCGGATGGGCGGCAGCCCGCCAAAACGATTCGACCCCGCCCCCGCCGAAACATTCAGATAGGGCACGCCCACCCGGCGAAAGCCCTTCGCCCACGATTTCGGGACCTCGCTATCAATCACCAGCGGCCCGTAAAAGGGCAGGTTGACCTGCCCGCCGTGTGTGTGACCCGCCAGGCAGAGATCGATTGGCGACTCCCCCACAGCCAGGGCATAGTTCGGTGAATGGCCGAAAAGTATCCGGAAATCGTCCGCCGACGATTGCTCCAGCCATTGCCCGACCGAGCGCATGGCCCATTCCCCGGAGTTCGACTCGTAGAGGCTGAGGCCGTGCAGCGAAATCGCCCCCCGCCCCGTATCGATTCGCACGTTTCGCGACGAAAGCATGACCAGCGGTTTCAAAGTCGCCGCATCGAAGCGATACAGTTCGCGTTCCGTATCGCCAAAGGCACCATAAGTGCCGAGCGGTGGATTCACCCGTGCGATCAGAGCATGCAGCTTCGGCCACTCGCTCTCAAATGTGGCCGGTGGAACAACCTGCAAAAAATCACCCGTGTTGATAATCAGATCCGGTTCCAGTTGCTCAATCGCTTCGAATATCGACTCCTCATAAGCACCGACGGACCCTGCTTGAATGTCGGCGACGTGCAGAATGCGCAGCGGTGCCCCAAGCTTGGGAGTCTCCAGCCGCACTTGGCGAATGACCAGTCGCTCCGGCTCCACATAGGTCACGTAGTAGCGCAGCGCCCATAGATCGACAGCAAGAAATGCGTAAACAACACCCAGCCAGAGCAGGCTTTTGCGCGATCCCGTCCAGGTGACGGCCAGCCCCAGACAGAGTGCCGCCAGTATCGCCAGTATCAGCGGCAGCTGGCCCAGATTAAACCGATACGCATCATGGATCACCCCGAAATCCGGCCGCAGCATACCCGCCCTGACGAAGAGAACATTGCGCAGCACCACATAGAGCAACAAGACGAGCCCGACGCATGAGCCTCCCATCCAAACGCGCCGACTGCGCGAGCGCGATGCCACATCCGTCATGCCCAGTCTTTGTAATTCGGTCATACGCCCGCTTGTCTCCTCAGAATAAGACGCAAACCAAACGGTATGAGCGAGAGTGCGCCGAGAAACCAGCAAAGCGTCAACTCAATTGGTGCCCTAAACCCACTGCGTGCCGCTTTCTGATACATCATCACACCGACGAATACGTTCATGATCTGCAGATTACAAAAGAGCACCAGAAAAGCGACCGGATGGCGAGCCAGACTTTTTGCCGAGTCATAATTTACGCCAGGAGTCCACTGCGGGAGTAATCCCGCCTCGTAAGACTTCCAGAGCAACACGACCAGCACCACCGAATAGAGCGGCACGACCACCCACGGCTGCGCCAATTGCCGCACGTAGCGTACATTCGGGAAAAAGATCATGGCGATCCAAACCGGCGCCGTCATCAGAGCGATGCAGAGAAAAGCCGCATCCAAATCGCGGTCCCCGAATAATTCAATTAACCAAATCGGCATAAAGCTTCGTAGTTCGGTTCTGAACCGTGGCGTCCGAGCTTGCTCGGGCCCCCCAGAACATGCGCCCCAACCAAATGACCCGGGAAAATATTAACGGGTGATTTTCGCATACGCGTCCACAAAACGCTCTAAAGTGCCTGCCAGCACCTCCGGGGGTAAGGTCGGCGGTGGCGGCCTCTTATCCCAGTCCAGCGATTCGAGGTAGTCCCGCACAAATTGTTTGTCAAAAGACGGCTGCGGACCGCCCGGCTCATAATTCGCCTTCGGCCAGTAGCGGGAGGAATCGGGGGTGAGAACCTCGTCGATGAGAAAGAGCTCGCCCGCCGCGTCCGTGCCGAATTCAAACTTCGTATCCGCCAGTATAATGCCCGCCTGCCCGGCCCGCTCCGCGCCCATCACATACAATCGCAAACTCAGATCGCGCACCTTGTCGAAGCAGGCCTGCCCGAGCAAGGCACCCGCCTCCGCGCAGCTGATGGGCAGATCGTGACCGCTCGCCGCCTTCGTCGTCGGCGTAAAAAGCGGCTCGGGTAGCCGACTGCTCTCCTCCAGATCACCCGGCAGGGCATACTCGAAAAGTTTCCCCGATTCCTGGTAAGCCTTCCACCCCGAACCGGAGAGATAACCGCGCACCACCGCTTCGATCGGAAGCGGTTTCAGCTTTTTCACGATCATACTCCGATACTGCAGCTCTGGATAGGTCCGGCCCAGCCGCTCGATGCGGGCCGCGTGATCGTCCACCAAATGGTGCGCCGTCACTTCAGCGGCCCGCGCAAACCAGTAGAGGCTGATTTGCGTCAGCAGAATCCCCTTCCCCGGAAGGCCCTCCCGCATGACCACGTCAAAGGCCGACACTCGGTCCGTCGCGACCATCAAAAAAGCATCGCCCATATCAAAGACCTCGCGCACCTTGCCCGCCGCCACGAGCGGGTAAGGCAGGCCACTTACTTCCAGAAGTGGCTTTTCGGGCATGGGAAACGGTAAATCTGAGAGAGCCATACTCAAGCTATGAGAGCCCGTCACGACTTGCGCAAACGGATTCTAAGCAGCCCGGGCAAAAACCAATATTTTTTCAAAAAAGACTTGCAGAGCAAAGTTCGGGTCGTAGCTTCCGCTACTTCCCATCACCTCCCGTTCGTCTAGCCTGGTCCAGGACACATGGTTTTCATCCATGCAACAGGGGTTCGAATCCCCTACGGGAGGCCAATTTTAAGCCCTTCGGTTCAAATAACCGAAGGGCTTTTTTGTGGCCGCATGATCAAAAGGGGATTTGAACCCCCGGGTTCGACGGAGCGAACGAAGTGAGCGGAGATGGGGCAACCAAAGGTTGATCGCGAAGCGATTCGGCAAAGCCGAACCAATCCCCTACGGGAGGCCATTTTTGTCAAATAAGAATGCTTAACGAACTTATTCCAAATCTCTCGGAATTAGGAATTTATGCAAAATTTGACGTCGATTCGGTAACACGAAGTTCGTATCTTTAGGTCGTAAACACCTAGTTTTTGTGGGATTTTATCTTTCTCTGGGACAATCGCCGTTACACGAACTTTGTCCACTGGTGGAGCTTCAAATAAGTTTTTCATTCAAGAAATTGGTTTGTAGCCGCACGCCTTCCTCCTTCGCCGAGGCTACGGCGGACAGGTCGCGTTCGGACGGCTGTGTCAAGGGTGCCGATGTAGGGAATCTTGCCGATGACCTGCTCATCGTAGTCCGCCAGCTCATAGCCGCAGAGCTTCTCAGTTTCACCGAGCGAACTATCTTTCAGCCACTTACGTGGACAGATCAGTGCAACCTCTTCCGTACGGCAAAATCCCTTGGCCTTCCATTCTTTGGGGATTCTCTCCACGGCAGCCCGAATTTCTCCAGCACTGGCAACCAACTCCTTCACCACGATTTACCGGACGACTTGCCGCGCATCGTGCTGGCCCATGGCAGCACTCAGGGATTCTCCTCCAGCGGCGAAAGCGACAGTGAATCGGACATCAACCGCATCCAGCTCGACCTGCTGCCGAAAGGCGTATACGATTACATCGCGCTCGGTGACTGGCACGGGATGAAGCAGATTTCAGACAATGCCTGGTTCAGCGGCACTCCGGAACAGGATCGTTTCGCCAAGGGCGAAGGCAATCAGCCCGGACATGCCCTGGTTGTTACAATCGAGGAGAGTAACCGGACGGCCCGGATTGAACCGGTCTCCACCGGAAAAATCGGCTGGCATGTTTTCGACTCGATTCAACTCAACAGCGATCCGGATCTCGAAGCGCTCAAACAAAAATTGGAGACACAGCTCGGCCCACGCACCAGCAGCGACTTGCTGAAGCTGACGGTCGGCGGCACCCTCAGCTTTACCGGGCTCGAACATTTTGAGGAACTGACGGAGAGTCTGGCCGCAAGGCTTATTCGCTTGGAGCTGGATCAGAACATACAACTCGAACCCTCCGAAGAGGAACTGAATGCCCTCAGCGAACGCCAGGATCCTTTAATCGCTCAAGTCGCCCGAGAACTCCGGGATGGGATCAACGAGGACCCTCTGGCCCGGGATGCCCTCCGTGAACTTCAACTCGAAATTCGAAAAGCAGAAGCCTGAGCCATGCCCGAATCCCAAAATATCGAATACAAGCAGACCTGGCGGGACGAGTACCTGAAATGGATCTCAGGCTTTGCCAATGCCGAAGGCGGTGTGCTGGTGATCGGGCGTGATGATGCGGGCAAGGTGGTCGGCCTGAAGGATGCCGGGAAGCTTCTGGAAGACATCCCGAACAAAGTGCGGGATCTGCTGGGCATTCTGGTGGAGGTGAACCTGCGGCCTGAAAAAAGCTTGGACACGCTCGAAATCAAAGTGGAGCCTTACCCCTACCCGATCAGCCATAAAGGCAAATACTATCAGCGCAGCGGCAGCACCTTGCAGGAATTGAAGGGAGCAGCTCTCGACCGTTTTATCTTGCGCAGGCAAGGCAAGACTTGGGATGGGGTCCCGGTCCCACGGGTCAGCGTTGCTGACCTATCGACAGCAGCGATTGACAATTTTCGCAAACTCGCCGGTTCCAGCGGACGGCTGGAACGCCGGCTTCTGGCAGAACCGGACGCCCGCCTCGTCGAAAAACTCAAGCTTACGGAGGGTGACTACCTCAAACGGGCTGCTGTGCTCCTGTTCCACGAAGATCCGGAGCGTTTTGTCACCGGGGCATTTGTTAAAATCGGCTTTTTCCGCTCTGAGTCGGACCTCGCTTACCACGACGAAGTCCATGGCGACCTCTTCACCCAGTCGGCGGGAACCGTTGACTTGATCCGAACGAAATACCTCAAAGCGGCCATTCACTACGAAGGCCTGCAACGCATTGAGACCTACCCCGTTCCCTACAATGCCCTGCGGGAGGCGGTGCTCAACGCGCTGATCCACCGGGATTACGCCGTGCCCGCACCGATCCAGATCAAAGTTTTTGCCGACCGGCTTAAAATCTGGAATCCCGCCGTGTTGCCGGATGGCTGGGACTTGACGAAACTCCTGGGCGACCATGCCTCTCACCCATTCAACCCGGACATCGCCAACGCCTTCTTCCGCGCAGGGGAGATCGAATCTTGGGGACGCGGCATCCAGCGCATCTTCGAGGCCTGCCGGAATAGTGGCACGCCGGAACCGAAGGTCAGTTTGTCGGGGCATGATCTTTGGACGGAATTTCCCTTCTCCACCGAGTATATGAAAGCAATCTGCGAAGAAGTAGAAACGTCGGGGAAAAGGTTGGGTGAAAAGGTGGGTGAAAAGGTGGGTGAAAAGGTGGGTGAAAATTTAACTGAAAACCGTCGACAGATACTGGAATCCATTCGGGCAGATCCACAAGTAACGCAGAAGAAGCTAGCCCATATCATTGGGATCGCACCAAAGAATATTGAGACGAACATTTCCTATCTCAAAAAGCATGGCTTCCTTAAGCGCGTCGGCCCTGCCAAAGGCGGCCACTGGAAGGTCTTATCAAAGGATGAAGGGTAGTTTATGAAATATGAAGTAAAAGAGAGCGAAGATTGGCTGGTCGAAGAAGATAGGCAGGATCTGCGAAACCGGACGAAGTGCTTTGCTTTGCGGGTCATTCAGCTCTACGGCATTCTACCCAAATCGACCTTGGCGCAGACCCTCGGCAAGCAGGTTTTACGCTTAGGAACATCAGTCCGCGCCAACTACCGCGAAGCCTGGCGGGCGCGTTCCAAGCCTGACGTAGAGCGGCAGCTCGGAGATGGTGGCACAACTGCCGCCGAAGCGCAGCGGAGGGAGCATTTTCGGGTGCACTCAGGGCGAAAATGCGAACAAACCACTTACTGGTTCGAACTCCTTATCGAAACCGACACCACACCTGGAAAACAACTCGCCAATCTCACCGACGAAGCTGACCAACTCTTAGCCATCTTCACCACCATCTCAAAAAAGGTAAAAGCCCGAAAAAAATAACCCTCACCCCTCAACCTCCACCCTCTAAAGTGAAACTCCTCGCCGCCACCGTTCGCAACTATCGCAGGCATCGCGATACCACGGTCCAATTCGATGGGCCGATGGTGCTCGTCCACGGCCCGAACGAGTCCGGCAAGAGCACTCTGGCGGAGGCGATGCATTGCGCCCTCTTCCTTAAAGCGAAGGGCAGCACAAACCTGCACAAAACCATGCAGTCCGACCACGGCGGCACCCCCGAAGTGACGCTCCGTTTTGAAGCCAAAGGTCGCCAACACAACCTGCGGAAAATCTTTGGCACCTCCGGCGATACCGTCCTCGAAAGCGAAGGCCAGGCCACCTTGAACGGATCCGCAGCCGAAGAATGCCTGGCTCAGCTGCTCGGCGTGGAGGGCAGCGTCTCCGGCGGGGGAATCGAAGGTAAAATGCAAAAACGCTGGGCGCACCTTTGGGTCTGGCAGGGCGCGAGCAGTCAAACCCCGCTGGATTCGTTGGAGGAGTCGCAGGTGCAGCTCCGTTCCAAGTTGCAGGCCCAGTCCGGCCGATCCGTCCTCAGTAGTCGGACGGACGATGCCGTCATCGACGCCTTGCAAGTCTGGGAGCACACCAACTTCACGCAAGCGGGCGCCCCCAAGACCGGATCCGAGCTGAAGCACGCGATCGAAGCACTGGCAGCCGCGGAAGCGCGGGCCGGGTCGGCGCAGGCGGCGATGGATGAACTGGAGGCAGCAGCCGCCATCTTTGAACAAGCCGCAGCCGATATCGAGCGACACCGCAGCAACCACGAGTCGGCCCAAAGGCAGCTCAAAGACATCCGCGAAAAACTAAAGGCGGTGGCCAGCCTGAAAGAACAGCTCCGCGAAAAGACCCGGCTGCGGGAGCTGGCGGGAAAAGCCACGGCCGAGCTGAAGGCGGCGGACACGGAGATACGGGGCCTGGAGCGCGATTTTAAAATTGCGGAGGAAAAAGCCGCTCCGCTCAAGGAGCGGCTCACCGCCCTCAAAGCCGAAGCCAAGCACCATCAAACGGAAACCGACAACGCCCGCAAAGCCCGCGAAGCCGCCACACGCCTATGCGGGTAAAGAAAAAGCGGAGAGCGCCGCCCGCGAAGCCGCCGACAAGGCGGCCAAGACGCGGACCAAAACGGAGGAACACTATCAGAGTCAGAGCGATGCCATCAAAGGACTGCAAAGTAAGCTCGAGTATGCCCTGGAAAAACACGGCGACACCGACCGCCGCAGCCAAGCCATCCACGAGGCGGAGGCGGCCCTCGACCAAGCCAAAGCCGCCGAAAAGGCCCAGCAGGACAAACTTCGGGAACTTGGGGCCGAGCAACTCGAAATCGACGAGAAACGGCTCAGCCACGGCACCCGCGAGCAAGTGGCCCTTGCCCTCCGTCTCGCCATGGCCCAGCTCCTCGCCGCTGATCACGATGGCTGCCTCCCCCTCGTCCTGGACGACGCCTTCACCCACGCCGATAAAGACCGTCTCGAAAAACTCAAGTCCCTCCTCTACCAAGCCAGCCAATCCGGCCTGCAAATCCTTCTCCTCTCCTGCCACCCGGAAAACTACAGCGGTTTGGGAGCCAGCGAAGCGGGGCTATAGCCTCGCTCCACCGTCCGAAGCACCAGAACTGACAACGCACGAACCGATACTTCCCAAAATCAGATTTCACACAAACAACGCTTCACTTATTGTTACGAAATCGATTAAACATAAATAAAAATTACCTTATTGTCGCGAAAACTGCCAATTATCCATGCGCCCCGACCAATTTACGCCGAATAGCCCAGGGAGGTGCCACAAGACACTGGAAGGCTATTACGCCTAGACTCCATCGGCCCTGCCACCCGAGCTATCGCTGGATTGGGACCTCATCCGGCTCATCTCAGAAGCCGATCAGGCCTTGGGGGAATTATCAGGAGCCGGTCAACGACTCCCCAATCCTCACTTGCTTATACGGCCCTACCTCAGGCGTGAAGCCATTCTGAGTTCCCGAATTGAAGACACCCATGCCGACATGGGGCAACTGGCGCTATTTGAGGAAGAGGAGGGTGAGGACGAACCTGTTTCCGACTTTCGCGAAGTGGCAAACTACGTCCAGGCAATGGAATACGGCCTTCAGCGCATCGCGGAGCTTCCGATTTCCACGCGCTTGCTCAGGGAACTTCATGAAATCCTGCTCAAAGATGTCCGGGGTGGCGAAAGCACCAAAACTCCGGGTGAGTTTCGTCGCAGCCAAAACTGGATCGGCCCGAAGGGCTGCACCCTTGCCGAGGCGACTTTTGTCTCGCCT
>JAAAPI010000004.1 GCA_009908325.1 Verrucomicrobiota bacterium | reverse complement strand
GAAGCTTAGCCAGACACAGATATTCAAGGATTACGAGAAAGCGTTTCGCGAAGCGACAGGGCTGCCCCTCGCACTGCGTCCAGCAAAGGTATACAACCAAGTCTTACAAAAACAGGAAGGTGGAAATCCATTTTGCATGCTGCTGGCCCGGACAAATGCTGGCTGTGCAAACTGCCTCAAAATGCAGGCAGACCTGGAGAGAGAGGCGGGCATGGAGCCAAAGTCGCTGCACTGCTTCGCGGGCCTCTGCGACAGCGCTGTGCCAATACGGGTGGGAGGGGAGCTGATTGCCTTCCTACAGACGGGTCAGATATTGTTGCATCAGCCAAACCAGGAAGAATTCAGTCGCACGACCCGGCAGCTATTGGCGTGGGGAAGCGAGGTCAATTTGAAGGCGCTTGAAGAGGCCTACTTTCAGACCAAAGTCCTCGATGAGGCGCAATACGGGGCCATGCTGCGCTTGTTGGCTACCTTTGCCGAGCACCTGGCGACAATCAGTAACAGCATAGAGACAAAGCAGTCGGAAAAGCCGGAGGATCCCGTCGTCAGTCGAGCCAAGAAATACATAAAAGAGCGCTTTCAGGAGAAAATCACGCTCGATGAGGCGTCGCAGGCCGTCAATGCCAGCACCCGAAACTTCTGCAAAGTCTTCAAGCAGGCCACCGGCATGACCTTCACGGATTATTTGGCGCGAACGCGCGTCGAGAAAGCCAAGCAGCTGTTGCAAAACCCGCATCTGCGGGTGAGCGAAATCGCATTCGAAACCGGTTTCGAATCGATTTCCCAGTTCAATCGATCATTTAAGCGTATCACAGGCCAATCCCCCACACACTATCGGCAGGCCTTCAGTGGAGACTTCACACCTGAGTAGGCTTTCTTATTCGTAATATAGGGGGCAGCACCGAACCCGCCGCAGTAAGACGCCCGTCAAAGGGACGCAGACCATGGGGGGGCGAGGCTCGACCGGGATCTGAGAGCAGGGCAGATGCGTGTGTGGATAACCTGGGAACACGGGAGATTCCAGTCTTCTCTCCTGAAGAACCGCAATCGGACTCGGCGGCTGAACAAGTGTCCGGGCGCGGCAATGCTATCGGGTTGCCGCGTGGAGAAGACCGATAGAACAGGAGACGCGCCGGGCGAGCGAAGAGCGAAGCAGGCGTTCTGGAAACGGGGAGGTCTTAGCACTCTCATAGTAAAGCTTGAAAGTTGGGAAACTCAACCCTTGAGGAGCCAATGAGTAGGAAAGGGGAGAAGGTGCCAGGACATGGAACCGCAGCCGGGAAACACGCCGGGGAGCAACGGCCCCTCCAGTCAAGCACCAGCATGCCAAGCTCTGCCAGAAAATCCGCGTTCACTATGCCTACAACGGCGTGACCGGTAACAGCCGTGCGCTGGGAGAGTTTCTGGACTTGGTGCGCAGAAGTTGGCGCAAGTGGCTCAACCGGCGCAACCCGGAAAACCCGTGTCGGGTCGCCCATTTTGGCTCTCGCGTGATCCGCTAACTGGTGATCCATTTCAAAACCAATACGACAAGTGTGGTAAGTCTTTGAAATGGAGCAAAGCTATTGTAAGCGTAACACGCGATGGAGTGTTATTTTATAGTGGCGGCGCAGCAATGACAGCTATTCGAGGTTTACGTATTACGGCAAATGCGGGGCAGCGATTTGTTGATCCTATACGCCAATGGGATCAAATCGAGGGTTTTGTCCATAGATGCTTTAGTTGTCCGGCTCGCAAGATTGACCGGACGCAGCTGAGGTAGTAGAAGAAAGCGGCTGATTTGGACGATCCAGCCAAAGCGCTTCTCCCGAGTGCGGGCATCCCAACTAATAAAGGTCTCGCGACCGGCCAGCTTACGGCTGCAAGTCGTCCAGACCAGCAAGCCGACGGCTCTGCCTTCAAAGAGCACGACCTGGCGCAGATGCATCTTGCGCACATCCGGGCAACCATGCCCGACTGTGCGGGGGTCGATACGCCCAAATCGAAAGTTGAAGATGCGCTTGTCTTTCCGAGTCTCACGGTTAGCAATTTTGCGATGATGATCTCCTGGCGTGCGTTTACTTTCGCCCTTTTGGCTGGCGGCCTCCTCCTTTGTTCCGGTTGCCGTCGGGATTCAGACAAGACGGCTGATCAATCCGAGTTGGCTCGGCCAGTGATCTACCACGAGGTATCGGCGGCAGGCGGTGGGTCGGTTCGTTCGTTTCCAGCGCTTATCACGGCTTCGGATCGACGTGAGCTTACGTTTCCCAGACCCGGTGTGGTGGAGGCGGTTTTGGTTGAGGAATCGGATCGGGTGACAGCGGGCCAGACTTTAGCGCGGTTGGATGATCGGGATTACGCGAGTGGTCTGAGCGCGGCGCGCGCCAAGCTGGAAAACGCCGAGCAAGCGCTCCAACGGGCGCAGACATTATTTGCCGAAGATGCCATCGCGCGTAATGTGCTCGAACAGCGGGAAGCGGCGGAGCAGGTCGCGCGGGCCGAGTTTGACGCAGCGGAAAAAGCCCTGGCCGAGGCGCACATCGAAGCGCCCTTCGCGGGCGTCGTCTCGCGTGTTCTTGTACGGGAGTCGCAGGCCGTCGCTGCGGGGACGCCAGCGGTGCGGATTTTTTCTTTGTCGCAACTGGAGGCGACGATTGCGGTGCCGGCGGCCCTCATCATCGCAGCGGACGGCTCGCGCCGGACCGAGCTGGGGGCGACCGTGCGGTTGGAAGTCGGTCCGGGTCGGCCCATTGAGGCGCTTTTCAAATCGGCTGCTCTGGAAGCGGACGCGGGTTCCCAGAGCTATGCGGTGACCTTTGCTTTTGAGTCGCCGAAAGGGTTGAACGTCCTGCCCGGTATGAATGCGGAGGTGGAGCTGGTGATAGGCGGCCGCGAAGCGAGTGAACAGGTCACGGTGCCGCTGCGGGCGGTCGGAATGGTGGGGGATGCCAATTTTGTCTGGGTGGTCGAGACCGGCACTGAGCCACACCAGGTGGCGCGCCGGTTCGTCGAAGTAGGGCCCGGAATCGGTGAACGCCTGCCGGTTTCAAGTGGTCTGGAGCCCGGCGAAGTCATCGTCGCGGCGGGCGTCTCCAGTCTGGCGGAGGGAATGGCGGTGCGGCCCTGGGAGCGCACGGCGGATTGATGGGCTGCGTCAAACAATTGAATCACGGATGCCTATGAATGCCGCCGATTTCACGATCCGCAACAAGCTGCTGAGCGCGGTGCTCATCCTGCTTATCCTCGGGGCGGGCTGGTCTGCCTACACGAAGATGCCCCGCTTCGAGGATCCGGAGTTTACCATCCGCACGGCAATCGTGGCGGTAGCCTACCCGGGCGCGAGCCCACTCGAGGTGGCGGAGGAGATTGTCGAGCCTCTGGAAACAGCCATCCAGCAGCTGCAGGAGGTGGAGAGCATCGTCTCGACCTCGCGGGCGGGCCGGGCCGAGCTGAAGGTGGAAATCAAATACGATTTCTCCAAGACGAAGCGAGACCTGCAGATTGTTTGGACGAAGTTGCGCAACCGCATCGCGGGCGCGG
>JAAAPI010000153.1 GCA_009908325.1 Verrucomicrobiota bacterium | reverse complement strand
ATACCCGAAATCTGGGGATATCCCCCTCCATCACCACCACGGCCGAATTACTTCGACCGGATAGCTTTCAAAGCGTCGGTCGGTCCTGAAGATGGGTATTTGCTATTTGATGGCCAAAGCCGGAATCATGGGGTCAAAATATAGTAAGCTGTCAATGGCGATCCGAGCCGATTGGGAATCTCTGCCAGCTCTCTCCTGGGATAAACCCAGTCGCTACGAAAAAGATCTACGCGTTAAAACTTATGATTCGAGTGAGATCGCTTCACCCAAATTATGCGATGGCCCTGTGGTCGAGCCGGAGCATGCAAGATTGCTCGCGCCATACGATAAGCGTAAGTTTTTCAAGAGAACCACGCTAGATCACTATGCCTGCCAAACGAATCCACCGATCATCACTGATCCTCATTCTATCACTCTTCACTGGTTGCACGACCAGCTACAAAACTATGCACACACAGACGGTTCCCGACGATACTTATCACGCAGCGTTGCGCAGCAGCGATCCGGCGGCCAACCAGCCCCCCGCCCCCGGCAGCGATGCGGAGGCGGCCATGCTGGAGCGGGTCAAACAGCTCTTCAGCAACTACACGCGGGACAACCTCGCTGCCAACATTACTGAAGTCTATGCCGAAGAGGTCTATTTCCGCGACGCCTTCAAGCAATTCAGTCGGGCCGAGGACATTCGCGACTACATGCTGGCGGGGCTGGCACCGCTGGAGCAGGCCGAATTCGTCTTCGAGCGGGTCGCCCGAAGCGGGAATGATTACTATTTCGACTGGACGATGCGCCTGGACTTCAAAAAGACCTCGACTGGCAGCTGGGAAGAGTCGATCGGTGTCAGCCACATGCGCTTCAACTCGGAGGGAAAGGTCATCTTCCACCAGGACTACTGGGATCCGACCGATATTGTTTACCGTAGAATCCCCATTGCCCGGCAGTTAATCGCCTTTGTGAAGAAAAAACTATAGTTACTGAAAACCAAAAAAGTCGTGTCGATGTAGCAGGGTTGGCTTTGCCGCCCTGCCTAGAAAGTGCGGCATATGACGGAGGTTGCGGATCGGGCGATGAATCAACCCGGCTACGAAGGAAAACGTCTTACAGGATACTAATTGGTGGCGGAAACTCACTGGCCGCCGCCTTTGGCGGCATACATGCTGGTCAGAACTGATCGGCGGATAAAGGGGGCCGTGGCCTGCGCAACGGCGAGGCGGCAAAACAGCTGGGAGTCGCCCCATCCACCATCGCCAGTCACGTCAAATCAATCTACCGCAAGCTAAGCATCTCCAGCCGAGCCGAGGCCTCTTGGCACGCGACGCGCTTGGGTCTGTGAAAAGTCCGCTTTATCAGCGTGACCAATCTTCCCAGCGTAAACCTTCGATCTGAGCAAAGTGTCGGACATTCAAAGTGGCCACGATCAAATCGTGATTCACGGCCGTTGCCGCGATCACCAGATCGATGTCATCGACGCGCAAACCGAGCGCGTCCTGACGTGCTTTGAGGACTGCCCACTTTGACCAAACCATCGAATCGACCGGCAATGCGCGCACGGAAGGAAGAATGTCGCGACGGTAGCCAAGCCAGCGACGCTCCGAACCTAGCTTGTGTAGGCCCCACTCAATCTCGGCCAAGCAAGCCGCCGACGTCGCCAATGCATCCAAGCACTGCGCATCCCAGCGCTGCAAAACTTTCAAAACCGGACGCTTTTTGATTGGCTGCGAGCAAACACTGGTATCCAGCAAGTATTTCATCTGCCCGCTGATCTAGTTTTCCTCCGCAAGAGGATCGGCACGACCGCTACTGCGATGCAACCAGACCTCTGGGAAATCCGCTTCGTCCTCAGAAATTTTCCCATGCGCTTGATCGGTCTGAGCCATCCGCTCAAGCAGGCCACTAGCATCCTCCTGCTCAGGGGCGACTCCCGTGATACGCGCAATCGGACGCCCCCGACGGGTAATGACATACTCAGCACCAGCCTCCTCGACCTGTGTGCACAGTTCGGAGAACTTCGTTTTCGCCTCAAAGATACCAATCTCTGACATACCACAAATGAACTAGCCAACTAGTTTTTTGTCAACTCCCAAACCAAATCCCGCCGCGTAAAAGGCAAAGCCTCACGCGGTTCCATCACGCATCCCGCACATCCCCGATCAACGCCTGTCGCATCCAATACTGGAGACACTCGGGCACTTTGACGCGGCCGTCGGCCTGCCGGTTGTTTTCGAGAATGGCGGCGAGCACGCGGGGCACGGCCAGAGCGGAGCCATTGAGGGTGTGCGCGGTGACGGGCTTGCCGTCGGCACCGCGGTAGCGGATGCCGGCGCGGCGGGCCTGGAAGTCGGTGAAGTTCGAGCAGCTGGAGACCTCCAGCCAGCGCTTTTGTCCGGCGGCGAAGACTTCGAGGTCATACTGCTTGGCGTGGGGGAAGCCGATATCGCCGGTGCACATGCGCAGCACCCGATAGGGCAGCTCCAGCTTTTGCAGGAGCGCTTCGACATTCTCCCGTAGTTTTTCCAGCTCATCCATGGAACTTTCGGCATCAGTCCACTTGACCAGCTCGACCTTGTCGAACTGGTGCAAGCGATTCAACCCGCGGACGTGGGCCCCCCAACTCCCCGCCTCACGGCGGAAGCAGGGCGTGTAGGCGCAGCGGTAGATCGGCAACTGATCGGCATCGAGTATCTCGTCGCGGTAGAAATTGGTGACCGGCACCTCGGCGGTGGGGATCAGGTAGAGACCCTCGTTTTCATCGACATACATCTGCCCCTCTTTGTCGGGTAGCTGCCCGGTGGCAGTGGCACTCTCGGCATTGACCACGATCGGCGGAAGCACTTCCTCGTAGCCGTTTTCCCGGGCTTCATCGAGGAAGAAATTGACCAGTGCCCGGACCAGGCGGGACATTTCACCCACGTAGAAAGGGAAGCCCGCGCCGGCGGTTTTCACGCCCCGGGCAAAGTCGATGCGCGACTCAAACCAGGGAATGTCAAAGTGCGGCAGCGCGTGCGGAAAGTCGGCATCGGCATCACCCCAAGTGGACGCGACGACGTTCTCATCCTCACCCTTCCCCACCGGCACAGAGGGATCGGGCAGATTGGGTATGGAAAGAAAGGCCGACTGGAAGGCTTCGTCGGCCGTCTTGGCCTCGGCCTCAAGGTCTTTCGCGCGATTGGCGATGGCCTTCATGCGCTTGACCGCTTCCATAAACTCCGGCGAGCCCTTGGCCAGCGCGGCCATTTCCTTGTTGGCCGCTTTTTGCTCCGCCCTGGCCTGCTCCGCCTCCGTGATTTTGGCACGGCGGACCGCATCCAATTCCAACACTGCATCAATATCGGTCTCGAATTTTTTGTGGGCAACTGCAGCCCGGACCATGTCCGGCTGCTCGCGAAGTAGCTTGATGTCGATCATATTACTGGAGACTGAGAAGACAGAAGGCCGTTGGCAGTCAAGACTTCATCCGGGGCGAGAGAAATGGCGAGAGAAAGGAGACGAAGTGAATGGCGCTAACTTAAGGATCCAGCGCCATCCG
>JAAAPI010000233.1 GCA_009908325.1 Verrucomicrobiota bacterium | reverse complement strand
TTTTTTCCCGCCCGACCTCAGCGTCGTCCCCCAGACCGCCGCCGCGCTGGTCGAAACCGTCGAGATTGCGCTCCTTGCCACCTTTTTTGCCATCATCCTTTCCCTCGTCATCGGCCTCTGCGCCGCGCAAACCGTCTCGCCCAACTGGCTCGTCGTGGCCACGCGCATGTTGCTCAACCTCATCCGCACCATCCCCAGCCTGATCTGGGCCGTTATCGCGGTGGCCGCCATGGGGGCCAACGCGGCTGCCGGGGTCGCTGCGCTCACCCTCTACAGCATCGGCTACCTCGGTAAGTTTTTCAGCGAGGCCTTCGAGTCCGTTGATCTCAACGTGGCCCGCTCCCTGCGCGGCATCGGGGCCGACGCCGTGCAGGGCTTTCAATTCGGCATCTGGCCGCACGCCAAGCCCATCATCTGGAGCCACTCCATCTGGATGCTGGAGTATAACATCCGCTCCGCCAGCATCATCGGCTACGTCGGCGCCGGCGGCCTCGGCCTCCAGCTCCATGCTTATCAGGAGTTCCACCACTGGGACCGCTTCGCCACCGTCCTCATCTGCATTCTCATCGTCGTCACCCTTCTCGACTTCCTCAGTGAGCGTATCCGCCGCCGCATCGCCCGCAGAAATTGATTCCCGGGATCCCACGCTTGATTTTCCGAAAATACCCAAGCAGCCTTTGGGACATGGATACATGCGATACCCCAGCCTGCCAATCGGCCCGCGAGATCTTCCGCGAGCTGGAAGATTACTACGACGAGCACAACCTCTACTTCCAGACCATCGGTTCGGTCCTACAGGCTGCCGATCTGCTGGATGTGGACCATCCGGTGAAACTCATCCTCTCCCAACCGAAAAACGAAATCATGGTTCATTGCCCGGTCCAAATGGACGACGGCACGTGGCATCTGATTAAGGGTTACCGCGTCCAACACAACAATGTCCTCGGGCCCTACAAAGGCGGTATTCGCTTCCACCCCGAAATCAAATTGGACGAGGTAAAAAGCCTCGCGCTGCTCATGACCATGAAATGCGCACTCGCCCGCCTCCCCTTTGGCGGTGCCAAGGGTGCCCTGAAAATCGATCCGCGCGCGCTGAGCAAAAAAGAGCAGGAGCGCGTCACCCGGCGCCTGACGGCCGCACTGGGCGGCAATATTGGCCCGGACTACGACATCCCGGCACCCGACATGGGAACCAATGCACAAACCATGGCCTGGATGGCCGATACCTATATCAATTTTGCCGAATCTTCTAAAAAAGTCACTGCGCGCGGGGTCGTGACCGGTAAGCCTCTTGAGTTCGGGGGCTCCGCCGGACGGGAAAAAGCCACCGGACAGGGTCTTGTCTACGTGCTCGACGCACTCCTCCCGGGAATGAATCTGGCGCTACCGGACCTCAGCTTCAGCCTGATCGGCTACGGCAACGTCGGCTCGTGGACAGGTCGCTTACTGCAACTGCGCGGCTCGAAGATGAAGGCCGTCATGGACCACACCGGTGCCATCGCCGACGATGCCGGAATCGACGCGGAAAAACTCGCGGGCCATGTCGCAAAACATGGCGGCGTCAAAGGCTATCCCGAAGCCGAAGCAATCGACGAAGCTACCTTCTATAGCACGCCGGTTGATCTATTCATTCCGGCGGCGCTGGAACAAATGGTCGATCTGGAGCACGCCGAACGCATCCAGTGCAAAGTTCTCGTCGAGGCCGCCAATGCACCCACCACCCCACAGGCCGAGCGCCATCTAATGGACAAAGGCGTCGAAGTCCTGCCCGCCATACTCTGCAACACGGGCGGTGTGACCGTGAGCTATTTCGAGTGGAAACAAAATCGGCAATCCGAAACCTGGGACGCCGAGCTGGTCGATGAGCGTCTCCAGGAGGTCATGCACCGCACCGCCAAGCGCGTGCTCGAAATGGCTGCACGACTCGATTGTAACATGCGCATCGCTTCCTTCGCTGCCGCCATTGAGCACATCGCCAAGGTCTACGGCATGCGTGGCGTTTTCCCCTGAGTATTGACACTTCACGACAAGCTGGAAGCTTGTCACTACGCTTTCAACTATTCAGCAGCAGCGAGGATCCCTTGGATATGCTCGACGTAGGCTTCCGCACCTCCGGGTTGGTAGCCGGTCCGCTTAATCAGCTCCCCTTCCGGCGATAAGACAAGGATCGTTGGGAAACCCTTAATCTCATATTGCTCGGCGAGCGCCCGGTTTTGCGCCTTTAGCTCGTCGGATTGCGTCTTTTTCCTGGGAAAGTCCAATTCCACCAGGACCAATTCCTCCGCAGCGTATTCTTTAAAAGCGGTTTTGCTGAAGACCTCGTCGTTCAGCCGAATGCACCAACCGCACCAGTCCGAACCCGTGAAATCCAACAGAAGCGGCTTTTGCTCGGCGGCCGCCTTTTCCCTGGCGGCTTGAAAATTGGTCATCCAGCCATCACCCGCGCCAAAGGCGAGATTCAGACCGAGAAGGCTTAAAAAGAGGGAGAACAGTAGCTTTTTCATAGTTTTCTGGGTTTATGTATTTGATAATGACACTTGATCGCCGAGGGTCGGACAACTGAAAGTGCCCGGTTATTCCCGCAAACCTGCAAATAAAACAAATCCGGGAAAACGCACATTTCCGTTTGATTATTTTTTGGAACTGAAGCTGCTTAAAAAGTTCCAATTTACAAAAATCATACACCATGACACTGACACCGTTCATTTTACTCATCATCGTCCCTCTCCTCGTCGGCCTTTGGGCGCAGATGAAAGTCAAAAGCGCCTACAATCGCTATGTGCAGGTCGCATCCCGTGGGGGCATCACCGGTCGCGAGGCCGCGCAAGCTGTCATGCGCAGCGCCGGCATCGACGATGTGGAAATCGTTGAGTGCCACGGCACCCTGACGGATCACTACGATCCCACACACAAGCGCCTGGCCCTGAGCCGCGACAACTACCGCGGCTCCAGCCTCGCCGCGCTCGGGGTCTCGGCCCACGAAGCGGGTCACGCCATCCAGCACAAGCAGCAGTATGCGCCGCTCAACCTGCGGATGGCGCTCGTGCCCATCACGGGCTTCGCTTCACAGCTACTGCCCATCGTTATGTTTGGCGGTTTTTTCTTCGGCGGTTTCGGGCCGGTTTTACTTAATCTCGGGATCCTGATTTATCTAGTGCTCACTGTTTTCCAACTTGTGACCCTGCCCGTCGAATTTGACGCCAGCAAGCGCGCCAAAGCGCAACTTGTCGGCCTTGGCATCGTTGAACGCGACGAAATGAACGGGGTGACCAAGACACTCGATGCTGCCGCCTACACCTATGTCGCCGCCTTCGTCAGCAGCCTCGGCTGGTTACTCTACCTACTCGCTGCCCGCCGCTGACAGGCAGCGGATTGCCGACGACGGGGCGAGGTGGTCTGGGTAAAAAAACTCGTCATAATCGTGCTCGTGACTCCGGGTAGAGCGGCCGGTTGCCCGACCGCGCCCCCGCAGACCCGGACGGGCGCGATTAACGCATCCGGTTCCTCAGTGACATGGATTCGCTAAAAGACGAAGCGTGTTT
>JAAAPI010000090.1 GCA_009908325.1 Verrucomicrobiota bacterium | reverse complement strand
GGCAGAGCCCAATGTAGTCCGGCACCAGTTCACCGACTTCCGAAGGACGAAAGGTGTGAAGGTCCAGTTCACCGTTGATCTCGAATTTAATGGGGTCTTGATCTTCGCTCATTTTTCGTAGGCGCTGCTAAACTGCCAGTTTCCGGGTTGTTCACAGAGTCTTGCTTTCACCGGGTTTTGTTGGATGTAGGCAATGACATCACGGAAATGTTTTTCGTTCCGAACATAGCGGTCCCAATATTCAGGGTGCCATAGAGGGCCATCCCCGGGATCGCGAATCTCCGCATTCGCTCCCGCTGCTGACGCAGAGCAACTCGGGAGAGTTGCGTTCCCGGGATCGCGAATCTCCGCATTCGCCCTTACCCATTTCTTAATCTCTGTAGCCGTAAATTTCTTCCAGGATGCCACAATCTCTGCCATCGACCAGCCGTTAAGCGGTTGAAAAAGCACATGAAAATGATTCGGCATCACGACCCATGCAAACAGGCGGTAACGTTCGTCATCAAAATAATGAAAGGCGCCTTCGACGATACCAGCAAGTACGGGCTCACGCAGCAGGCACGAACCATGCCCCGCATCGATCCACTCATGAAGTCGTCTCCGCCGTTCGATTTGACGTTCCTTTTCCGGCAGCGAATCGATCAATTGATCGATTCGTTTAACGGCCGCCTCTGGTAAGCTATCAGCCAAGTGCACGGTAACATGCTGAGTATGAACCGGGCTGTCGAAGTGCGGCAAATATCCGCGTGAATGCCAGCCGCGTGGTAATTTTGTCATCCGGGAAATTTGCTCGATTCGCTCTTTGAAGACAATACATAATTCAAAATGCAACTCAGGAGAGTTGCGTTCCCGGGATCGCGAATTTTGTCATCCGGGAAATTTGCTCGATTCGCTCTTTGAAGACAATACATAATTCAAAATGCAACTCAGGAGAGTTGCGTTCCCGGGATCGCGAATCTACGTATCCGCTCACCTGCCTGGCGCGGCAGCAACTCAGGAAGGTTGCGTTCCCGGGCTATTCCTTCTTCGGCAGGGTTGGCATTTTTTCGATCACACTGGGTTCGGTAAGCGGGTCGGGGGCTGCGCTATCCAGCGCCTCAAACTTGCGGGCCGTCACGAGCAGGCGGCTCTCCATCGAGCCGACAGCTTTGTTGTAGTGCCCCACGGATTGATCCAGGCTCTTCCCGAGCTTGGAAAAGTGCCCGGTTACGACGCCGATCCGCTCGTAAAGTTCTTTCCCCAAAGCGCTGATTTCTTTGGCTTCGCGCGCGATGGCCTCCTGCTGCCAACCAAAGGCGATCGCCTTGAGCAGTGCGATGAGCGTTGTCGGCGTGGCCAGGATGACTTTGTTCTCCACCCCGAGCTCAATCAACTGCGGATCCTGCTCCAGGGCGGCGCTGAAAATCGTCTCGTTCGGGATAAACAAAACCACGAACTCCGGCGCATTTTCAAACTGCGTCCAATAGGACTTCGCGGAAAGCCCCTTGATATGATCGCGAATGTGCCGCGCGTGGGCGACCATGCGCTCTTTTTGACGGTCGGAATCGTCTGACTGTAGCGCATCGAGATAAGCGGCCAGGGGCACCTTTGAGTCGACCACGACCTGGCGACCGTTGGGCAGATTGATCAGCATATCGGGCCGCTGTCGCTGGCCCTGGTCCGTATCCACGGAGGCCTGTTCCAGGAAATCGACCCGGTTGACCATGCCGGCCATCTCGACGGTGCGCCGGAGCTGCATCTCGCCCCACTGCCCACGCACCTGCGGCGCCCGCAGCGCTTGCACCAAACTACCCGTGGTCTTGCTCAGCTGCACCTGCGACTCTGCGAGTTGTTGCAACTGCTGCTTCAGACCGGCCTCTGTCTGCGTGCGGCGTTCCTCGATCTTCTCCACGCGCTCGTTGAAGGCTTTCAGCGCGAGCCCGACCGGCTCCACGGTTTTGTGAATGGCTTCCTGACGCTTTTCGAGGTCGCCCTTCGCGCCTTCCTGATATTTCTCGAGTGTCGATTTGGCGAGATTCAGAAAGTCGGCGTTGTTTTTTGAGAGCGCCTCCGCTGAAAGCGCCTGGAAGCTTTCTTTTAATTGATCTCTGGCCTGCTCCAGCAGTCGCAGTTTCGCGTCAGCCCCTTCCAGCTCCGCAGTATGGCGGGCTTGCAAAGACGCCAGCGCTTCCTTGGTTTTCCCATGACTGCGGCTCAGTAAGAAATAAACAATACCGGCACCCAATAAAAGTCCGAGTAATGCAGCTAAAATCAAATCCATGCAACGACGATGATTCAGACAATCGAAGCCCGCAACTATGGATTGAGAGGAAATGCTAATCGTAGAAAACCTTGTCGAGCGTGAGCCCCTTGGCCGGAGCGGTAACGACCCGGTGGGTGCGCTGCTTCGACTCCAGGATCATGCGAATATCCTCCGGCGAAAGCCGCCCGCGCCCCACCGCGTAGAGCGCCCCCGCGAAGCTCCGCACCATTCGGTAAAGAAACCCGCTACCTTCCACTTCGAGATGCACGTGCTTGCCCCGCTGTTTCACGTCGAGGCGCGTCACCGTCTTAACCGGGTTGGGATCATTGTCCTTACCGTGGCTCGCACTGTAGGCGGTAAAGTCGTGAGTGCCCACGAGGCAGGCCGCCGCCACCCGCATTTGTGCTAAATCCACCGGCAGATCCCGGCAGGCCCAGACGTAGCGGTCGTCCATGGGATCCGCCCGCCCCAAATAGTAGCGGTAGTGGTAGCGCTTCCCCGTAACCGAAAACCGCGCATGAAAATCGTCGCCCACTGCGCGGATCGAGCCGATGCGGATCGATGTCGGCAGGATGGAGTGCAGTGCGCGGATGAGCTTTTCAGGGCTGTGCGTCCAGTCCGCATCGAAATGGAAGCACTGCCCGCGGGCATGGACCCCGGCATCCGTCCGCCCGCTCCCCTGTATCTGGAGTGGACGCGAAAATATCTGCGAAAGTGCCGCCTCGATGTGATTTTGCACGGCAGCACCCCCGGGCTGGCGCTGCCAACCATCAAATTCCGTGCCGTCATAGGCGCATATGCATTTCCATCGCATGAATTCGCAGACTTGTCGAAGCACCGCCAAATGCAAGCACCGGAACACACTTGCCAAGCGACTGGCTCAGGCAACCATGTCGCCAATGCTGCAAATTGAACTTTGGCAATACACGCTCATTGCGGTCGGGGCCTTTCTCGTCGGTCTCGGGAAGGGTGGCCTGCCCGGCGTGGGCAATCTGACTGTTGTGCTCATGGCGCTGGCCCTACCGGCCAAGGCTTCAGTCGGGATCCTCCTTCCCATTCTCATATCGGCCGACATCATTGCGGTGCTGGTCTACCGGCGACACGCGAATTGGCACTATATCATCAAACTGGCTCCCTGGATGATTGCGGGTATTCTCGTCGGTTATTTCGTTTTCAGCCGGGTGGACGACGGGCAGGTGCGCTTCTTGATTGGCCTGATCCTGCTCAGTATGACGGCTGTCCATTTCTACCGGAAATGGCTGCGCCGCAAAGAAACCGGTCAGGACCAGCTCCCCCAACATCCGATC
>JAAAPI010000341.1 GCA_009908325.1 Verrucomicrobiota bacterium | reverse complement strand
AAGGATTTTCTCCATGGAGACTACGGCGGAGTTTCTCAGGTCGCTTGGTGTGGTGATCTACTCGGGTGGTCGGCGGCGCTGGCCTGAAGAGGCCAAAGCACGGATTGTTGCGGAAACGCTTGAGCCCGGTATCACGGTAAACTCGGTTGCGGCAAATTATGGGGTTCGCGCGCACACTTTAAGCCATCAAGCTGAAATGCACGTGCACCTCAGCCGTCATTTACATTGGCTGGCAGAAGGAGAGCATGAAGTGGGGCGGGAAAATCTACGCACCGTTCTAGGAGTTCGTCGGTCGGTCAGGCGTTCGCAGTCTTCTTCTGGCGGCGACACAGCCAAGCCAGCCCGCCGAGGCCGCTGCGTAGGAGCGGGAGACCGGCTGCAAGGGGGATAGGGACGGCCAGGTCGTATTCATAAACTAAAGCGTTTAGCGAAAAATCTGAATCACAGATTGTCGCGAAACGCAGTGCGCCGCTCAATCGTTGCACGCGTTCCGTCTTTATCTGATGCCTCAGGTTAAAGGCGGAACGCTTTAATGAAAGACTACCAGATGCCTCCCACATGGATGACAGGCCTGAGGTTGCGGTCCCGATCTGCTCAAAGAGACTGGTGGAGATACTAAAGTCAAATCGCATAAGCTCAATGAAGGATGAGCCAGAGCCTCCAAACTGAAAACACCTGTGATGTCCCAAATTATCAGACGACGCACAATCTGGCGGGATATCGCCATGGCGCTGGTGGCAGCCGGCCTGTTGACCGTGCACGTGGATAGCACCTTAATCGGGCGGCGCTGTTTTTGAACGGACTTACTGAGCAGCCTTTATAAGCGCTCAAGCGACAAAACCATTGCCAGCCCAAGCTTCAGTCAATGGGGCCAAAATGGTTGGCCTTTTCAGTCCCCAACCGCTTCTACGGTGTTAACTGCGCCTGCGGTGCCAGTGATTGCGTTAAGTGTTTTGGTCCACTGCACGAACGGTGCCTCTGTCACGTAGATCGCGTCACCATCGCGGATGTCAAAATCCTGTGCGAGCGGGATACCGTTCGGTTCGGCAAGGTTGAGCACGTAAATTACGCTTTTTTCACCGACAAAATCGTTGCGGCCGAGCAGTTTATTCAAAGTTTCGGCATCTTGCTTGCGTATCACAAACAAACCAGTCGGATCGGCCGTTTGGCTATTCAGACCTCCGGCCTGCGCGACCGCCTGTAGCGCTGATAGCTGTCTCATTCCAAAGGGAACATTCGCCTGTGTTCCGGTTGCACCAAGGACAGTGAAAACGCGAGGATCACGGTTAACAAAGATCCGGTCCCCTGCGTGTAGCTTGAGGTCGTATTCCGGATAGTCATAGACATCCTCAAACCAGATCTCGCCCTTGTGTTGATGGCGCAAGACTTTGACGCGGGTCATCTCGGGGGGGGGCGTGATCCCGCCGGCAGTGGCCAGCATCTCCATCAACCTGCGGCTGGATCGTTCTATCGGATATACCCCTTGTGCCGCGATGCCATTTCCAAGAACCGAGACCGTTTCATCGTCGCCAGCGGCGCGTTGGACCAAGACCTGGGGCTCCGGTGTGAGGGTCTCCAGCTTACGAGTAATGATACGACGCAACGCCTCGGTTGTATTGCCAGCGGCGCGAATTCGTCCGGCATATGGAATGAAAATGAAACCAGCTTCATCAACCTCGAGCGAGTTGAGGGTTGAAGTCCCGCCATTTCCACGGCTGAGCACACCCTCATCCACGTTTTCGTAAATCGTAAAAGAGAGAGTGTCCCCTGGGCGGATTATGCCCAGCGTCGAGGAAGTATGATTTAGGATACTATCAGGAAAGCCAGATTTGGGTTGAACCGCAACCAAACGGTTAACGCGTTCATCCACTTCAACGATTTGGGTCTCGTTGATTTCTCCATCAAGATTACGGATCTCACTTTTGGTCGGGCCAGACCGCGAGACCGCAAGCACCGAGCGCAGACACAAGGACGGCAACGACCAAGAGCTTTGTCATGCGAATAGACAAACTTTCCATGTAACGACTTCCGATCCTTTTGTATCTTGTCTCCAGCACACTCAACGCAAAGAGGTATCGCGTATTAGCGGCATGATTGAGATCACTTAAAGGCAAAACAGAGGGGAATTGGCAATCTATAGCAAGTGATTTTTTTTGCTGTGTTGCACATAAGATTCATCCCAAGAACCCGGCTCGTTGCATCCGAGTCGAATTGTCACTGGTCGTGCAAAGCAGACATGTCACTAACAGCGATGACGAGCGTAAAGCCAGCCAGATTGCAGATATCAGGTAATCGTAGCCCGGTTCTGACTTTGTGAGCCTCCCGCTTTTGCGTTTGCAGGTATCGTAGGCATCCTGATCTGCCAATGAACTTTAATGCACCCTTAGCCGGAGCCCTTCAATATGGCGGGCACAAGACTAGGATATTCTGGGCAGAGGACTGGGTTCAATTCATGCCTTCTTCCAATGAAAAGGCTGTATTTCAGTTCTCTGTTGTGCCACTGTTTTGCAGGCTCTGTACTAAGGTTCGTGCGTCTTCTATCTGGGGCCGAGTGTCGGTTGGGCCTGCGATCTCCACTGCAGTACGGAATTGTACAAGCGCTTTCTGAGGGCGGTCTAGCGCATGGTAAACTTGGCCCAGGTGGTACTGAACAATAGCGTCGCTTGGCAGACCTTGTGCCGCCGCTTCGAGATAGGGCAGAGCCTCGGCGCTGTTCCCGCGTCGATGGAGGATCCAGCCATAAGTATCCTGAAGCGCAGGTGCACTGGCGTCACGCAGGCGCCGAGCAATGGTCCAGGCGCGCTCCAAGCTATCCTCATCATCGCGATAGGTGGCGAGCAAGCTCGCAAGATTGTTGGCCACGACAACTGAGTTGGAGTTCTTTTCGTAGAGTGTCTGGTAAATCGCGATTGCTGAGTCGATATTCCCGTCGCGCTCCTGGAAAGAGGCCTTGGCCCAGAGCAGATCTGCGTCTTCCGGCGTGTGGCTCAGGCCCTTATCAATCAGGGCCTTGGCCGCCTCGCGATCCCCTTGCCTCATTTGCAATCGCGACAGTTCACGCCATAGTTTTGGCCGGGCCGGATTTGCAGCCAGGAGATCGCGATAGAGTGCCTCGGCTGTGTCCAGATTGTTGTTTGCTACATGCACGGCGGCCAGAACCACATTCAGCGCCTCGCTGTCGGGAGTTTCCTGTTTAAGTTCCTCTGCGAGAGCGAGGGCGCCGGCTGTGTCACCGGTACCTAGCCTGGCGCGAACGAGGGAAATCTTTGTGGCAAGAGTTGCCGCAGCGTCCTTGGTTAAGCTTTCCAGGAAGGACATGGCCTCGTCAACACCCTGCTGCTGATTGAGCCGCTCAGCTTCAATCCCATTGGCAGCCTGAATGGCCCTATCACTGCCTAGACGGCGCAACGTGTCGACGACGCCGCGAACACGGCCGAAATCTTCCATGCGAAGATAGAGTTGCCCCAGAGCGATTAAGATGTCGGTATTGGATGGAGCGAGGCGTAGCGCGGCCAACAAGATGTCTTCTGCAGGGAGATAACTTTCCTCTCCAATCAATACCTT
>JAAAPI010000385.1 GCA_009908325.1 Verrucomicrobiota bacterium | reverse complement strand
TGAAGCATTGGAGGGCATGTTGGCGCACATACCTAGGAATCGGTGGATCAATCATCCCTCTAATAACAGTCTAGCCAGCCACAAGATCGAGCAGATTGCTACTGCAAGAAAAATGGGACTACTAGTTCCAGAATCTATCGTTACTAACAGCCGCACAGAAGCATCTAGTTTTATAGGTGATTTTTCAGACCCAGTAATAGTCAAGCCGCTTGCTTCTGGATATGTTGAGAGCGACGAAGGCGACTCCTCTATTTATACACAGCGTTTTCAACCGTGTCACTTGCCCGCCTTAGATGATATTCAAAATTGTCCCGTTCTATTTCAACGGATGGTAGATAAAGTGGTCGATGTAAGAATCACTGTGTTAGACGAATATATGATCGCAGTTTCGTTAGCTGCGGATGATCAAAGGGGCGACCAGCGATTAGACATAAGACGCGATAACATGTCAGACGTTCGTTACGAAGTCGTTTCGATTCCTGATAATATCCGAAGTGCAATAACAAAAATCCTCGCTAAGTATAGTCTCCGTTTTGCTGCCATCGATTTCGCTATAAATAAAGCGGACGAATGGGTGTTTTTTGAAATTAACCCTAATGGTCAGTGGGCATGGCTAGACCTCTGCGCAGAAGCAAAGATCTCAGATGTGTTTGTGAATGTTTTCTTAAGAGACCAAGATGTCAATTTGCGGGCAAAATGTACCAGTAATTTGCGGGTGAAAATGTACCACTTTTGGGATGGCCAACATCACCAAAGTGGAACTTCAAAAATCAATTATCTCCCTGTGCGAGCTGGGATGGTCCGAACGTCAGATAGCGCGTGAGCTGGGCGTCCACCGAGCCACGGTAAAGCGTTATGTCAGGGATTCAAAATGTACCAACCCGCAAACCGGGAAACAGGGACCGGTAAGTGCTTGTGAGCCCTACCGCAACCAGGTCGCGGAATGGTATGAGTCGGGTTTGAGCATTGAGCGGATCCGCCACGATCTGAGCGTGGAACACGGCTTTGAGGGCTCGTATCACAGCGTGTATCGCTTCGTTCAGTCCCTGGATGTGGACACGGCCAAGCGGATTTACCGCATGGAGTGCGAGCCGGGGCAGGAAGCACAGATCGACTACGGCACACTTTATTTGCCGATCGGCGAGGACGGGCGACGGAAAAAGGTGCATATTCTCCTGGTGACCTTGAGCCACTCCCGCAAAGCCTACGTCGAGGCGGTTCTGAGCCAGAACACCGAGAGTTTCCTGCGGAGCCTGGAGAACGCCTTCCGGTGCTTTGGCGGCGTTCCGGAACGACTGGTTCCGGACAACCTCAAGGCCGCGGTGATCAAGGGCGACTGGTATGAACCGGAACTGAACCCGAAGCTGCGGGACTTCGCCGCGCACTACGGCACTGCGATCCTGCCTGCGCGCCCTTATACGCCCACGGACAAGGGTAAGGTCGAGGCGGGCGTCAAATACGTCAAAAACAACGCTCTGAAGGGCAAGCGCTTCGGTAGCCTGGCCGAGGTCAACGAGCATCTGCGCTGGTGGACCGCGAACGTCGCCGACAAGCGTATCCACGGCACGACCAAGCGGCAGGTCGGCACCCACTTCGAAGAAGCCGAGAAAAAGGCCCTCCGGGCACTCCCGGACGGTCTGTTCCCCTGCTTCGAGGAAGCCCCGCGCCGGGTACACCGCGACGGCTATGTGGAGCTCAAAGGCGCCTACTACCACGTGCCGCACGAGTATGCGGGCAAAGAGGTCTGGGCTCGCTGGGACGGTACGATGGTCCGGGCCTTCAATCTGAAGATGGAGCGGATCGCCGTGCATTGCCGGTTGCCGAAGGGGCGCTATACCGAGGTGCTGGGAGTCGGCGGCTGTCCGGGCAACGTCCCCGAATCGCTGGCCGGCCAAAGGCTGAAGGTGATCCCTTTGGGCGAACACGCAGTGCGTTGGGCCGACGGGCTGATCGCCTCGAACAAGGAAGGAGCCCTGCGCAAGTTGCAAGGCCTGCTCCGCTTCAAAGGCAAGTATCCGCGCGATCGGGTCAACGAAGCGGCCCGAAAAGCCTGCATCCACGGCCAATACACCCTCAAGGAACTGCGCCTGTGGATCGAAGACCCGCAGGAGCAGGAGGTCTTTTCGTTCCTGCAACAGCACGAACTCATCCGCAACCCGAACACCTACGACGCAGTCGCCGCCACCAGCGGACTGTTCGACTAAACCGACACAACACAGATATGATCGATCCAAACCTCCAACACACCCTCCGCAAACTCCGCCTGAGCGGACTGGCCTCCAGCCTGGACCTCCGCCTTCGCGAAGCCCGCGGCAACAACCTCGACCACCTCGAGTTCCTCGAACTGCTCTTGCAGGACGAGCTGAACGTGCGCCGCCAGCGCATGATCGAGCGCCGGACCAAGACCGCCGCCTTCCGCGAAAAACGGACCCTGGACAGCTTCGACTTCAGCTTCAACAGCTCGATCAATCGCAGACAGATCCATGACCTGGCCGCCGGAACCTTCCTCGACCGCAGCGAGGACGTCCTCCTCGTCGGCCCTCCGGGAGTCGGCAAAAGCCACCTGGCGCAGGCCATCGGGCACGAGCTGATCAAGGCCGGAAAAGTCGTCCTCTACCGCTCCATATTCGACATACTCGCCGACCTGCGCGAGGACGGGCACGATCAAAAACACGAGCGCACCATGAAACGCTACCTCAAATGCGACCTGCTCATCATCGACGACATGGGCATCAAGCAGCTCCCCCAAAAATCCGGCGAATACCTCTTCGAGATTATCATGCGCCGTTACGAGCTGCGCTCCACCATGATGACATCCAACAGGCCCCTGGAGGAATGGGGCAAACTCATCGGCGACGTGCCCGCCGCAACCGCCATACTCGACCGCTTCCTGCACCACGCAAACCTCATCAAAATCAAAGGAAAAAGCTACCGAATGAAAGAGGCTGCAAATCGGACCCTTGACTAATCATGCGACTGGGGGCTCATTGCCGCCCCCAGACCCCCGCTAGGGGAACAAATGAATAAAGTAGACCGATATCCGGGCTCGACAAACCAATCCTCAATCAACATGAAAAACACATCCCAGGGTGGTACACTTTGACCCGCAAAAAGGTGGTACATTTTAACCCGCAAAATGACAGATAAGGAGAGACAGAAGCTCGTGTTGCTTCTTAAATGGCAGCCGATCTAGGATCGAATTCAGGGAACTAAGCGTTTCAATCACCGTTTTTGGATCGTAAATTTCGGTCTTCAGAAAATCTATTCTGTGTTCCAGCTCCATTATTTCCGAGTCTAGTAAACGTAGATCTTTAACATTCGACTTTAGGTCCTGCTGGAATTCTTCCCCCAGATCGGGGTCGTTGGCTGTTTCAAGAAGTATTTGAAGTTGTTGACCGCCTTATTGGTTTTCAATCGCGCAGACACTTTTTCGGCCCTGACTTTTTGGATGCAGTCTCTGGATACTTCAGCCTTTCGTTCAGATCCTGGACAAGATGCTTTTGAGGCGATGATCAGAAGGCTGGTCTGCGAGTTCAACCGCAGAAGGGATGATATTGTTTTGGAAATAAAACAGGGT
>JAAAPI010000143.1 GCA_009908325.1 Verrucomicrobiota bacterium | reverse complement strand
GTTGATAACAAGTTGTACATGGTTGGCCCCCAGCTTGGCAGCTTGCAGGCAAGTCAGAATGTTTTCCTCGTCGTCCTTTGTGCAGGCTACGAAATAGTCCGCGCTGCCGATTTGTTCCTCTTCCAGCAGGCGCAGTGACGTGCCGTCGCCATGAATCACGGTAATATTGGGGAAACGCTCGGCCAGAGCACGGCATTTCTCCGGGTCTTTTTCGATAACGCGGATTTTAAAGCGCGGGTTCGTCAGCAGCCGGATCAGGCTGATGGCGGTCTCACTACCGCCAAAAAGAACGACGCGGGCCAGTTCGATCTTGTGCTTCGGGTCAAATCGCTCGCGCAGGGCAAAGAGAACCTCCGGGTGCCCGAAGAGCGTGACAACATCGCCCTCTTTCAGCGAGCTCCCGGCTCCGGCGACTTCCGACTTTCCGTCACGTTGAATATAGCCGATCCGCACCCGTGGATCGAGCTTGAGAACTTTCAGTGGCTTCCCGGTGAGGCGCGAACCGGAGGCCACCCGCTGCTGCTGCACCTCGATCTGCCCCCGGGCGAAGTTTTCCACGGCCACCCGACCGGCGTTGCGAATCTCTTTGGCCAGTTCCACGGCGCAGATCGCCTCCGGATTGACCAGTAAGTCGATGCCGAAGTGGAGCTGGTAATTGATCACCGAGTTATCGCTGAAAGTCTCATCGTGGATGCGGGCGATGGTGTTTTTTGCGCCGAGTCCCTTGGCCAGGGAGCAGGAGATGACATTCGTGCGGTCGTCACTCGTCATGGCAAGGAATGCGTCGCACTTGTCCACGTTGACATCGACCAGTTGGCGGGCCGAGCTGCCATTGCCGTTGACGATGCGGGCGTTTTGCTCTTCATCCAGCTTTTCGCAACGCTCGGCCGATTCCTCAATCAGGGAAACGTCATGCCCTGCCGCAGCGAGCGTCGTGCACAGATTGTGGCCGACTTCCCCGGCACCTATAATGATGATTTTCATGATGAGTTAGGAAATGTGACAACTGAGACGCTTATTTCGAGCGTATTATTTCGGGATGCGGGACGCGGGATGCGGGGTGCGAGATACGGGTGACGGGATGCGAGATACGGGTGACGGGATGCGAGATGCGGGTGACGGGATGCGAGATGCGGGATCACAACAACGCCACTTCCACGCCGAAAGTGGCGCTGGCACCGCCGCTCACGGCGTGAAGGCCTTTTTTGTGCTCGGGGCTGTTCGGCGGGCCCATCCAGGGCTCGACACAGTAAAAGGGGCTGCCGGTCGATTCGGTCCAAACGACGAATGCGTTCCAGGTGGAGTAGGTGTCGGAGTCGCTGAGGATGCGGATGCCGATGTCCTCTTCCCCGCCGTTCGGGCCGAAGGTCGCGGTGTCGCCTTTCAGTCTTGTGTAAATGCGGTCGTTGTTTTCCGGGTTGCCGAAGGATGTGTCCCGCTCCCAGCCTTTCGGCACAGGCAAAAGCGAGCCGTCCGGGGCGTGGGTGAAGCATTTTTTTGCTGGAATCTCGAAGCGGTAGTCCGAGCGATGCAGGCCGTCGTGCCAGGGTAGGGTGAAGTAAAAGTGGTGGCCCGCCGACCACAGGATCGGCTCGTCGCCCAGATTGTCGAGACGCAGATAGACCTTGAACGAGATCGCCTCGAAGACATAGCGCACGGTAAAGCAGTAATTGAATGGATAGGCCTCCACCGCAGTGGCATCGGGCTTGAACTCGGCGGTAAAGCCGCTTGCGTCCGCAGCGGTGATTTCGAACTGCCCACCCCTTGCAAAGCCATGCATCGGCATGGGCCGGACCGTTTTGCCCGGGTCCTTCCATTGGCCGATTTTTCCTGCGTGGTATGTCCGGGCGGCAAACGGGAAGAGAATCGGGTTGCCGCCGCGGACTTTAGCCATGGCGTCCATGTCGGCATCCTCGGGCCAGTGGATGACATCGCGCACCGAGCCGTCCGCCATTTTCAGGTTCCAGTTCATCAGCCGTGCCCCCAACTCCGGGCGAGCCAGGTAGGTGGAAGGCCCGCAGGTCCACCGGTGCAGGGCCACGCCCTTGTAATCGATCATTTCCATGGATTCCTCTATGCACCGCTTTGGCGGATGAATAAAGCGGAAACTTGGCGGGTCGACTGTGTCCGAAGCCTCGTGGCGTGTCCGCTTGCGGACGCCCCGACGTCATCGCAAGCCAGCATCTCGGCGATGCCGACAACGACCGGAGGCGCTCGCCCTTTGATAAACTAAGGGCTGTGAGCTTGTCGAAATGGCAAGCGAGCACGCCACGATCGCTGCAAAATCAAAAGGTAGTGCCTCACTTCGAAGGACTTGCTTTCCCGTAAAAGTCGGCTACTGATTACGCTCATGCGGTTGCCCCCTCTTCTGGTATTACTTCTTTTCTTCCTCTCGGGCCTTTGTCTGAATGCTCAGGAATCAGACGTGCCTGAAGACACTGCCTCAAACTCGGGAAACGCAGAAGCACAGAAAACCTCCGAAACCGAATCGGTCTCCAATTCGGAGACCAACTCTGCGCCAGAGCCGCAGGCTTCCGACGAAGCGGAGCTGCCGCCGCATACCACCGGCGATGTGATCGACGTCTACGTCATCCCGATCACCGACGCCATCAGTAAACCGAATCTCTACATCCTTCGCCGCGGACTTAAGGCAGCCATCGCCAACGACGTCGATATGGTCCTGCTCGACATGGATACCCCGGGCGGACGTGTTGACTACACGCTCGAAATGATGGAGATGCTCGCCAAATTCGAGGGCATTACCGCTACCTTCGTGAATGTCGATGCCATTTCGGCGGGCTCCTTCATTGCGGCCGCAACCCAGGAAATTTATTTCGCACCGCAGGGAAAGATCGGTGCTTCCGCTGTTATTCAGGGCGGCGGACAGGATGTGCCGGAGACGGCGCGCATGAAAATCGAGAGTTATCTCCGCGCCAATATTCGCGCAATTACACAGGACTACCCGCACCGCTCCGAGGTGATTCGCGCCATGCTCGATGCGGATTATGAGCTCGAGATCGACGGCGAAGTCATTAAGCCCGCCGGTGAACTGCTCACCCTGACTGCCCGGGAGGCCATGCAGGAATACGGCGAACCTCCCGCGCCGCTCCTCGGTGCCGGTATTCATAGCTCTGTGGAGGCACTCCTTGACGAGCGCTTTGGCCCGGAAAACTACCTGATCCGCGATTTTGATCTGACTTACTCTGAAGTTTTGGCCAAGTGGATGAATAGCTTTGCGCCGGCGCTTCTGGGCATCGGCTTGCTGGCCCTCTTCCTCGAATTCAAAACGCCCGGCTTCGGCTTTTTCGGCATCGGAGGTATCGTCCTGCTCGGGATTTTCTTTATCTCACAGTATATTGCCGGGCTGGCGGGTAACGAGCCGATTCTCTTTTTTGCTTTGGGGGTCATTCTCGTGCTCGTGGAGCTTTTCTTTTTTCCAGGAATGTTCGTCTTCGCGCTCACTGGCCTTGGCTTAATTCTTGGGTCGCTTCTCTGGGCGATGGTCGATATCTGGCCGGGCGAGCCGATTACGATTTCCCCTGAGCTCGTGGCAGAGCCCCTCGTCAATCTCGTCTTCGGCATGTCGATCGCGGCGGTCGGAGCTATCATCGCTTCGCGGATGTTCCCCACCTCCTGGATGGGCCGGCGGCTTGTTCTGGCAGACGCGGCTGGTGGCGATGGGCAGGCACTCCGTGCGGAGCGCGATGCGCGCTGGCCGTCCGCAGGTAGCACTGGCACGGCGGTCACAGACCTTTTCCCCTCCGGCCGCGTCGAAATCGAGGGGCAGCGCTACGACGCGCGTGCCGCCCTTGGGACGATTGAACACGGTAGCCGCATCCGCGTTAAACGGGCGGCCGATTTCGGCCTGGTGGTCGAGGAGGACCTCACATGACAACCATTATCACATTGATCGCAGCTGCGCTCATCCTCGTCTTTTTTGAGGTAATCCTACCTGGCGGCATCATGGGGCTCGTCGCCGGAATCTGTATTGTTATCGCCACCTGGCTTGCCGGATCCGAATTCGGCGCGGGCGGTGCAATCCTCACCTTCCTCGTCTCGGTGCTTGCCGTGGGATTACTCGTTTATATTGAGTTTAAGCTCCTGGCACGCACCTCATTGGGGAACGCTTTTTTTCTGAAATCGTCGGTCAAAGGCCACTCCAACCAGGCCCAAGCGGAGGATTCCGTCGTCGGGCAGGAGGGCGTGGCATTAACTCGCCTCAATCCCAGCGGAAAGGTTGCAATTAACGGCGAGAGTTACCAAGCTCATTCCCAGGATGGCTATATTGAGGCCGAGACGCCGATAATTGTAGCCGATCAGGACAACTTTAAACTCATCATCAAAAAACTATGAACATCCTAAATCTCCTTGAACTCCCTCTGGCCCTCGCAGGCTGGCAGCTCGGATTGGCTGCCATTCTCGGACTCATCCTTCTTATCGGTGGGTTCATCATCATTTCTTTCTTCAGTATTTGGCTGCGTGCTTTGCTTGCCGGAGCGCCTGTCGGTTTCCCCACGCTCGTGGCGATGCGTCTGCGGGGTGTGCCCACTTCGGTTATTGTGGATGCCCGCATTACTTCAGTGAAAGCCGGCATCGAAATCAGTGCCAACGATCTGGAAGCGCACTACCTCGCGGAAGGGGATGTCATTCAGACCGTGCAGGCACTCATCGCCGCCGATAAAGCGAATATTGCCCTCGACTGGCAACGCGCCTGCGCAATCGATCTTGCGACCAAGGGAACCGGCAAGTCGGTTATCGAAGCGGTCCGCACTTCCATTAACCCCAAAGTGATCAATTGCCCCGCTGCCGAGGGCGGTCGCTCCACCATCGATGGTGTGGCTAAAGACGGCATCCAAGTCAAAGCCCGGGCCCGTGTCACCGTGCGCTCCAATCTCGACAACTATGTCGGGAGTGCGCTGGAAGAAACCATCATCGCCCGAGTCGGGGAGGGGATTGTCACCACCATCGGTTCGGCGGATTCTTACAAGACCGTCCTCGAATCACCGGACTCGATTTCCAAAGTCGTGCTGCAACGCGGTTTGGACGTGGGCACCGCCTTCGAAATTCTTTCCATCGATATCGCCGATGTGGACGTCGGCCAAAACGTCGGTGCCCAGCTTCAGGAATCGCAAGCTGAGGCCGACAAGAATGTGGCCCAAGCTAAGGCCGAAATGCGCCGTGCTGCGGCCGTCGCCCTGGAGCAGGAAATGAAGGCCCGCGTCGAAGAGATGCAGGCCAAGGTCGTCGAGGCCGAAGCCGAAGTGCCGCTCGCTCTCGCCGAAGCCTTCCGCTCCGGCAATCTCGGCGTCATGGACTACTACCGTCTGAACAACATCAAGGCCGATACCGACATGCGCGACTCCATCTCGAAAGGTGACGAAAAGAACTAGAGGAGAAAGTAGAAAGAAGAATTGAGAAATAAGAAATGAGCCGACTCTGCTCTCTAAATTCTCTTCTATTTTTTCTTTCTTAATTCTAATTTCCCCATGGATATCTTCGAAATCCTCGTCCCGCTGATTTTCGCGGCGATCTACTTCTTCGGGAATATGTTCTCGAAGAGGTCACAGGATGAGGACGTGCCCGGTCAGGAGCAGCGCCCCCGCAAAGGAGAGGATCCCGAGGCGGCCGAGCGTCAGCGCCGGATACAGGAAGAAATCCGCCGCAAAATTAGGGAGCGACGCCAAGCGGAGCAGGGCGAGACTGCCCAACCACTCACCCGCGAATCGGCCCAACGCAACGAATCCAAAGCGGATCGTCGACTCCGCGAGCGCCGCGAAGAAACTGAACTACGACGTCCGCGCCCGGCAGATCCCGTATCTCGCAACCCGGATCCCGAATCACGCAACCCGGATCCCGTATCCCGCAACCCGTATCCCGTATCCCGCAGCCCGGCCCCGGAAGCACGCTCTTCCGACGCCGCCTTCTCCTGGGAAGTTTCCGACGATATTTACGATAAGGAGATGAAAGAACGCCTCGAGAAAATTGAGGCGACCAAGCAAGAGGCCGAAAAACTCAAAAAACAGTCCGAGGCGAGACAGGATCCACACGCAAAAAAAGAGCCCGCATCGACCACAGCAGGCGGAGCGCTCTTCCGGGGCTCAGTCATCGAAAACCTTCGTTCGCCCAACGCGGCGCGTGCTGCCTTTGTCTACGGTGAAGTCCTCGGCCCACCGATCAGTCAGCGAAAAGCGCAAAGCGTGCCCGGGCTGGAGCGCTAGACCGTTTTCAGGTTGGATGCTTCCAGCGTAAAACCCTGTTTGGCGATGGTCACAACAAATTCGCCTTTTTGGCTTCTGCTGGCTACCCGGTCACGAACCTCGGCGGCCGGCCCGCTGTGCACCGTCTCGTGCAGCTTGGTGAGTTCGCGCCCCACGCTGATACAGCGCTCCGCCCCCATTACGTCGACCAGATCATCGAGAAACTTGCCGATCCGGTGGCAGGATTCGTAAACAACCAAAGTGTATTCGAAATCCAGATATTTCTCAAAAAAGCGCTTCCGCGCCGCACGTTTGGGCGGAAGGAAGCCCACGTAGAGAAAGCCGTCGCTCGGTAGCCCCGAGAGAGCCAGCGCAGTCGTGGCAGCTGTCATGCCAGGTGCCGCCGTCACCGGGAGGCCCCGCCCCCGGCACTCGCGAACCAGCCGAAATCCGGGGTCGCTGATGGCTGGCATGCCAGCATCGGCGATCAGGGCGACTCGCTCACCGACCGCAATCCTGTCAGCCAGTTGGCCCGCCAGATGGATTTCATTTTCCTCGCGGTAAGAAAGAAGAGGTGCCGATTTCTCGATCCCCAGTTTGTTGAGCAGCTTACCCGTTATCCGGGTATCCTCGCAGGCAATAATATCAGCATTTTTAAGGGTCTCGATGGCGCGCGACGTCACATCACCCAAATTGCCAATCGGCGCGGCAACCAGAGTAAGCAAGCCGGAAGGAGTGTCAGGAGCGGGCATCGCTGCAAAACTGTCGGTGCGAGCACGACCTGCAAGCCCACAGTTCAGATCTGAGGGGTATGTTTCGTGGCGTGCTCGCTTGCGAGCGCCTCTGGCAAGGTCGGCCTCGCGCCGAGTCCGGATGCCGAGATGACCGTCAGGGCGTCCGATAAGCGGACACGCCACAAAACATACCCCGCATCTCGCTTCCTGCATCCCAAATCCCACATCCCGCACTGAATGAGTTGAATTTCTGTAAAAGCCCGGCAACCTCTCCTGCATGGACATCGAAACCTTTCCCAATCCGAATCCGGAGCGCAACTACACCATCCAGCACATCCAGGAGGAGTTCACTTCCACCTGCCCGATGACAGGGCATCCCGACTATGCGACCGTGGTTTACAGTTACGTACCCGACAAAGTCTGCATTGAGCTAAAGGCAATGAAGCTCTACCTGCACAGCTTCCGCAACAAGGGCATTTTCTTCGAGGCGGCGACGAATCAAATCTTTGCCGATCTCAACGCCGCAATCGAGCCGCGCTGGGCCCGGCTGGAGACGATCTGGCGCGGGCGCGGCGGTGTCCGCTCCAACGTGGTCGTGGAAGATCAGCAGGACGGCTACGACGGGCCGGTGACCTTTCCCTTTTCAGCCTAAGCCTTCGCCGCCTTCGCCATCTTGCGGCGGACGTTTTCGTCGAGGATGCGTTTGCGCATACGGAGAAAATTCGGCGTTGCTTCAACGAGTTCGTCGTTGGCGATGTATTCGATGGCGCGTTCCAGGGAAAACTTGACGGGAGGAGCGAGCTGAATGCCCTTGTCGGAGCCGCTGGCGCGCATGTTGTCGAGTTGCTTGGCCTTCGCCGGATTGACCGGCATATCCTCCTTACGCGGATTTTCGCCCACGATCATGCCTCCGTAAACCTCCTCACCGGGGGCCACGAAAAGCTTGCCGCGATTTTGTATCATATCCAGTGCGTAGGGCATCGCTTTTCCCATTTCCATGCTGACAAGCGTGCCCGTCTGGCGGGTCACTATCTCGCCACAAAGCGGACGGTAATCGAGGAAGGAGTGACTCATCACACCGTGGCCCGATGTCATTGTCACCAGGTCGCTCTCGAAACCAATCAGTCCGCGTGTCGGCACTTCGGCTTCCACGGTCACTCCGGCATTGTGGTGCTCCATATTGGTCACCTTGCCTTTTCGCTTGCTCAGGTTTTCCATGACGCCGCCGAGATGTTCTTCCGGCACTTCCACCCAGACTTGCTCAAACGGTTCGCAGCGGGTGCCGTCGATTTCCTTGTAAAGCACCGTCGGGCGGGAGACAAGCACTTCGAAGCCCTCGCGGCGCATCGTCTCGACAAGCACCGCGATTTGCATGGCACCGCGCGCGTTGACAAGGAAACGGGTGCCATCGTCCGTATCTTCGATGCTGATCGAGATGTTGGACTGCGTTTCGCGGACCAGGCGTTCGCGGATCTGACGGGACGTCACTTTCTTACCGTCTTTGCCCGCGAGCGGTCCATTATTAACCGAAAACTCCATCTGCACGGTGGCCGGATCGATCTCCACGAACGGCAGGGCTTCGGCCTCCTGTGTGGCGGCCAGCGTGTCGCCGATATCGACCTCGTCGAATCCAGCCAAGCCGACGATATCACCCGCAACAGCTTCCGCTACGTCGTCGGTGTTACCGGCACCGGAGAAACTTTTCATTTTCTTCACCTTGACCCGTTCCCGCCGACCGTCTTTGCGCAGAGCGAAGATGGTCTGGCCCACTTTGACTTCGCCGGATAAAATACGGCCGATTGCCATGCGGCCCACGTAGTCATCCCAATCAATATTGGAGACCAAGGTGCGAAATTCGCCCGCTTCGATGACGGGTGGGGGGATACGCTCGATGATGGTTTCAAAGAGAGCCGACATGTCTTCGCGTGGACCGTCGACCGTGCGGTCAGCAAAGCCCATAAGCGCGGAACCGAAAAGGAAGGGTGCATTGAACTGATCCTCGTCCGCATCCAGATCGAGGAAGAGTTCGAGCACCTTGTCGCGGACCCAGTCGGGCCGCGAGGCAGGTCGATCGACTTTGTTCACGACACAAATAGTTTTCAGCCCTTGGTCGAGGGCTTTACGAAGGACCCAGCGGGTCTGAGCCTGTGGGCCACCGACGGCATCGGTCAAAAGCAGCACGCCATCGACCATCTTCATCACACGTTCCACCTCAGCGCCGAAGTCCGCGTGACCGGGAGTATCGACGATGTTGATTGTGTAAATTTCCCCGTCCTTCGGATTGGTCCATTTCACGGCGAGGTTTTTCGCCTTAATGGTGATGCCTTTTTCGCGCTCAAGATCCATCGAGTCCATGGCGCGTTCTTCCACTTTCTGATTCTCACGGTAGGTGCCGCTTTGGCGAAGCAGGCAGTCCACAAGGGTGGTTTTACCATGATCGACGTGGGCAATGATGGCGATATTACGGATGTTTTTAGCGTTCATGTGTAGGAAAAGCTTAATCGGGCACCGGCACACGAATGCGGCAAATACGTGCTCGGTCGGACGGAAACGTTGTTTTGAAATAAAAAACCCGCCGCTAAAGATCGGCGGGATAGTCAATAAGAGGCGGCATAAGTGGCAGAGCCGCTTGGGAAGTCAATTTAAATAGACCACGGTATCTAACCAAACCGCTTCCGTCGCATCCTGTTGATGACGGCGAGATCACCCCAGGGAGCGCCCCTGGCATGTTCCATTTTGACCGGATACTGCCGTTTGCGGTTGATTTGCCAGGCGCTCGCAAAGCCGCGAACGAACTCTGCCGAACCTAAAACCGCTCCATCGGTGAGATAGCGTATTCGGCAACGCAGCACGACCGAAAGCGGAAGCTCGCCCTTTTGTTCGTTAAGAACTTTCTCCGCAGTCTCGCGATCAATTATCTTACCCCGGCAAGTCCATGGGGACGCACCCTTGCCAAAAATCAGACTTCGATGCGCCGCTAAAGCCGATTTAAGATTGGCCGCATCGCCCTCCCGCCGCGATCCATCCGCGTAGGTCGCCCAAATCCTTTCTATACCGAGTTGCGCCCGCTTTACGCCAGCGACCGCCTCCGCATAGCCACACCAGCGGTAATCTTTCGGGTCATCGACCAAACCGGCGCGCACCGGATTCAGATCAATGTAAGCCGCCATTGTCTGCAGTGGATTTCCGTCGCCCTGCACCAGCACGCTCTTGTAGCGCTCCATCCACAAAGTTCCCAGGCGACCATCATGATTCCGGTTATACCAGATGGAGAAACGTTGTTTCAGGGTTTTCATGAAAGCGGCAAGATCGTGCATGCGCGCGAGAAGCTGGTCGCGGAACTGCGCGGCATCTTCTGTGCCCTCGCGCAGCGCTGTTTCCAGTCGCGCAAACGAGGTGGTTTGATACTTTGTTGGTTTCGGGTAGAGCACTTTAAAGCGACGCAAAAGTTCCGCGTCGGAGACCGCACGTTCCTTTTCGGGCACCCGCACCAGAATGTGGAAGTGGTTACTCATGATGGAGTAAGTCAGCACCTCCACCCCGCAAAAGTCCGCTATCTGCCAGAGCATTTTGCGCAAAACCTCCTTCTCCCGATTTTTCAACAGCATCTCGCCCCCGACGACCCGACTCATCGCGTGGTAGATGGCAGGACAATCTTTTCTTACCAATCTTCTCATGATTTCATGGAATTTCATAAAAGAAAGCAATGCAAGTCTGAAATTTATTATCAGGTTATAAAATATAAGGCTATCGGGGGTGGATTTACTGGGTTACTTTCGGAGTATCTAAAGTAATTCGCCCTGGGAGCCTTCTGGGAACTCGAGGCCGGTGATATGCCAGCCTTTTTCGGTGAGGACGCGGCCCTGGGCGGTGCGCTGGAGATAGCCTTCCTGAATGAGGAAGGGCTCGTGCACTTCCTCCAGTGTGTGGGCTTCTTCGCCAACGGCTACCGCGACGGTGCCGAGGCCGACGGGGCCGCCGCGGTAATTCTCGGCCATGACGCGCATCATTTGCTTGTCCATCTCGTCGAGACCGCGTTTGTCGATCTCGAGTAGTTCGAGGGCGGCGGCGGCGCTGGCTTGCGTGATGGTGCCGTTGCCACGCTGCTGGGCGTAGTCGCGGCAGAAGTTGACGAGGTTGTTGGCGATGCGCGGTGTGCCCCGGGCGCGGCGGGCGATTTCGGCGGCGCCCTCCTTTTCGAAAGAGACGCCGTAAATGCCGCAGGTGCGCTCGATGATGCCCTGAAGCACGGCGTGATCGTAGTAGTTGAGGCGCGATTGCAGGGTAAAGCGGCTGCGCAGGGGCGCTGTGAGCAGACCCATGCGGGTTGTGGCGCCGAGTAGCGTGAAGCGCGGCAAGTTGAGCCGCACGCTGCGGGCGTTTGGGCCCTGATCGATCATGATGTCGATGCGGAAGTCCTCCATCGCTGAGTAAAGATATTCCTCCACCGTCTTGGGAATACGGTGGATTTCGTCTATAAAGAGGATGTCGCCCTCGTTGAGGTTGGTCAGCAATCCGGCGAGGTCGCCGGGTTTATCGATGACTGGGCCGGAGGTAATGTTGACCTTGGTCCCCATTTCGTTGCCGAGAATGAGGGAGAGGGTGGTCTTACCGAGGCCGGGGGGGCCGCTGAGCAGGATGTGGTTGAGCGGTTCCCCGCGGTCGCGGGCAGCGCCGACCATGACCTTGAGACGTTCCAGCGTCTTGGCTTGTCCGGCAAAGTCGTCGAAGGAGAGCGGGCGCAGGGCTGACTCTTCGGCATTTTCCGGGGCGGCCAGGGTTTGCTCGATAAACTCGGTGCCGGTGGGCGGATCTTCGGGTGAAAAGGACATAGTTGTTGGTAATTGGGTGGTAGCTTGAGGCGGCCCGGGTGCCTTGACCAGTGTTCTTTACGAGAAATTTGCTGGTGCGAGTGATTGGCTGGGGACTTTGGTGGGCTCGAACTTAAACGTCACGGGTCTTGGCGAGACAGGCGACCGACGCTGACGGGGCCGGAGGCGAGCTCCGACACTACGCGACCGACACTGACGGGGCCGGAGGCGAGCTCCGACACTACGATTGCGAGAATGGCGGTTTCAGGTAAGGTTATGCGCGAGATGCGAGCTTGCTCGCGCTTCAAGATTCTATGGATGTTTTCTACTCTTCGCTTGGGTTTTGGTATTAGCCTTGCTTCCCATGCCTGAAAATTTCGAAATGACTCGGGTGAACAACTTAAGCCAACCCATGACAGCCCCCATGTTTTTTAACGACTATACCAACGACGGATTTTTCGATGAAATGTTCGATGAGAGCGGTGCGGTGCGCCCGCACTACCGGGCTATTTACGAGCGTTTCAAGACGCTGACGGCGGAGAACTACGAACAAAAGCGGCAGGCTGTCGACCTGTCCTTCCTGCGCCAGGGGATCACCTTCACCGTCTATGGGGAAGACGAGGGCACGGAGAAGATCTTCCCCTTTGATCTGATGCCCCGGATCATTCCGAAATCGGAATGGGCTTTTCTGGAGCGCGGGCTGACCCAACGTATTCAGGCACTCAATATGTTTCTGAAGGATGTCTATTCAGAGCAGCGCATCATCAAAGAGGGCATCGTTCCGGCGAGTTACATTCTTTCGGGGAAGCACTTCCGCCGAGAGTTCATGAACATCGAGTTGCCCAAGGATATTTACATCCACATTTGTGGCACGGATCTGATCCGCGATGACAGGGGTAATTACTTGGTGTTGGAGGACAATGCGCGGTGTCCCTCCGGGGTCTCCTATCTGTTGGAAAACCGGCAGGCCATGAAGCGGGCTTTTCCAAACTTCTTTCCGGTGGCGGGCGTCCGTCCGGTGGAGAACTACTCGGAGGAACTGCTGAAAATGCTTCAGTATGTCGCACCCAACAATAAAGAGAATCCGGTTTGCGTCCTGCTCACGCCCGGACATTTCAACTCGGCTTACTTCGAGCACTGCTTTCTTGCCCGTCAGATGGGGATTGAGATCGTTGAAGGCAACGATCTGGTGGTGCGTGATTTTAAAGTCTACATGCGCACGACCCAGGGCTTGCAGCAGGTCGATGTGATCTACCGCCGGATCGACGACGACTTTATTGATCCCAGCGTCTTTCGTCCGGATTCGATGCTGGGGGTGCCGGGGCTGATCAACGCCCTGCGTGCCGGCAATGTGAATATTGCCAATGCGATCGGAACAGGTATCGCGGACGACAAATTGATTTATGCCTTCGTTCCGGAGATGATTCGTTTCTACTTGAGCGAGGAGCCGATCCTCGGACAGGTGGAGACCTTTTTTGCGTCGGAGGATGAGCACTTCAAATACATCATGGACAACCTCGATCAGCTCGTGGTGAAGTCGGCCAACGAGGCGGGCGGTTACGGGATGCTGATCGGGCCGAAGGCGACCAAGCAGGAGGTCGAAGACTTCCGTGGGCTCATCAAGGCAGACCCGCGCAATTTTATTGCCCAGCCGCCGATCTCGCTCTCCCGTCACCCCACATGGTGCGACGAGGATTTTGAGGGTCGCCACGTCGACCTGCGGCCCTACATTCTTTGTGGGGAAAAGACCTCTATCGTGCCCGGCGGTCTCACCCGCGTGGCGCTGCGGAAGGGTTCGCTGGTGGTCAACTCCTCCCAAGGCGGCGGGAGTAAAGACACCTGGGTGCTTTATTCCGACGAATAACCGATTGAAACTTATGAATTATGCTATCCCGAGTTGCTGACTCTCTCTACTGGATGAGCCGCTACATTGAGCGCGCCGAAAACATTGCACGTCTACTCGACGTCAACTTGCAGCTGTTGCTTGATTTTGAGGCCTTGGACGATGCCAAGCTCAAGGAGCACTGGGAACCGATCATCCGGGCCTCCGGCGAGGAGGAACTTTTTTATGAGCTCTACGAGCAGGCGGATTCGCGCAGTGTGACGGATTTTTTGACGTTTAACCGTGACAACCCGAGCTCGGTCATCGCCTGCATGTTTGCCGCCCGGGAAAATGCGCGGATGATCCGCGACCAGATCTCTACGGAGATGTGGCAGTGTCTCAACCAAGCCTATCTCTTCCTGAAGTCGAATAACGCCAAGAAAGTCTGGGACGATGGGCCCTACGAATTCTACAAACAAATCCAGGACTACAGCCACCTCTTACAAGGCATGGCAGATTCGACCTTCCCGCACTCGGAAGGTTTTTATTTCATGCAGGTCGGTAAATTCCTGGAGCGTGCCGACAAGACGAGCCGCATCCTGGATATCAAATACCACATCCTGCTGCCCAGTGTGGAGGATGTGGGCGGAGCAATCGACGCGGTGCAGTGGGGTGCCATCCTGCGCTCTTGCAGTGCCTTTGAGGCCTACCACAGCCTCTATGTGAGTAGCGTGAACCCGCTCAAGGTGTCGGACTTTTTGATTTTCAATCAGGACTTCCCCCGCTCGATACTGTTCTGTGCCCGGCACCTGGATAATAACCTGCACCGAATCTCGGGCTGCAATCACGGGTTTTATTCGAACGAGGTGGAGCGGGCATCGGGCCGTCTCGTCAGTGATCTGACCTTTGGCAATATTGAGGATGCCTTCAAATCCGGTCTGCACGAGTATCTGACGCAGTTGCAGGAGCGTTTCGTGGATATCGGTAAAGCCATGTTTGACAACTACATGTTCCACCCACGCTTGGATATGGCGACGGAGATTGTTGCTCAGCAGCAACAACAGTAGCCGTGTCACTCTGATTCTTGTCGGTCCGACTACCTCTCAGGCGAGGCAAACGCTGTCTTCAGCTCGCTTTGCCTCGCCGGTCTTCACAAGTGAAGCCCCTACAAAATGGGGGTCTTCACGAGTGAAGCCCCTACGAAATGGCGGTCTTCACAAGTGAAGCCCCTACAAAATGGCGGTCTTCACAAGTGAAGCCCCTACGTTTTACTTCTCCCCAATGAAATTCTCCATACGCCACACCACTGCCTACCAATACAGCGAGCCTGTTTGGGACAGCTTTAACGACGCCCACCTTTGCCCGGTTTCGGATGACTACCAGAACTGCCTGTCCTTCGATTTGGAGATCACACCGCCAAGCAGCGCCGTCATGCGCCGACTCGATTTTTACACCAATCAAGTGCACCACTTTGAGGTGATGGAGCCGCACGATTCGCTTACGGTTTCCGCCCGGTCCGTGGTCGAGACCTTTGCGGATACGCGGGACCTTTCGGTTTCGGTTCCCTTGGCGGGTCTCTCGGGGCTTGAATGCGATGAGCGCTACTACGATTTTCTCAGTAACAGCCCACGGGTGGCGTTGGGCCCGATGTGGACGCACGAAGCCGATGCGATCGTCTCCAGAATCGAAGAGGATGTCCGCCTGCGAGCGGAAGCCATTATGGGCTTTATTTACGAGCAATTCAGTTATGTTTCCGGGAGCACGCATGTGGCATCGAAGATCGAGGACGTCTTTCCGCAGCGGCGGGGTGTTTGCCAGGATTTCGCCCACATAATGATCGCGCTTTGTCGGGCGGTTGGGATCCCCGCGCGCTATGTCAGCGGCTATTTTTATGCAGAGCGACCGGCGCGGGCATCGGCCAATGACAGCACGGTGTCGCACGCCTGGGTGGAGTGTTTTTTGCCCGGCATTGGTTGGTTGGCTTATGATCCGACTCATAATCGGCGGGCCGGGATGACCTATATTGAACTGGCCCGCGGGCGCGACTATGCGGACGTGCGTCCTCTGGCCGGAACCTATCGCGGAGCGGCCGAGGTTGAGATGACGGTTTCGGTGGCTGTGGAGCGGGTTGGGTGAAGCATCGGGGCGTTTCCGCTGGGAGGCTGTCTCAAAATAGGCAAATTTACCAGGAAAAGTTGTGAAATCGTTATTTAAAAAGGCTACTTTCGATTTTAATGAATCCGAGCGGGAAGGGGTTGGAACGATCCGAGTCGCAATACCGGCTGAGCCGGAGCAAGCTCCGACACTACAAAAGAAGCTTAATCGATAGTGTTGCGTAGTGTCCGAGCTTGCTCGGGCTCGCAGGATGTCGGTGAAATCTATGAGATCCCGTAGAATTCCTATTGATCTCATCAATCTTCAAGAGACAGTCTCCTCGCGGTCGTCTCAACGTCAGCGTTGGCCGGAGAAGGAGATATTTGGACTGCCGACAACGCTGGAGGCGCGAGCAAGCTCGCACGCCACGAAATACGGATACCCGCACGCTTTAGACTTTGCATCGCGAAAGCGCCCGATCATCGTGTCGCTTTATGGGGATTTCCAACGTAGCGGGCAGCACCATCGATCCTTTTCACAAATTCCGTGAAAGTGAGCCTTCGGCGGTCTTCGATAGGGCGGGGCAGGTGCGTTCCGGCTACGCGTCGATTGTTGAACTATTTCGCGAGTGCGCGAAGTCGGATCTGGTGCAGCGTCAGCGGCGGCTGAATCGGGCAATTGAGGAATTGGGCCTGCAATTTTCCGACGTCGCTTCGGGACGCGCCACGGGGAATCCGTGGCGTCTCGATCTGTTTCCACTCTCGCTCGATGCGGGTGCCTGGCAGCGCATTTCGAAAGGTGTTGTTCAACGGGCCCTGGCGTTCAACGCACTGGCTCAGGACCTGCACTCAGAGCAGGCGATCTTGCGGGACAAGGTGATTCCCCACGATCTCGTTCTGCGGGACCCGGCTTTTTTGCGCGAGCTAAGTGGGATTGACGTGCCCAATGGCGAATACTCCCAGTTCGGGGCCTTTGATTTGGTCGATGCAGGCGGGGGGGACTGGCAGATCGTCGAGCACCACATGGGTACACCGTTCGGAGTGTCGCATGTGCTGCAAAACCGGCGCATCCTCTCGCAGGTTTTTCCCGAACTCTACGAGCGGGCCGATGTCGCTCCGGTGGCGGGCTTCAGCACGTATCTGCTGGAAATGCTGCGCGCCCAATCGAAGAAGAAAAACCCGCACGTTTTGCTGCTCACCCACGGGCGGCCGGGGCAGGCCTACTTCGAAGAGGCCTTCATTGCGCGGCATATGGGGATCTCCATCGCGCAGCCGGGTGACCTGCTCGTGCGCGACAGTCAGGTCTATTTGAAAACGATCCGCGGCCTTGAGCTGGTCGACGTGATTTACCGCCGGTTGGAGAGTTCGGCACTCGACCCGATTGCGGTGCCGCACGCCAGCGCGCGGGGCGTGCCGGGACTGATGAATGTCTGGCGCCAGGGTAATGTGGCGATCGTCAACGCCCCGGGCGCGGGGGTGGCGGACAATCGTGGGCTGCTGCGCTATAGTGATCGCATCATCGCGCGCTACTGCAATGAAAGCCCCATTTTGCGATCCGTGGAGACCTACCACCTCAGCGACGTCGACCAAATGGATCACGTGAGCGAACACCTGGATCATCTGGTGCTCAAGCCAATGCAGGACCATGATCGTATTTGGCAGCTTTGTGGTGAGCGACCCGCGAAAAGTGCTGCCTCGCTGGAGCGTCTCGCGAAGCGCAGGCCGGCGTATTTTGTGGCGCAAAACGTGCCGGAGCCCGCCGCATTGCCACAGTTTAAGGATGGGGAGTTCGCAGCCAGTGGTGCCTATCTGCGCGTATTTTACATCCTCGGTAAGGAGCCGATTGTGCTGCCCGGCGGCATGGCACAGCAAAAGATGCAGCGCCCCCGCACCCGCCGCCTGGGGATCTTCACGGATGGGCTGAAAGATGTCTGGGTGCCGGATAGCGTGGTCGAAGACGTGGCTCCCAAGCGGGCGCACAGTGTGTCCGGCAAGCGCTTTTCGATCAGCAGCCGTGTCGCGGAGTCGCTCTATTGGGCGGGCCGCTACCTTGAGCGTGCCGAGAATACCGCTCGTCAGTTTCACACGCTGGAGCGCTTGCGCTGGGATCAAATGGCACGCTCCGAGCAGCGGACTTACTGGCCGCTTCTGCGGGCGGTGGCCGCCGCCACGGGTCAAACCAGTTTAACGAAGAAGGCGCAGCCCCCGCGCGATACCCTGGCCCTTTCCAAAAGCCTTCTGCTCGACGCGAAGGAGGGTGCCTCGGTGCGCAGCTGCATCCGCAATGCGCGGAACGCCCTCGAGAATGTCCGCGAGATCATCAGCCCGGAGTGCCGCGAGGTGTTGGAGGATATTTCGCTTTTGATTCATCAAACAGGAAAACGCACCGTCACCCGCGGGCGCCTTGGGCAGCTCTGCGAAGGTCTGGTCAGCGAAGTGGCGCGATTCAACGGGACGGCCGAGCGCACCATGCCGCACGATGACAGCTGGCAGTTCTTCCGGGTCGGGGTCTTTTTCGAGCGCGGTGTGGGGACATTGGCTTTGCTGAAAGTCGCCATGCCCCGGATCCTTGAAACCTACCACGAAGCCGACGAGGAAAGCACCGATCTTACAGCGCTGCTTCGTTTGCTCGGCTCGCTCGATGCGTATCGGCGCGAGTTCCGCTCGCGTGCCTACATCGACCGCATTCTCAGCCTGCTGCTGAAGGGGCGACACGTGCCAAGCTCGGTCAACTTCTGCCTGCGCAATCTGGACTACGCGATCAGTACGCTCGCATCGGATGGTCAGCGTGCCATCGGCGGGGAAATCCGGCGCGAGATCGCCCGATTGCTTGGGGAGTTGGAAAACTTCCCGCTGGCGCGCGAGCGCTTCGGCGAGGCCGAGCGCCTCGATGCCGGTGAAGTGGAGGTTAACATTTCCGCCAATAAGAAAAAGCAGGCAGCTATCGCATTCATGGATCTCTCTGATCAACTTGAATCTTTCCACGAGCGCATCGAAGATATATTTTTCAGCCACCAGGATGTATTTACGAAAGAGCCGACGCTCTTTGAGATGGAGTAAAACTATGCGCTTTCACGTGTCCCACACCACCGAATACAAATACGCAGCGCCAGCTTCTGAGTCGTTTGCTGAGTTGCGGGTCTGGCCACAGGATAATGCATCGCAGCGTATTATTAGTCGTCGACTGATGGTGAATCCACAGCCGAGGGTGGACCACTACGTCGACTATTTCGGTAACCGCGTGGAATTCTTTTCCATCCCGTATCGGCACAGCGCACTCTCCGTAACCTCGGAGGCAGAGGTTGAGACGTTTCAGGCGCGGCCACCGCCGGCGGCCCTCGAGGTGCCGATTGGCGAAGCCCGGCAGATTTATAACAGTCAACGCTACCAGCTTTTTGAGTTCATGGAGCCGAGCCACCATGTGCCGCTCAATCAGCATCGGCGGATTCGTA
>JAAAPI010000293.1 GCA_009908325.1 Verrucomicrobiota bacterium | reverse complement strand
CCACTGTGGCGCAGCGCGCTCCACCTTGACACCGATGACATGCTGCGCCCGATGTTCGTGCAGTGAGCTAATTGTTTGTGGATGCCAAAACGCCGCCGACGCGACCGGCCCAGAGCTGCCGTTTATCTGTGAGACGGGATGCTGCGGTCGCAGCCCACTTAGCAGACATTGACAGCATTGCCGTTTTGGATGCCAGCCACAGTAAGTGTGTGCATTGCTGCTCAAGACGATCTCTTACGCGGATTGTACGATCCATGTAATCAACACGTGGCTGAACACCGCAGTTTGATCGCCCGTCTGTACCGCAAAACGAATTACGGCAAAACGTGGCTGGCACCCAACGTCAAGGTATCCTAGGCGTAGACGCTGCTCAATTCTTTCTTTTCGATCATGTTCAATAGGTCGATACCATCCCAACGCACAAACCAATGCTGCTGTTGGATTTCGTCGACTAGCGCTTCAGCCTCGGCAACAGTGATGTTTCCGGGGTTCCCGCCAATCCTGTTCCATGAAGCCCGAAGCAACTTAGCTCTCTTGGCCCTGTCCAGATAGGGACAGGCAAGGGAGTCCAGAAACAGATGAACTGCTTCAGAATCCCTATTCAGGTGCTTCTCGGACGAAACTCGCTTACAGATGAGATCCCAAATTTCGTTCCTTTGGTCAGAGAACTCCGGTCGATCACCATAGATGAATAGCTTTACGACCAACTCGAAGTAACCTTGGCTCTTCCTGTCCAGCTTGGCGAGGGAGATCAGCTCGTGCTCCAGTTGCCCATCGCCCCCAAATTGTTGAAGACTAAGCAGAATGTTGAGTATCTCGATTGGAATCACAGAATTCTTTGAGAACAAGCCTTCGAAGCTAGGTGCCCTCGCCAATTGTGACGCCCAACGAAGGGAGGCTTCCTTGAGAATGTCAAAACCTTCTGGATCGTGTTCTTGCAGATGCTGCGCAGCGCGCACGATGGCGTGAGACAGGCGAAGCGATGACGCGACCGTAGGGTGAAGCGTAAAAAAGTAAAACCCAACGTCGAGCAGGAAAAAGAACATTTGCCGATAGTCCCGATCAACAACAGGACTGTCTTCCAAAGCAACAAGATCACCGTAGCCGTCGGCTATATCAATTACTTTCCGGCGAACTGCGCCAATTACATAGTTTGCCACCGCGTCGTAACCAAGCTCGGAGGAAAAGCATGCTGCCTTAACCTCTCTGGTGAAATTTCCAAACAAAGACCGGTATTTGTAAATGTACTTCGGACGCAGCGCCTTCTTGCCGCTAGCAGCCAGGAGAACAGGTTCAAAGAGCTTCTCCCAATGGGCGCCAAGAGATTTATTGATTTCGTCGATTACCAGAGACTTTTTCGAGTAGAATGGCCGCTTGTCGAACTCTCTTTTCCCTGTGTTCAGGTGCAGGTTGTACTCTCGCAACGCGATTGATAGCTCGTGCTCCACCTGCTCGGCCGTCACAGGGTCATTGGTAAAGACATAGTAGTTGTCCACGTACCGCCTGCATTCGTAGTCGACGCCATCGCGTACGGGCGGGCTTTTCTCTTCAAGGTTCCGACGTGCGTTTTGATCCACCTTTGCAAGAATGATTTCTGCAAAGATGCGACTGGCCTCCGGGCCAATGCAGATACCACTAGTTTCGTTGTGATTGAGCCTCTGCATTACCTTGTCGAACTGATTTCCAAAGCTCAGAGCGGGCGTATTCTCTTTCGCCTCATCCTTGCTCTTTGTCGCCCACGCCATGGAATGCGTGTAAATGCTGTCAAAGCATTTGCTGATATCCAGAGATAACTGATATCGAAACTTTTTTTCCAAGCGAATGTGATCACTGGAGGCGAAGAACTTGTACAGGCGCTCAAATCCTGAATATGCAAAGTAGCTTGCCGGGTTCCGCACCAGTTTGTCCAAGTCCGCCGTATCGACGGTAGCGTTTTTGTATTGGTTCTTATCCTGAGCTGAGGATGGAACAAAAAAGGAACTACCAACTTTCTTTGGCGCACGTATGGAGAACGGTCCGCGCCCTGAATATTCGCAGATCAACTCCTCGTACTTCTGATAGAAATCAGCCAATATGATCTGCCCCCTCGGATGCAGGAGGCTCAAGGTTCTGACGCTTCGAGAATCTTTGACGATATTGTACCTTAGCGGAACGGTGTAGCTCTTGTCGTCGTCCATCAGTAAAAGGGCTTTTACCAATTCTTGGAAGCGCGCCGATTTCTTGGCTACCCCATGCAGGTTCTTGTAGAAACCGTCGTTGCTTACGATTATCGGCACCTCGAAAGGTGACGTGTCTGTGAGTACCACACGCCACTTGTCGGCTCGGTTTAAGTTGACCCGTGACTTTCTCTTGCTAGACATACTTCCAGCACTCCATTAGGTAGGCCAACCGATCAGCACTGAAACGGAAGTGAGCGCGATTGGCGAACCCGCTGACGAATGAGTATTTGAGAAGCTCTTTTCTTTGACAGTTTGTCAGAGCTAGCGCGAGTCGCCCTCCAGTCGTCCCTGAACGGCACAGAATCATTCCTGAGAAAAACTTATCAAGCTCGGTGAGTCCCGGCGCGTTACTGTTGATGAGGCTGTATGTATGCTGCAGACCCGCGCTTCGCTTCTTTTGCTGTCTTTCGTCAAAGAACTGATAGCCGCAGGTCAAAATACGGACGCGATCTGTGAGGTCAGCAAAGTTTCCGTCAGCCAAATACTGCAGAAGGGATTTCACGATTCTCGTCTTGTTCTTTTTGACCTTTGACGAAGCGATATCCAACTCAACTCGACGAGCGAAGGGCCGGTCTTTACCGGTCTCGTAGACGTTAAACTTATAGCCGAGGTAATCAAAGCTGTGCTCAACGGATGTCAGCTTTTTCTTCGTGTTTCCGAAGACGTATATTTTCGACTTGGAGAAATTCAATTTCAGCCCAGCTGGCAACGCTTCTTCGACCTGCACCTTAAGCGAGTTCGGATTGGCCAATTCCGGTAGGATCAGGACTATGTCATCAACATACCGGGCAAAGTAGTGTGCCTTCAGTTGCTCCCGCATTCTTTGATCAAAGTCTTGCATGTAGAACTCGCTAAGTTCCGCGCTTATTGCCAAACCCGGGGGCAAGCCGTTCACCGAGTTGACTTTGCACTGCTCAATCAGCGACCTGACGACAGACCTCGTGCTTGGCGCTGTCATAAGCCTTTTGCTGAGTTGACTTAACAGAAAATCCTGTTCAACGGACGGGTAAAAATTCTTTATGTCCATCTTTGCAACGGTAAATGGCAACCCTTCTTCGCAGAGCAACTTTAGACGACGTACGATCTCGATCCGGCTTCCCTGTTTTGATGCTGTGATTCTGCGAATGTTCTGAGCAGCCTTTCGTAGCACCAGATCGCACGCCAGATCATTTACCTGATAGATGGTCCGCCCAGCCAAGTTATTGGGCGTCAACGGCAGAGAGGAAAAACCATTTCGTGCTGTGGTGACGGCCTGAGTAACTACAGCTCCCTTGTGGGCCGCGATCTTTAACGCAGGCTGCTTAAGGAAATCACTTTTGTTCAAGTGCCTTGCAAGTGCCTCGCTGCCAAACGTGGGATCGTACATCGAAAATCACTCTT
>JAAAPI010000367.1 GCA_009908325.1 Verrucomicrobiota bacterium | reverse complement strand
ATCTCAAACCGCTACGACCAATCCCGGTCGCAGCATAATCGAGCGGGAAATCCACTTACGAAGCGTCCGGAAACTGTTCAAACGAACCGAACCACCTCTGGTCACGACTGTTCGCGCTTCCGCAGCGAACAGCAACTTCGTCTCGCTTGTGTTGAAAAAGTCGGTGCGTAGCGAAGGAGAAAATCCTTCCGTGAAAGCTTCTTCGACCAAACACAGTTTGCCGAAGGGTGGCATGGAGGAACGGTTTTCCAGAATTTTGGTTACCGCAGGATCAGGCCGGTTCACGGCCTGATCCGCCCAAATCGGCCTCCTCGCACGGGAGCCGCGGCCATCAGGAGCACCGTACGCTTGACTGGCAGGCCGGGTCAGCCGATCTTGACGTTATATGGAAGGCCACATGGGAAATGTCGGATCTCTTTCATATGCCTGGCGACATTCAGTTGCGAGGTGGAAAATCGAACACCGAAGAGGAGACGATATGTCAAACCCACGCCCCACGAACGGCCCGTCCACCACCGGAAAAAAATCTGGTTCTGGTCGCGGAAACAATCCGCCCAAGGGAAAATAAGGAGCCTGTGGCCCGCCGTGTGCAGGATGCACAAAAGCTGCTGCAAAAGGCACCGCCACGAAAGCTACTGAAAAACTGATTGGGATGGTGGTTGTACCGCCATCCCGTTATCGAGGTGCAAAGTGTATTATTCAAAAGACAAAGAGTTGAACAAAGTGATTGCAGAGTAAGTTAAGTCCGGGGCGCGGTATGTCTCCGGAAAGAAGCATGCCAAGCTTTTCTTGGCAGGTGGTGGATTGCTGGTATTTTCCCGAACGCCGAGTGATCGACGTGCGTTTCGGAACGTGAAGGCTGAACTATCCAGGATACATTGCCAACAGGCCGAGGTGTGACCGTGTCCGACACTCAGCCGATTGCTCAACTCCCGACGTCAAACTCAGCACTCCTCTACGCTGTATCATTGTTTTGCGCGCCCAAATGGCAACACTCAGAACGCCGCCGCTACGCACGCTCGGAGAGTGAGGGAAAGGAAGATGATGTTGAGTCATGTAATTTTAGGCTCCTTTTTAATCAGGAAGAGCTCTTTTCTGAACAGCGACTTTAGCTCCATTCTCCGCATTGAAAAAAATTCAAAATCGTTAGTCACATCTTCAAGTTGTTCAGTGACCCTGATCAAATAACCAGTATCGAATTTGTCTATTGGAAAACCCGCCGCTGAGATTGCAACTTCATCCACTTCTTTGATTAACGCACCTCCAAACCAAGATGCCCAACCCAGGTTGGTTAACCCTTTTACCAAGCTATTCAGATCCCCTGCTCTAAATTCACAAGAAAAAGATCCATGAGCAAAACGCGACCAGGCCATTTTCTCAATTTCCTCAATTGTAGTTAGCTCTCGCGTTGTTTTATCACGCAAAACTTGTCGTTCGTGATCAGTTGCAACGTGCAATATTCCTGCATACGCAGAAGTTTGCCGACACCAAGCTGTAAATAGCTCAACCCAATTTACACTGGGATTGTAATTTGCCTGGAAAAATATCCCACCAGAAATACTGCGCCCTTTCGTGCTATTTGAGGGGAAGTCGATTTTACCTTCTGATCTGGCTACGCGAGTGCGTTTCCAGTTAAAATCCTCGAAAAACTCTCGCGACGTTCCTTCAACTCGCATTGAAGCGACTGTTCCCCAATAACTTTTACAGTCTTCTAGTTTTTCTACATCGAAACCATTTTTTGGAGTTACGTCACCAAAGGTATTAACTCTCTGCGGCTTCAATTTTTCAACGGCGAACAACGGTGACAACAGCTTTTTCCCAACATTCCATGAATGCAGGTCTGCGTCGGTTCTTACATTTGCTATTAGGTCCAAATTCATCTCACGGCCAACGTGTAAGGCTATCTGTGACAGGGTCGTATATGAAAACATCGCCACCGGTGCTCCGAACATCTTCGAGCAAAGGCTGTATCCGTCCGGTGAAGGGGCTTTCTGTTCAGATGCTTGAACCGGTTAAGATGAGGGCAAAGATGGTAACGGCAGCAAGCTGTAGGATGGTATAACCCACACCGAGCCAACGCCACCCGCCAACCTGTGGTGTGCGAAGCGCTGTTTTAAACACGGCTCGAGTAAGCGCAGCCCAGTACAACGCGAAAAAGGCAGCAATCACGCCTAGCGCAATGGATTGGATTTGCTCGTTTATTCCTAAAGTTGTCATGAGAAGCATGACAGCAAATGAAATCGGAACAAACACAAGAGCGACTCCGAAGTTACCGATCCAGAATGTATCACCCAGCGAGAGCTCGCCCCTCAACAGCTGGCCGAACCATTTCGGTCGAAATATCTCCTTACGAGCTTCGGCAGCTTTTTCCCATTCAGTTTGGTCCATATTACTGCCTTTTCTCGTTGATGGTCTATCCGCGATAGATAAGTCGTTTCGTGACCGTCTGTTGCACCCGCTCTGGCGCGGCCCCGATGTGGCCTGTTACGCTGCGGGTGCAGCGTAACGCCAAGGCATCAACTCGTCCAGTCGTGTGATCTTGTGATCGGCGATCTGGGCGAGGACCCAGGTGAGCCAAGCTTGTGGGTCAACCTTGTTGAGCTTGGCTGTTTCGATGAGGGTGAAGGCGATGGCCATAGCTTTGCCGCCACCCTCGGAGCCTGAGAACATCCAGTTTTTGCGGCCAATGGCGACGGGTTTGACGGCGCGCTCGGCTGTGTTGTTGTCCAGCTCCAGATGCCCGTTGCCGAGATAGGGCCGGGCCTTCGGCATCCGACCAAGCGCATAGCGGATCGCCTGCGCGAGGGGCGACTTTCCGGAGATGTTGGGCAGCTGCGCGTGCAGCCAGTCTTCCAGCTCATCAAAGATCGGTTTTGCTCTGGCCTGACGAATGGCAGCACGCTCTTCGGGGGCCATACCCCTGATCTCCTTCTCAATGGCGTAGAGTTCTGCGATCCGCAGGATGGCCTGTTCGGCAATGGCGCTTCCCTGTGAAGAGAACACGTCAAAGAGCTTTCGTCGGACATGAGCCATGCAGGCCATCTCATCCGCCTTGTCATCGCCGAACACCCCGTTGAAGCCGGAGTAGCCATCAGCATGGACCCAGCCCTTGTATCCAGAGAGATGAGAGACGGGATGTTCACCCTTGCGGTCCACCGTGAACTGGTACCAGGCGCAGGGCGGCGATTGTCCAGACCAGGCGTGTTCATCTCGGACATAGGTCCAGACCCGCGCCGTTTTGGTCTTCTTGTTGCCGGGGGCCAGCATCTTCACGGGCGTATCATCGGCAAAGAGAGCCGCGCCCTGGCGCACCATGCGGCCAATGGCGTCGGAAAGAGGCTGTAGCAAGGCTGTCGACCGGCCAACCCAGTCGGCCATGGTTGAGCGATCCAGATCAACGCCTTCACGGGCAAAGATCTGGCTCAGTCGATAGAGTGGAAAGCGAGTCGCGCGAGGGGATTTCACCCTCACGCGCTCCCAGAACCGTACGTGAACCTCTCAGCTCATACGGCTCCCAGCGTTCAGCCATTTGCGTAAAGAAGAGGCCAATGGGCGAACAATCCCGGCGTGGATTTCACGAGTCTGGCAAGCCAGAGCCG
>JAAAPI010000391.1 GCA_009908325.1 Verrucomicrobiota bacterium | reverse complement strand
TGTAGGCCCCCTGGAACCACCGCATGCCGTCCACGAGGCATGTCCCGCCGTAGCCTTGGCGGAGGAGGATTCGGCTTCGGGGGTTTCGAGCAGCAGGTGATAGTGATTCGACATCAGCACAAACGCGTGGATCCGCCAGCCGGTCTGCGCACAGGCCTCCCCCAGAGTGGACAGAAAGAGCCGGTACCCGTCATCATTCACAAACGTCTCCTGTCCGTTGTTCCCTCTTGCCATCGCGTGGTAGACGGCTCCGGGATATTCGATTCGAAGGGCGCGGGGCATGGAGCCTGACTATCGGGCAAAGAACGGAGCGCAAGCAAAATCTGTATTCTGTGGGCTGACCCCTTTTACACGCGAGGTCATTGAAAAGATGCCCAAGTGCCTCGGCCTGTGGCAGGAGGGCGTCCGGGTGGATCCACAACGTCAGACCGGCACGGATCCACCCAATGGCGATTGGGTCTATGAGCCCGTCGACCAGGACCCGTTCCCCGATTATCCCGTGACCACGTTGTCACGTGGAACGGGACTCACGTGGCGACACCGAACCCGTACTCTTAACCGCAAACGCCTGAGCGATTGCGAGGGGAGGGCTTTGTGTCATTTCATGCTGTTGGGCTTTGCGTCCCGCTTCCGCTTAACATCCAGGCCCTCACTTCCCCAAGAATACCCTCATGGTCGAATCCATCTCACCCCCGAAACCGCCTTTCGCCGCGACCATGCGAAAAGCGATTTCCTATCCATTGAAAGGAGAACACGAGTGTCCGGTTGTTTGAGAGGATGAGATTTGTAAAATCATGCAGCAAGCTGGTTTGAAGAGAAAAATGGATGTGACGCTTTCTATTGCCGCAAAATCCGGTTGGATTTCCTTCATGCCACCGCCCTTTCAATGATGTTGGCGAGCTTCACGGGGAAGTCGGGCATGGCGATGAGGGGCTTGAGTTTGGCGGGTATTTTCTCGGGAGCATCCCGGGCGACACGGAACGCCTCCCGGAACAACTCGATGTCGATGTTGGAAAAGACGGATTCGAGCGATGGTTCTCCATGGAGAAGGATTTTCATGTAGGCGGGGTTTTTCAGGTTTCGCACCAGCGGGGTTTCCGCGAGTATCGTTTGGAGCATACGGCGTGAGGACGCGTTTCCGGTTCTGCGGCGGTTGGCGCGCTTAAGACCGCGAAAGAACTGTTCAAGAATGTTGTTGGTGCGCTGGGGCTGGATACGGATGCGGCCTGATGATGTCTGAACCGTGATGGGGTCGGCAAAAAGCTTTTCCCAGTATTTGTCGATCTGCTTGATCATGTTGCGGGCGGCGGGATTTTGTGGGTAGTCGTGTCGGGTGGTCATCCAGGTGCGGAACGTTTCCACACGCTTTTCGATGGTGCGGATATTACCCTTCCGGCCCTCGTCGTTGAGGCCCCGGCCGCCGGATTTCGGAGCGATACGCATGGCCTCGCGCAGCTTGTCGAAAACGATGATCCTCTCTTCGATTTTCTCGACGGTTGTCCAGAGTGTGCGGTCCTTCATGATGTTCTTCAAGTCCGCATGCAGCTTGAAATAGGGCCGGTTGTCCTTCCAGTCCCCGCGCAGGTGGATGTCCTTGATGTTCTCGATATGCCGATTCACCTCTCGAATCCGTTTGGCGAACGCCAGATGGGGATGGTCGAACGGAAAGCCGTATCCACGACCCTCGGACTTCGCCCGCAACGCCCATTGGATCAGGGTGTAGGTGTTCACCACGGGAAGGAATCGGCGCGCATCCTCAGGGAGGGAAGCCTCCCCGATGGCGGTTTCGAGCGCCCTGATCAACCCGGGATGCTTGTCCATCTCCGCTTTGAGCTGTTTGGCGCGATAGCGTAGCTTTGCGCCGATACCCTGTGCGCGGAGCCGTTTGCGAATGGCGTCGTATTCGGCCCCCATGAAATCCTTGCCGATATCGCGGAGAAAGTGGAAGTGGCAGATGAACTCCGGGACATCGGGAAACACCTTGGCCACCGCGGAGAGGATCCCCTTGCCCATATCGTGAACCAGCGCAAGCGGCGTGCCGTGGTCTTTCCGGATGCGCTTGAGGAACGGGACGATGTGCGCCTCGTCTTCCGCGGGCAGCTTGACATTGCCAAGCACGATGTCCGAGAGCGAATCGATCGAACTCATCAACAGAGGGTTCCCCCCTTCGCAGGTGGCGTCCAGATGACAGATATATCCGCCGCGGCTCCGCATGTCGGCCCTGAACTCGGGGCCGCGCTTTCGATGCGCCATGGCCAGATACGTGACGAATTTCATGCCAAGGTACGAAACCTCTCTCGGACTGATCCCGACATTTTTTTCCGCCAGCTCGGCGACCACCTCCTCTTCGTTGCGGTTGCGGAGGAAGAGAGCCTTTCCGGCATACACCATCACGTCATATCCGAAATTGGACCCCGGGGGCACCAGCGCGCAAAGTTCTTCGGAGCGATACGTCCGGGCACACGAGTCGCATCCGAGGAACCATTCCCTGGCCCGGAACCGGCCGACATGCAGCGTATTGACGGTCCGAATCCGTGTTTTGAGGACAAGGAGGTTGCTTCCACAGCGGGGGCACCGCCGGATCGGAGGCCGGAAATCCAAGGTGGGCGACGCGGGAAACCACCGGGCGATTGATACCCCGTCGAGCAGGAGTTCCCGATAGTCCGACAGACAGCAGATCAGGTCGAATGAGGCGTTTTTTTTTCCGTCAACCCGTGGAGCGCGAACAAGTTCTCAATCATCCCGGGTTCAACCGGCACCTTCTGTTTTCTCAGTTTTCGCGAGAGCTCTCCATGGCTCAGGGTCGGATGCTTGATCTTCTCCACCAGGATCGCGACCGCTTCGGCCGGAGTCGGTTGCCGGCCCGTCGCATTCAAGGCCAATCGACGTTGCCGCTGCCGGTCGTAAACGGCTTGGTCCGAAGAAAAGTAAACAAACCGCCCCTCGACTTTCTCCCGTCCAAGCCGGGGATGTGTGGCGAAAGCGGAAAGGAACGAACGGGGATCAAGTCCCAGCAGAGAGCCCAACTCGCCGCCTCCGAGCCCTCCCGGAGAAAGGTGAACCAGTTCAACCACCGTTTGTTTCAGGTTGCCGTGCCGCGAAAAGAACGCGCCGCGACACCGCCACAGCCCGTTGGTGTCGAACTCGGGAACATCCGGCAGGGTGTAATACCGGCCGTTCCGGTTGTAACTGCTCAGCGCGTTCCATTCTTTCAAACGCCTCCGGGCGGTGTAAATGCTGGCGTCCAGCAAGTCGGCTCCTTCCTCCAAGGTCAGGATCCTCTTTCGGCGAAATGCCTTCCTCGCCTTCTCAATGCGTGTATCCGACTCTCGAGTCATTGCGCTTCTCCTTTGAATGGTTAAGTATATGTTATTGCGTCAATAATGTTCATATACTTAACCATTATAGGGCGCGGATCAAGCTGAAAACACGATAAAACCTGGAAGAAAAGCGCGGATCACCACCGAAAAGTGGGAAATCAGCCGGTCATATACTTAAGCACAAAGAAAACGCATGCTGTAACTGTTTGATTAAAGATACCTTATGAGAAATCCAACCGGATTTTGCGGCAATAGGAACCGTTACAAGACGACTTCTGGATGCAA
>JAAAPI010000213.1 GCA_009908325.1 Verrucomicrobiota bacterium | reverse complement strand
TGGCCGCGTTGCCAAGTGGCGCAACTGCGAAAAACTTCTCCTCCAGTGAACCAGGAGATGAGAAGCAATTCGTCGGGCTGTGGAATGCCGAAGGGCTCGCCATACATTTCCTCTTGCGCGATCTCAAAATAGTCACCGATACCGCTCAGAATGGGGTGGGCGGGCATGGTGTTCCAGAGCCGCTCTTTATCGGTCGATTCACGCCACTTGAGCGAGCAGGTCGTACCGAGCAGAGCTTTGAATGGTTTGGCGTAATGAGCCGAGTGTAGAGCGATGAAGCCCATGCCTTCTAGGACTCGCCGCTGTATTTTCGCTGTGATCGGATCGGAAACTTCGTCGTGGGCCATGTGTCCCCACCAGAGCAGGACGTCGGTCTCGTCCAAAACGTCGCCCCCGAGCCCGTGCTCCGGCTCATCGAGGGTGGCGGTGTGGACCGTGATATCGGGCTCTTTGCCAAGAAACCCGGCGATCGCACCATGGATGCCGTCCGGATAAATCTCGGCGACTTTCGGGTTTTTCTTCTCGTGGCGGAATTCGTTCCAAACGGTGACGCGGATCATAGCATGTCGAACATTGATTCGGTCATTTGCAGCAGTTCGCGTGCCCACGCTTGACAGGGTGCTTATTCGCTTTCTCCGTTTTGCACGCTGACATCGCGCAGGTAGCGGAAGTATTCCGAGTCAGTGCCAAGAATCAGCGTAGAACTTGGGCCGACGGTTTTTGGATAGCTCTCGAGGGTCCGCAGGAACGCATAAAATTCGGGATCAGCTCCGAACGCTTCGCTGTAGATGCGGGACGCTTCCGCGTCAGCCTCACCACGAATGATTTCTGCCTGACGGTTGGCTTCGGAGCGAATTTCCGAGAGCGAGCGCTCAGTATCACCGTCGATTTCGGCGGCGCGGCCCTGACCCTCGGAGCGAAACTGCTCGGCGATACGTTGACGCTCGGCGATCATGCGGTCGAATACCCGCTGTTGCACCGCTTCGACGTAGTCGATACGCTTAATGCGGATGTCGATCAGCTCGATCCCCATCTCCGGCATCTGGCTGGCAGCTTGCGTAAAGATCGATTTAACTAACTCCTGGCGGCCTGTTTTCACCTCCTGCAAGAGGACCTCTTCGTCCTGCTCGCCCGCAACCTGAACCCGCTCAAGGTCGTCTTCGCTGACCTTCCAGTCCTTTGAGCGCACGATTTCGACCAGATCCGTGGCGGAAATTTTATCCCGAACAACCGAGTCCAGAATGTCGTTCAACCGCATGGTGGCACCGCGCTCGTTCTGCACGCGCTGCATGAAAGTGAGCGGTTCCACGATGCGCCAGCGGGCCGTCGTGTCGACGGAGATGAATTGCTCGCCCCGCGTGGGGATTTGATTGGGATCACCATCCCACGAGATAACACGCTTGTCGAAGCGCCGCACTTCTTGAATGAAGGGTAACTTGAAGTGAAGGCCGGGCGTCGTGATTGGATCGCCGACGGGTGCACCCAATTGGACAATGACGGCTTGCTCAGCCTCGTCGACTGTGTAGATCGACGCCAGGAGGCCGACGATCGATGCGAGCACGAGGATGAAGATGACGATGAATGAAAGTTGTTGTTTGTTCATGACTAGCGTTTGGCTGAATTTGGCAGGGGGGTGTCACCGAGGTTGAGCAACGGTAACGGTGCGGATTGGTTTTCATCCATAATAAAAATCTTGCCCGCATTGGGCAGAACCCCGTCGATCATTTCCAAATACATCCGCTGACGCGTGACGTCGGGTGCATCCCGGTAGGCTTCGTAAATGGCAGTGAAACGTTCAGCTTCACCTCGAGCGGCATTGACCCGTTTAGCGGCGTAGCCCTCGGCTTCGGCAACCACCTGTAGTGCCTGGCCCTCGGCGCGTGGAATGACTTGATTGCGGCGTTTTTCAGCTTCGTTGATGAACCGCTCACGCTCTTGTTCGGCTTGGTTCACTTCGTTGAAGGCTGGCTTCACCGGTTCAGGCGGCGTTACGTCTTGCAACTCGATGGTGCTGATCTGAATCCCAAGATCAAAAGTATCCATAATTTTCTGCAGCTCGACTTTCGATGTGTTGGCAACTTGGGCACGCTTCTCGGTGAGCACGTCGCTCCCCAGGCTATTGCCAACGATGCGGCGCATGACGGACTCTGAAACGTCGCGCAAAGTTTGCACCGGCTGACGCACCCGGTGGAGGAACTTATCCGCATCGCTGACGCGATATTGCACGACCCACTCCACATCGATCACCTTCAGGTCGCCCGTCAACATGAGGGACTCGTCGCGGTGCATGCGGTCCTTCCGATATTGGGTGCGACCTCCGATCGATTCGGTCCGAAAACCGAACTCTTCTTTGAGGACACGGGCTGTCGGAACCATTTGCGCGGTATCGATGCCGAAGGGCAGCTTGAAGTGCAGGCCTGGTTGTTTCTGTGCGACGACGCGACCGAACCGTTTCACGACTGCTTCCTCCTCAGGTTGCACGATGTAGTAGCTGGTGATCGCGCCAACAGCAACGATGATGAGGATCGGAAGAATGAAAATCAGCTTCTTGTAGGGCTGGAAGGACTCCCAATCGATATTGTCGAGCGGGTTCCCTTGCATAGGTGGCGGTGTATTTCGATTCATAAGGTCGATTCTGTTGACTTTTACTTGGGTGTCACCCGTAAAACCTATAAATTTCAAGAAGTGTCAAATACGGGTCATCATATTGTCGAGCGGTTGCGCGTCGAAGCCAAGGACTTGGGTTTTCACGGGCTCGCTGTGGCGGCGGTCCCAATGGATCTCAGGACGGAGTATTACGAGCGCTGGATTGCCGCTGGCAAGCACGGCACAATGGGTTGGATGGAGCGTAATAACGAACGGCGGCTAAATCCGGAGCGTTTGATCCCCGGGCGGACGGCCAGATCGATCATTGTGCTGGCACTGAATTATTACCAGCCCGATCCATCGCGGGAGTATCGTATCGCGAAGTATGCGCTTGGGGACGACTATCACAACTTTATGCTGCGGCGGCTCAAGCGGCTTTGTCGAATCCTGCGCGATGACTACGGTGGCGAACAGCGGCCCTACGTGGATACGGGGCCCCTTTTGGAAAAGCCCATCGCCGAGGCGGCCGGCCTTGGATGGCAAGGGAAAAGCACGATTTTGATCGAGCCGAAGCGGGGCACTTGGAGTTTCCTCGCGAATATCGTGACCACGCTGGACTTACCCGCCGGTGAGCGGGGTAAAGACCGCTGTGGCAGCTGCACGCGCTGCATCGATATCTGCCCAACGCGTGCCATTACGGCACCTTATCAACTGGATGCATCCAAGTGTATTTCCTACCTGACGATTGAGCATGATGGGCCCATCCCGCTGGAATTTCGCGAGGCCATCGGTGATCGGCTCTATGGCTGCGACGAGTGCCTCGACGTTTGCCCCTGGAATAAGTGGGCCGTGCCTACGAAAGAGTCTAAGTTCAGCCCGCGTGATTTACCGAAGCTACGGGAGATGCTGGAATGGGATGAGCCCACGTTTAAAGAGCGGATGCAAGGATCCCCCATGCGCAGGCTCCGACTGCACCGGTTTCGTCGTAACATTTGCGTCGTGCTTGGCAATATTGGTTCG
>JAAAPI010000348.1 GCA_009908325.1 Verrucomicrobiota bacterium | reverse complement strand
GGCCGAGGTGGCGCCGCTGTGAGGGGTGGCGGGCAGCTTTGCGCAGATAGCGGAGTTTGCAAAATTTGGGCGATTTCCCGATAGCGGCCTTTCATGTAGAGTGCGGCGAAAGCCGGTTGAGAGCCCACATTGACCGATGCTGCGACAACGTCAAATGATTGAAATGCACAGCAAGCCGACTTCATCCTCATCAAAGGATCGTTGGAAGCGAACGCGCGATAATGCCAAGGGTCGTCGCTGTTCAAAAGCCCGCAGCCTTGCAGGATTCTGAGGAATGTCTAATTGTTCATTTGTGATAAATTTTTGGGAAAGTGCAGCTGTGCAGAAAACATACTTGGGCCTATTTTTATCCTGTGTTTTTTCAGCCAGTGCATCCGCCTGCGAAGTTGATGCTGAATTTATATGAGAGAGTAACAGTGAAACGCTGATCGCCTGCCTGGAAGGCTCGGAGAGTGATGAGTTTCTGAATGGAAGAAACTCCGAACTCGCTACCGTTTTGCATTTAGCCGTCGAAACAGAGAAGAACCACCTCGTGCTTGATGCAATACGTCGAGCCGCAGGCGAGGAGGGGTGGCAGGACTTACGAGACCGCTTGGATAATAACGGGCGCACGGCGCTGCACATTGCTACCGAGACTGGTGAAACCGCCGAAACCGTCCGCTGGCTTTTGACTTGGGGTGCGGATCCAAATGCGAGGTATGCGGTCGAAAATCGATGGAATCCCTTCTCCTCGGACTACGGAATTACGCCACTCCACCTTGCCGCAATGCGCCCCAACAGCGCAGATGTTGTCTCGGCGCTGATGGCAGGCGGTGCTGATCCGTCGATTGCTCGCCCGATCGATTTTTGGCCTGCTTTCCTGGTCGCGAGCCGTCATGCCGAGAACCTGCAGGTCCTGACTGCCTTCGCGGCCGGTGGAGGGGAACTGAGTGTTGTTTCAAACGACGACAACAATGCGCTGCATGTTGCGGCGGGCTGGGACCGGCCGAGTAGCGTGATCCGTTTTCTCCTTGAAAAGGGAGTAGATGCCAACGCGACTAACACTGAAGGTCAGACACCTCTGCATCTCGCTGCTCGTTACTCATCCAAACCAGAAACTGTGGCGAGCCTCCTCGAAACTATGGACGACCCATGCGCCCCAGACGATAAGGAGCGTACCGCACGCGAGTTGCTTAAATTGAATGAGGCTATCGCCGGGGACCATGCGCTTGAACTCCGGTTTCATCCGGTATAGTGCAGTGTCTCGCAGAGGGTGCGGTCGCGGGCGGGCTGACGCCGCGCGACCGCAAGGAAGGCCGCGCGCTCTTCGCCGTTCAGATAGAGCCGGTTTCCGGCGGGGTCATAGAGGCGCATTTCGCTCATGGTGAACACTATACCCGGATAGTGTTAAGCCCGCGAGCGAAAATCAGGCGTTCTCCCCCTGCCCTATGGTCGCTGAGGCGCGCGGGAGTGAACAGAATTGGCAATAGTGGTGAAATACAACTTCAACCATGTGATCATGCATCTAAAAACAAGGGACAATTTCTCGCAGCCATTCTGGTGATGCCAACCTAAATTTTGAACAGCTAATCTCAGATTCCGACAAAACTCGATCATCCTGTGGATACAAAGTGACTTGACCAAAACCATTGGACTCCGAGTGCTCGATCAAAAACGGCCCTTCGACGGATAGAATATGGTTGTGATCTATCGCCCTATATTGCCCATTCTTCGGCAACTCACGTTGATTAATCGGAACAGATAGTTGCCAGACGCCTCCGTATGGCCCCCGGAGCGCGAACACAAAATCACTGCTCCAAGGATCGTCCTCGAAATTCATCCAAAATCGCGGATCAGCGGTGGTGTCGCCGATGAACTCACCAAAAACACCTTCTGATAATGCGCATCCAAGCGCACTGTCCGATGCTTCGATTTCAATATCCAAGTATACGATACGACCATCGTTCTCGATGGCAAAGGAATCCACATTTTCATAGAAACTCCAAATCCGCTCTGCGGTTTCATCAATGATTTCGTCTGTGGTGGAATCTTCGCTCGGCCAACTGGGATCGCAATGTTCTTTGATTTCTAAGATTGGTACGCCAACCTGGAAATATCCTACGATCACAACAACCGCGAGCAATACGGCAGTTGCAGCTGCCAAAAATTCAACAACTCTAAAAACGCCCTTCACTGCCCTTACCCCCGCATCAGTTATCTATGATCTTAATGGATATTTAACTGCATAGGCCACGACCTCACGGGGAAAACGATAGCCCTTCAGGCGCGGCATGGAAGATGGGATCAGCATGCCAGACCTCTACCGGCTTCTAAGGCCACAAGCAACTTGGCAATGCCCCGGCGGCCAAGATCACTTATGCGCAGAGAGGGGGATTTGACAAGTTGAGCTTGTTTCCCGACAGCCGCCTCCGTTTAGACACGAGTGGATTGCGTTTGTGATCGGCTTTGTTAATCTTTTAGCACTCATTATCGCGTGTAACACGACAAAAACCTGCTGGGCCATCTGAAAAGATGTAACGCTCTATAGCCTGCCAACGAAGCCGACGAAGGCTTTGGACATTGTAGGTCTCGCCCGGGTCAAGGCGTGCAGTGGAATAGGTCGCACCATTTTGACCTCGTCTCATCTCGGATACCGGACTGGACGGACAACTTGTACTCGACGCGTCACAGAAGAGGACCATAATGCTAAACGAACAGGTATTTCGAACAGTAAAATGAGGTCTAATACTTCCTTGCGGGTTTGATGTTACATCGACGCATTGGTCTGCCCGCACGATCGGTGGAGCACCCGCTGAACTTCCGGTCGCTTGACCTGGACTCGCCAGCTCTTGCCCTGACAAACCAGCTGCCAAACCAGTCAAGACAGCTGTCGCCTCTTGCTGCCGGCGTTGTCTTTGTTCAGCCTGTCGCCGGGCCTGATCGGTCACGGCGTCCAGATATTCGGTCCCAACAGTGCGGCCGGTGCCGGACTGACGATGCCATGCCCGACTGATCGTCGTCTGCGCGACCTGTTCGTCCCAACGAATTCCTGCCACGCGCCCGCCCGCTGTCCAGACACGGCCTTGGGACGTGAAGGTTTGCGGCGTCCCTGGGGCTGGTATCCCATTAACCATCGTGATGCTGACATTGAACCTGCCGTTCACGATGTTGCTGAATTCAACGCGCTGGTAATTCCTGCTGACCATCAGGCCACCATTTATGAAGTCTTCGGCATATACAGTGCCGTGTCCGACGCCCTGCTCGATCCGAAGCTCGGATCTGCTGCAGGCTTGGGCAGATAGGGGAGAGGGCGAGTATGAGCAGTCTGAGGACACCGCATAGACGCCGTTCAACAGACTTGCCGGGCCACTTATTCCATCACTTTGCGAACCTGAGGATGATGTGCTTTCCATATTGCAAGCTGCCAGCGCAAAGAAGCCCAAAATGGCCATCGCGGATGCTTTGAAGTTTGCCCCGTCAAAAAACTTCATGTCGTCACTCCTCAACTGACATTAACCAAGACTATTACCGTATGCGATCAATATTTGTACCGACATTTCCCATGTGGCCTTCCATATAACGTCAAGATCGGCTGACCCGGCCTGCCAGTCAAGCGTACGGTGCTCCTGATGGCCGCGGCTCCCGTGCG
>JAAAPI010000329.1 GCA_009908325.1 Verrucomicrobiota bacterium | reverse complement strand
GCCTGAGTGAAAAAATCGGGTATTTTGGCGGCGGCGGCGGGTCTACGCCGGGAGTGGTGACAAATTGGAAGTGACAGCGTCAATCTGTCACGGCCATGCAAGGCTCGGCCACAACCTTCCATTGGCTCACTGCGGCCCTATGTGCAATCCAGTTACTGGTCGTTCGGCTGCCCATAGGGAATGGGCTGTTCGGCCGCCACGGATTCGCGAAGCTCGAATCCGTACTTTGGGATGTCTGCTGCGGATTCCCCTCCCGTGAACTCAATGAATTGTTCGTCGCCTTCCAGCCACGCGGCAATTGCCTGGGCGGTGAACGGAAAAAGCTCTCTGTGGATGCTTCCGCGTGTGGAGCATTCCCAAACAATGCAGACCCGCCAGCCAGAATCCAGCAAGTCTTCCACGTTTTCCATGTCCCGTTTCATGTTCGAGCGAATTTTCTCCCGCCAGAAATCCGTTCGCGTTGCGGGCAGCTTGAATAGGTAGCAATCATGCCCGTGCCAGAAGCACCCGTTCACATTGATTACGGCACGGTATCTTGGCAGGACTAGATCCGGCGTACTCGGCAGGCTTCTGTAGTGAAGGCGGTATCGAAAGCCAAGTGCGTGGAGTGCTTTCCGAACCAACAGTTCGGGTGTGGTGTTCTTGTGCCGAATCGCCGCCATAATGCGGCTGCGCGTTGTGTCGTCCACTATGTCCAAAGGAGGCAACCTCAGTTTAGTGCGGTCTGAGCCAGAACCATCCGTGCCACGTAGCCAGCAATGTGTCGAAACAGGGGCACGACCACTGAATTGCCGAACTGTTTGTACGCTCGGGTATCGGAGACGGGAATTACGAACTCGTCGGGGTAGCCCATAAGGCGCGCAGCTTCCCGTGGAGTAAGCCGGCGCGGATTTCGTCCAACGCCCTGGTCAACCAGTATTTCTGAGCCATCTTTGTAGTAGCGAGCGGAGAGTGTTCTCGCAATAGAATCCCCGTTTACGAGCCCGAAGCCAAATCCATTTCCCAAAGAACGGTGCTTCGTTGCGTAGGCTTGGAGGTAAGTCCACAACTTGTCCGATAGCGTATACCTCTCCTGTACACTTCCGGTTCTGAAGTCAAAGTATCGGTCTCCGTCATGCGGTATGTAAGGTTCTGTTCCGTCGGTTCTGTGAAGAATGTCGCCCATCTTGGTCTGCCCCTTCTGCGGCAGAGGCAGGTTTCTGAAACTGAAGAGCACTGGATTCTTGAAGGCAGCGATGACGATGCGTTCCCGATGCTGGGGAACCCAATGCTGGCCATCGAAAATGTGGTCGTCCACAACATAGCCGAGGTCCTTTTGAAGGGTCCCCATGATCGTTTGATAAGTGTGCCCCTTGTCATGCGATCTGAGGTTTTTGACGTTTTCAAGAATGACAACTTCCGGGCGCTTGCTCTCGATGACCCTGACTACATCAAAGAACAGAGTTCCTTGAGTCAGATCCGCGAAACCGTGAGGCATACTCAGAGAGTTTTTCTTGCTCACTCCCGCTATCGAAAACGGCTGGCAGGGAAAGCCTGCGAGCAAGACTTCATGATCCGGAACCTGTTCAGGATCTATTTTCGTAATGTCTCCGAAGATTTCACCAGACTCGTGGAAGTTCGCGCGATAGGTCTTCTGAGCATACGTATCCCATTCACTTGTGAACACACACCTCCCTCCAGCCTGTTCAAAACCAAGGCGTAAACCACCGATGCCGGCAAACAGATCGATAAAGCGAAATCCATACCCCGGCGAGGGTTCGGCGACATGAACGTCCAGTAAATTCGACAATCGATCCGCTATATAGGGCTTGGGCGCGGCCTTTCCGTGTAGCCAACGACTCACGGTGCTTTGGCTCACTTCGAGCTTGCTCGCCAGTTCCTTGCTACTATAGATGCTGGCGGCCTTATTCAGCAGGTCGACACTCTGATTGTCCATCGAGATGGGGTCTCCTTTTGACCGGTCTTTTGTGGGGAAACATTTTTGCATTCTGGATCCAAAACACCCCACTGTCAAGTGTAAACGACTGATGCCTCAATGCCGATCATGAAACGAGAATGGACTCATATGAAAAGCTATTCAACTTCCTCAGAGAACACGGGGTCGCGAAGGTCCTCGTGAAAGAGCTTTCCGAAAACGACAATTCGAAGCAGCAAGTATACTTGGGTGGCAGCTTCGAGACTCTTCAGGTTCTGCCATTCGGAAGTATTGAAGCAGACACATCGTCGACCCAACAGAACTACAAAGCATCCGTGAATCTGGCTTGGATCGGCGAAAACGGCGTACTCTCGCCCGCGCCAAGCGCTCAACTAATCTTGTACCCCGGCTACCCAGAGGTGCGTCTTTCCGGGTTCCTGCGCGGCTCGCCCAACGCACCTTCGGAACTTATGCGGCCGATCGAGGCAACCCACAGGCATGGTGGTAACGATGGGCGACTGCTTATAATGGGCATAGCGCCGCGAAAAACCATTCTAGCGCTCGTTGCTCCGCCCAGCTCCAAATTGGCTATCAGCCTTCTGAAAGGACCGTTGATCGGTGCCGAGAAAGCCGGTGTCTTCTATGTGCTCAACATCGTGGTCGACGACGAAGACCATCGTCTCTTTGATGCCCTCAGGCAGGTCATAGCTTTGGGCTGGCAGCCTGGACAAAAGCTGACATCTAAAGGTGATGTGGTCCCGTACAGAAACCAAAACGCCGGTGGCTATACCCTCGAGGCGTTGCTGGGAATCCTGCCGAATGGTCTTCCCGGTCCCGACATGCTCGGGTGGGAAGTAAAAGGACATGGGGGCGACCGAATAACGCTTATGACTCCGGAACCTGATGGCGGAATGTATGTGCATAATGGACTACGGGCATTTCTTGAACGGTATGGCCGTAAGTCTGACAAGGACACCCTCTACTTCACAGGTTCTCACCGGTACAGAGTTCGCTCAAATCTCACTGGACTGACGCTACGAATAGCTGGCTACGCTCCTGAACGCGGCAAGATCGAAAGTCCCGACGGTGCAATCCAGCTCGTCGATGACAATGACACGGTCACTGCCTCTTGGTCTTTCGCTCGCCTGATAGAGCTTTGGGCGAAAAAGCACAGCAAGGCGGTCTTCATCTCATTCACCAAGCGGCAAGCACCTGATGGGAGTCCGGAGTTTCGCTTCAGTCCTACTATTCAGACGGGAAGAGGGACCGATTTTCTACTCTTCCTTCGATCGTTTGCACACCTTTCGGTTTTTTACGACCCGGGTTGTCGAATCCGCGGGTTCGAATCACCTAAACCGGAACAGAAGAAGCGAAACCAGTTCAGAATCTCGGCTAGTGCGCTCAGTGATCTGTATCACTCGTTTGAAAATCTAGAGCTGTAGGGAATAGTTGGCCGTTCTTGCCACTTGGCACATCGGCAACAGTTGATGAGTCCAGGTCGCTTGGACGCTTCGTCCTGACCGGCTCGCAGCAGTTCAACCTCCGGGCCGACATCGCGCAGTCCCTCGCCGGCCGCGTCGGAAGCGTAACGCTCCTGCCCTTCTCGGTCGCGGAGCTGGGAAACGCAGGCCTGATACCGATCGAACGCAACCAGCTCATAGTCCAGGGGCTATACCCACCCGTTTATGATCGCCCCGTAGAACCGCAGGTGTGGTACGAGAACTACGTGTCCTCCTATGTGGAGCGGGATGTTCGCCAGGTCCTTGCGGTGAAA
>JAAAPI010000134.1 GCA_009908325.1 Verrucomicrobiota bacterium | reverse complement strand
CCGAGGAAGAGACCCGCCGCCGCCTTGAAGCAACCACCCCGCAATGGCCCATCATGCACGCCGTCACCTACGGCGTCAGCCGCGACCAGATGATGGCCCGCCACAAAGCCAACCACATCAACGTCGCCTACGCCACCGACGCCAAATAGGCCGACAACTGCCTCTACGCCAAAGCCGAGCTGGCCAAGCAAATGGGCATGGAGGTCTACATCTGCGGCACCAATGCCGACGGAAAAAAGCTCTAATCCAAACAAACCGGGTCGCGGGGTAAACCCGCTACAAAATAGAAGACGTAACGACCGGGTTTACCCCAGAAGAGACCCAATCGTCAGCGGCTTACTAAAAATGACCTTGGGGTTGAAATTTTCGAAGAGAAAGCGGGTGGGATCGAGTTGGCTTAACTCGGATGGCACCACCTCATGAATTTTTAATTTCTTCTTATTATCCGGACCCCATCTGCAGCAGTAACAACGAAACATCATCGTCGATTTTTTTGGCAAAGGTGTGCGCCTGGTCGACGATTGCATCAACGAGGGCTTGGCTTTCGTCGTTCGCCGCATGGTCCAGCATGTGGGCACGAATCGGGTCGAGACCAAACTCTTCGCCTTCAGCCGAACAGGCCTCTACCAACCCGTCGGTAAAAAATAATAACGAGTCGCCCTTGTCGAAGGTGAGCGTCGTAGCGGTGTAGTTGAAATCCGACAGTAATCCTACTGCGGGTTCACCCTGGGCGATACCGCAATTTTTGGCGACTGCGTTGCCCGCATCCGAACCGAACCAGAGCGGGGCGTGATGACCGGCCGTGGTCATAGTCAGCTTTCCCGAAGAGGGATTAAAAATGCCACAGGTCAGCGTCGTGAAAAGAGTAACATCGAGCCCTTTGAGCAAAGAATTGTAGTGTGCGTTAAGACGCCGCACGAAAGACGCGGGATCCACCACGGCGGCCTTGTGCTCGTCGTAAAATCCACGAAGGATTCCGGTGACCAGGGCAGACCGGATGCCGTGCCCCATAACATCGCAGATCAATAGGGCCCAGTTATCCGGATCGATTGGCTCGGCGATGATGAGGTCGCCACTCAGTTTTTCCGAAGGCTGGTAATGGTAGCCGATGTCGAACCCCGCACCGTTCCCGGGCTTATTTACTTTGACAAAAACTTTTTGCACTTCCCGACCGAGGGAAAGCTCCTCTTCGAAGCGTTTGTTCTGCGCCTGCAGTTTTTGGTTTAATTCGAAGAGTTTATTCTCGTTCAATTTCCGCTCGGTTATGTCCACGGTGATACCGGCAATCCCCAGCTTATTTCCATCTTTATCGCGCACGCAGATCTTTGAGATGATTTCGTAGTTTTTCTTACGGGCAAGGCCACGGTTGCGATTTTCGCGATTGATGATGGGCTCACCGGTTTCCAACACCATGTGGTCCTCTGCCTCAGCAACGGCGGCGTGCGCCGGCGCGAGCACTTCGGACGGTTTCTTTCCGATAATCACCGATTTGTCCTTAATTCGGGTCTTCGCGGCAAAACCCTCGTTGACGTAGATATAGCGTCCTTCAAGATCCTTCGCGAAGAGGCAAACCGGCAATAGCTCCGTCAAAGCCTCCAGAAAAGAATCGTTTGCGGCGAGCTGTTCAAGCTGTTTTGGTGCTTGGGTTTTGTTTTGAGAATCTGTCATGGCCTCCAACCCGGATAAACAAATGAAAAGGCCAACAAAGACAACTGCGTATTGCAATCATCGGATCCCTCCACGCCCCACCCGCATGAGTTGACTGCTCAGGGCCTCGAGCTCTTTTTCATGCTGGCGGCGCTGGGGGTCATAGGCCTCAAGGAGCGTCCAAAAACGAGGGCTGTGATTCATTTCAGTAAGGTGGGCCAATTCGTGCAGGATCACGTAGTCCTGCAGCTCCGGCGCGAGGAGGACGAGCCGCCAGTTGAGCGAAATACCGCGCCGCGTGGAGCAGGAGCCCCAGCGGCTCGACTGGTCGCGCACCGAGAGACTACCATATTGCAGGTCGAGCCGCCTGGCCTGGTAGGCGACCCGACAGGTCAACGCATCCTTGGCAAAGCTACGCAGCAAATCCCGCAAGCTCGACTCCGTGCCCTTACGCGGACGCAGCACAACGACCGATCCGCCCCCGGTAAAGCGGTATTCGGAGCGACCGGCCCAATTTCTCTCAATGCGCACAGCAAATTGATCCCCGCTGGCACTAAGCGTTGGCGTCTGCTCCAGCCAATCACCCAGTGCAATGGCCGGGGGCGCTTTAGCGAGTTGCTCTTCGAGCCAATGCCCCTGCTTCTCAATGAAGCGAATAACTTCACGATCGCTTGAATGCCAGGGTGCGGATGCAAGGATCTGATTCTCCAGCCCGAGCGTCAGCTTGAGTCGGCGCGTAGCCTTCCGCCGCCGTATTTCAATCGGCACGGTGCGCCCGTCTTCGCAGCGGTATTCCATCGTGCGACCGCGCGGCTAGGCCTGCTCCAGAGTATCGACTACTTGCTGCGTGTACCTGCGTAGGGCCGACTCCGGATCGACGCCCTTCGCCCGGCAGGCGGCGGCGATCTGGAACAGTTCCTCGCCGAGGCGCGCCTCGTCCATCGATTCGGCCCGTGTCGCGATAGCGCGGGAGTCGATCACCCCGTCGATAGGCATCGCTTGTTTCTCAATCTGCTTGTAAACATCCTTGGCGAACATCAGCGCGGGCAACTGACGCGGCAAATCCTTGAATTTCCCCGTTTGTTTTGGACCCCGCTTGCGCTCGGTCGCTTTAATCTGATCCCACTGCTTGAGCACAGCGTCGGTATCACCCGTCGCGCTGTCACCGAAAACATGGGGGTGCCGCCGGATCAGCTTGTCGTCGACCACGCCGCAGACAGATTCGAAATCGAAATCACCCCGTTCGCGGGCCATCTGCGCGTGCATGACGACCTGCAGCAAAACATCGCCCAGCTCCTCCTCCATGTGGTCCATATCGAGACGGTCGATCGTCTGCAGCAACTCGCAGCACTCATCGACGAGGCATTCGGCGAGCGACTGATGGTCTTGCTCGATATCCCAGGGGCATCCGGTCTCCGGCTCACGCAGCGCCGCCACCGTTTTCAATAAATCTTCGATTGCACTCATGCGACAAGAGATGGAGCCAGAATCAAGCAACCGTCAAGACCTGCCCGATGCTTCCGTTGGGCAGACGAAAACTTTCGCCCACTTTGAGCCCACGCAAGCGAGCAATCAGAGGCGACTGCTGCGTGATGACAGTAACTGTGATGCCTTCGATATCCACCGTCTGTCCACCGGCCACACCCGCGAAGAAAAAATACTCCGGTGCGTCCCCGAAATCGCAGCTGAACAGGGCCCCGTGAGCGATCCGGTCCTTGGATTGGAGCAAGGACTCACGGCGTGACCGCAGATCATTGATGGCCACAGCCCACTGACGGGCCTGTCCCGCCTGACCGGCTGCCAGGTAGGACGCCTCCAGCCCCTGCGTATCCCACTGCGACTCGGCCCGCGATTCTTCATTCGTGGCATATTCCGCCGCGTCTCTGGATGCTTTGACCGCTCCATCCAGCTCTTCCTGCAAAGCGGAGAGCAGCCGTTCGAAAAAATCAGACTTATTCATGTCGGGTCAGTCACCTTTGAAACATAAAAAAACCCGCCATTGCGGCGGGTTGGCATCAAGGTCCTAAACGTTTGGAAGCGACTAAAAAAGCCCTTTAGTTTTTGATCTCGCGGTGCAGCGTGTGGC
>JAAAPI010000339.1 GCA_009908325.1 Verrucomicrobiota bacterium | reverse complement strand
AAGTATAGGTTTCCAAGCTATCCTTCTTCCGACCACCCTTCTTCAAAAAGTCTCCATAGACTGTTCCCATAAAAAGATAGCCCTCCGGCGGGGCGTCCGCATTTTCGATGACATCTTTGGCGAGCGCCTCGGCTTCTGCGAGCCGATCCACCCGCACATAACTTTCAAAAAGTAAGGCTAGGTATTCCCAATAATCTGAACGACGGCTCCAAAGCCAGGCCCGCTTTTCGGGTTTCAAACTCTCCCAAAGCCCAACTATTGCTGGGTATGAGCCAAATTCATAGCGTTGCCGCCTGGTGAGGTGGATCAGGATGTCCAGAGCCTTACCGGGAGTCTCCGCTTCGCGAAAAGCCTGGTTTGCCGCCTCTTCGGCGGTTGCAATGATTGACTGGCGGACACGCCGATCTAGCACTCCGCCCAACATAACTAAGTCGCGGCCGACATCCAAGAGAACGTGACAGTCGTCGACTCCTGATAAGATACGATTGAGTCGGCCTTCTATCTGTTCCGAAGAAGCAGACTCTCCGGAAGTCTTTTGTAAGCATTGGGCCCAACGCAGGAGTGCTTGCACCCGGAAACGCTGGGCGATTTCGGGTTGATCCGCAAAGCTTAGGTAGTGGTCGGCCGCAGCGGAGTAGTTTTCCACAACAACTTCCATGCGGGCCAGAGCCCAGGTCCCTTTGCCCCACTGCTCACTCCCGCGTGATAACTTGGCAATCTGCTCCGTCAAAACCGCCCGGGCAAGGTCATGCCCCTTGGCCAGCATCGCTCCCAAGGCCATGGCATGGATGGCACGATCACGAACCGCTGGACCAAATCGACGCTCTACCTTGCCGGCAAGCGCGGAAAAATCCGGTGTCGAACCGGCGACGATCTTCATCTGCACGATATCCTTGCAGGTGGCCACCATTTCAGAGGGACTTACTTTCGGGCTACGAAGTATCCGAAACGCGGCCAGTGCTATCAGCCTGGGATTCCCCGCCACCAATTTTTGATCGGCAAGGATCATTTTAGCCAATTCAAACTCAATCACCTCATCGACAACGGTCTCCCGCAAAGCCCATTCTTCGGCTATTTTTTGCCAGCGCTCGTCGCCATGCACTCGGAGGGCTTTTACGATCGCATGGATTGCGCGTGCCCGCACCCTTCCATCGCGGTTAAGGTTGAGGCTGGTAAAAAGTTCCTCGTCAAGTGGATCCTTACCCTGCTTGAACCGCGCATTGATTAAGACCGGCCAGGCCGCCACCGTCTTCGCCTGAAACTTGCCCATCTGAATTGATTCCCGGGCATATTGCTCCGCATCGCTATTGCGGTCCTCAGCCAGGGCGATCTGAGCCAAGCCCTGACGTGCTCGACTCGCTCCATTTGGGCTGGTCAGGACGGCCTGCTGGTAAAACTCCTTGGCCGAATCAATGTAGCCCTCCTCAAGAAATGCGTTGCCCAATCCAGAAAGAACAACGCTGGGGCGAATGGGACGCTTCGCGACGTGGATTTTTCCATGCTTACGAAGTTCTCTGTTAGTCGTGTTCATCTGCGCCTCCAAGTCGGCATGGTACCGACGCGCCCTATGCCAAACTTTGTCGGCACTTGCTAGTGCTTCCCTGGGTCGGACCGCCTTCAAGAGGGCTCGGATTTCGCCCATCGCTGGACGTATCCAGATACGGATCGCAAGGGAATCGTCGGGGAGGCGCTCAACAATCTTCCGGTAGGTTGCGGCAGCTTCGGCAAACTGCCCGGTCGCCATTTGCGCATCACCCGCCAATGCCAGGATTTTACCAATCTCTTCGGCTTGGTTGTTGTAGGTAGCCGCCAAATCATCGAGCTCCTGCAGTGCCTCTGTGATCTCCCCCCGATCAATTTGTTGAGAGGCGAATTTCAACCGCTCCGAAAGCGGATTATGGTATACCGGTGTTTTCGCTTCCCGTTTACTATATTTTTCAGCCGCTGTGCTCATGAAAAAAATGGAAATTGCCGCCGCGAATGGCTTCGGGCGGCAATTTTGGTTAACGCGCTACGGATGCGATACTTGTGCATGGATTCAAAGCGCGAGGGTTAAACATGTTCTAAAAAAAATTCGACTTTCTGGTTCCCCATCCCACGGATTGCATGCCGAGCGTTTTCGAAACGGGCTTCACGCATAAACTTTAAGGTAGACTCCGTGTAGTGTTTTCCTGGAACCGGTGAAATTTTAACTGACCCGTGTTTTTGAGTTCTACGATGATCCGTCAATCTGAGCCCTGAAAAAGTCGCCACCATACCAACGCCACCCACGACTGCTAATCGTTGAATAAACTCTTTGCGTGTGATTTTGCTCGCCATACCCAAACTTGAACTACACTACACCTGCCTGATCAAACCTAATTTTGTTAACATTAGGTTACGCCTATGAAACAGAGATTCTTTACTTACTTTTTACTACTCCTAACGTTCTCTCAAAACCAGCTAGTGGCGGAGCGGGTAGCTTTTTTCTACGCATTGAGTCAGGATATCGCTGCTTTTGAAAAGCTGGCTGGACCACCCATAACGTCAACGAAGATTGGAGAATCAAGCATACAAACTTACCTTGTAGGTAAGCACCGCATCTACGCCGCTAAAATGGGATCCGGCTCTGTTCAAACGGCGGTCACCGCTCAAGCTTTACTGACACAAAATCGTTGTGATTTGGTGATCTCTTGTGGACCAGCTGGTGGTCTTGGAGAAGCGCTGAAAGTCGGGGAGTGGGTGGTCGCAAATAAGGCGGTCGCCTTTCAAAAAGGCAGCGTTGCTTCATCAGGTTTTTCTCTAACACCTCAAAGTGAAATTGACGTAGCTGCCCCAGATCTCGTCGCCTTGCTCCCAGAGCAATTACCTAAAGCGGATATCGCTTCAGGAGAGCTTTTTGTCGCATCGGACGACTATCGCCGCGAATTGAGCTCGCTAACCAATTGTTCGTTAGTGGAAATGAACCTTTTCGGTTTAGCCACCGCGATGCGACACCATGATCTCGTCGGGATTCATCTGCGAGTTGTTAGTGACCTGGCCGACGCGAACGCTTCCCGGGACTTTCGCAGTTTCGCCGAAAAATACGATGGACGAGGCGGTAGCCTTGTCTACCAGATACTAGAAAACCTCCCATCAAGCGGCCTTTCGCCCGTCGAATACCCAAACCTTCGACGTTTACTTGAGTAATATTCAATTCGTCCTGTCAGGGGCGGCCACAAGAAGCGTAATTGATTCGAGCGTCAGGTGATGGCGCGCTTCCTCGATATTCTCTCTTCCGATTAGCGCGGAAAGGTCCGCCATAGTTATGTCTGTTCCGTAGTGATCCTCAAACTTAAGTAGTAGGTCCATGACATCCAATTCATCGATTTCGGGGGCGACAACGGAGAGCGGGAGTCCGGTATTCCCCTCCCACGCATACCCAGGCAGAGCTTGATGCGCTAACGCTACTCCTTGTCGGATTAACTGAGCTGAATCAGCCTTAACCTCACTCGGTCTGGGGACGTCGATTTCGTGAGCGTGCGGATCAGTTTGGGCTGCCTCCTCAAGCTTCGAAACTTCGGCTGGAACGGAATCCGCAGTCGTGCTCTCTCCTGACCCGGAATCGCATCCTGCTAAGACCAGGAGCAGTGAGCCCATTGAAAGCTTCTTCAAGATTGCAGGCATGTCACTTAAAAATTCATAGACTACTCATTGGACAATCAGAAAATAGTCGTTCCTTTAAAATGTTACATTGTTAATTCCAGTCGAGGACTGGCGGGGCATT
>JAAAPI010000080.1 GCA_009908325.1 Verrucomicrobiota bacterium | reverse complement strand
ATCGGTCTCCTCAGCCTGGCAATAATTACGCTGGCCTGGGCATTGATGTTGGGAGCGTAGCGACAAGCTTCCAGCTTGTCGGGCGCGGAGGTGGCGAGACAGGAGTCTCGCGATCCCGGGCGTAGTGACAAGCTTCCAGCTTGTCGGGCGCGGAAGGTGGCGAGACAGGAGTCTCGCGATCCCGGGCGTAGTGACAAGCTTCCAGCTTGTCGGGCGCGGAAGGTGGCGAGACAGGAGTCTCGCGATCCCGGGTTTTTCGCGCCACATCCGTCGACTTCATTTTCTGGCGGGCTGCGTTTTGGGTCGGAAGCAGCTGGACTTACCGCAGGCGCAGCTTTTTTGAGAGGCGGTGCCCGGTCGAAACGTTCTGTAAAGGTAGAGCAGGGCGGCGAGCACGGAGAGTGCGACTGCGAGGATGTCGAAAATCTTCATCATCTCTCAAAAAAGCATGCCCACTTGGTAGACGACGACGGCAGCGAGCCAGGCGATGGCGGTGAGTGCGAAAAAACTGGCGGCGGACCACCACCAGTTGAGCTCTTTGGCGATGACGGCGAGGGTGGCACCGCATTGCATACAGAGCGCGAAAAAGACCATGATGGAGAGGGCTACCGGAATGTTAAAGACCGGTTCACCCTCGCGGGGGCCGGACTCCCATTTGGCGTTGCTCAATGTGTTGCGGAGGTCGCCCGAGGTTTCGTCGACCTCATCCCCCAAGGCGTAAATGATGCCGAGGGTCGAGACGATGATTTCGCGTGCGGGAAAGCTGGCCAGCACGCCGACGGTGATCTTCCAATCGTAGCCCGCCGGGGCGAAGACCGGCTGGACCCATTGACCAAAGCGGCCCATGTAGCTCTGCTCGAGATAGCGTGCGGCGATTCGCGCCTCCAGTTCTGCCGATTCGGTCGCGTCGAATTCAGCACCACCGGATTGACCACTTAGGCGGCCTTCGGTGACTTCGCTGATGAACCGGGTGCGGGTCTCGGTTTCGATTGCGTCTGGTCGGGGAAAATAGAGCAGCGCCCAGATGACAATCGTCATGGCGAAGATGACGGTGCCCGCCCGCAGGACAAACTCTTTGCCGCTCTCATACATCCGGAGGAAAACAAGACTTATTTGTGGAACGCGGTAGTGTGGCAGCTCCATGACAAAGGGAATCGGTGGGCGGCCTTTATCGATGCAGCGGTTCAGGATCCAGGCGATCGGGGCGGCGATTAGTGCGCCCACAAAGTGCATGCCAAAGAGTGTTGCACCGGCCACGCCAGGCCCGTAGCGCGGCTCAATAAAGGCACCAATCAGCAGCAGGTAAACCGGCAGCCGGGCGGAGCAGCTCATGAGCGGGGCGATGAGAATAGTAATGAGGCGGGCTTTCCGGTCGTTGATCGTGCGCGTCGCCATGATACCGGGGATCGCGCAGGCGAAACTGGTGAGCAGTGGGACGAAGCTTTTCCCGTTGAGCCCGCACCATTGGAAGAGTTTATCCATAAGGAAAGCGGCCCGTGCCATGTAGCCGGTGGCTTCGAGAAGTGCGATGAAGAAAAAGAGCACAAGTATCTGCGGCAAAAAGACGACGAAGGCACCCACGCCCCCGATGATTCCATCGACGACGAGACTCTGCAACATGGGGGTCGCCGTGAGCTGTTCGGCAGCGATGCCCTGAAGCCAGCCAACGGCACCCTCGATCAAATCCATGGCGGGCCCAGCCCAGCTGTAGACGGACTGAAAAACGACATACATCATGCCGACAAAGACGAGCAGGCCCCAGAACTTGTGCAGGAGCAACTGGTCGATACTTTCCGAGGTGCTGCGCTTTCGCATCATGGCCTGTCGCTCCAGGACATCGTTGAGCAGGGGGGTTAAAAAGCGGTAGCGCAGGGTCGATTCAGCCGCATCGGGCTGGAAGCCGTCCTGATACAGCTGCTTGCGGGCACCGCAAATGATGGCTTCATGCGCATCGACCGGTTTTTGCAGACGCTCGCGCACGGCGCTCTGCCGATCAAAGAGCAGGCGTTGGAGTTCGCCATCGCGCAACGATTCTCCGTGCTCGCCGGCAAGTCCCTCGCGCAGTTTTGCCAGCGCTTTCCGCACAGCCGGGGGCCACTGGGGCCGGGCCATCTGCGGCTTGGTCTCGAGCGCGCTTTCGACAGCTTTACCCAGCTCGGCCACGCCGCTTTTACGCTTGGCCACTGTAGGCACGACGGGCACACCGAGGCGCTGTTCGAGTAACTTGCTGTCGATTTGTAGGCCCTTTTTTTCCGCCACATCCCAACAGTTGAGGGCGATGACCATGGGAACGCCCAGTTCGGAAGCCTGCGAGGCGAGAAAAAGGTTGCGGCGCAGGTTCTCGACATCGACCACGACGACCACCAGGTCCGGTGCCCGACCGGCCAGGCCATGCCCCGTCATGACATCGACCGCGACCCGCTCATCGAGGGACTTCGCGCTCAGACTGTAGGTGCCCGGCAAATCGATCAGCTCCACCTCTCGACCACTCAGCGGCAACAGCCAGATCCCCGTTTTTTTCTCAACCGTCACTCCGGAATAGTTGCCCACCCGCTGGCGCAAACCGGTCAGGGTGTTAAAGAGCGAGGTTTTACCGGTATTTGGGTTACCGATCAGAGCGATGCGCGTGGGTGCCGTCGGGTCGCTCATTGTATCGATTCCACCTCGACGTGTGCGGCATCACGCCTTCGCACACTGATCTGGCAGCCGTTGAACTCGACGGCAATCGGGTCGCCCAGAGGGGCTTCATGGACAAGACGGATCTCCTGGTCCGGCAGCAGCCCCATCGACATGAGCCGGTTGATGCAGTCGTTGCAGCAGTCCAGATTCTTCACGCGGAAAAAACCGCCTCGTTGGATTTCGTTGAGTCGCATGGTTCTGTATTCGAAAATAGGCTGAAGTCCTATTTAAGCGCCGCAACTTTTGTCAATCCGAATGAGAGCAAGTCTCATTAAATACCGGATCGTTTACCGGCGATTCCCGGCTCAGCCGAATCGTTTTTTGTGCTCCCGGGCGACTTCCACGTATTTTTCCGCCATCCCCTTAAGGCTGTCACGCTCGCTTTGGCTGAGGGTGCGGACGACTTTTGCCGGTGCTCCCAGGACGAGGGAGCCCGGGGGGATCCGGGTGCCTTTGGTCACCAGCGCACCGGCCCCGACGATGGATTGAGCACCGACCACCGCGCCATCGAGCACCGTGGCCTGCATGCCGACGAGGCATTCGTCGCCGATCGTGCAGGCATGGATCATGGCGGCGTGGCCGACCGTGACGTAGCGACCCACTTTGACGCCGAAATCATTCGCGAGGTGCACGACGGTGCCATCCTGCACGTTCGAGCCCTCGCCGATCTCGATGGAGTTGATATCGCCCCGGAGCACGGCGTTGTGCCAAATGCTGGTGTTTTTCGCCAGATGTACCGCACCGATGACGACCGCCCCGGCGGCGATATAAACGGTCGGGTCGATCTGCGGTTTCTGATCGAGGTAGGTTTCGAGACGTTGTTGGAGGTTCATGGATTTTAGAGGTCTGATGGCTGAGACTTGAAACCTGAGTGAGTTTACGTGACTTAGCTGGCCACCGTCTCAATAAAGGCAGCTTGGTCTTCCGCCTTGAAAAAGGCGGTGCCGGCCACGAGGGTGTCGGCTCCCTGGGCGGTGCAGAGCGGGGCGGTTTCGAGATCGACGCCGCCATCGACCTCCAGGCGGTAGTTCAGGGTGAGTTCCTTGCGCCATTGGTCGAACTGCTTGATCTTGGGCAGCACATCATGTCGGAAACTTTGTCCGCCGAAGCCGGGCTGCACGGTCATCAGCAGAACGATGTCGCAGAGTGGCAGGAAGGGCTCGCCCGCGTCGGCTGGAGTATCGGGGTTCAGAACGATACCGCAGCGACAGCCTTTTTCTTTGATGTGCCGAAGTGTCGCCTCGACCGGGTAGTCGGGCTCGACGTGGATCGTGATTTGCGCCGCCCCGGCATCGACGAAGGCATCGATGTAGCGGTGCGGGTTGTCCAGCATGAGGTGCACGTCGAAGAAGAGATCCGACCCGGGACGCAAGGCTTTCACGCTCTGCGGGCCGAAACTCAGATTGGGCACAAAGTGGCCATCCATGATGTCGAGGTGGACCCATTCCAATTTGGCGCCTTCGATGATCTGGAGACTGCTGCGCAGGTTGCCGTGGTCTCCGGCGAGGATCGAGGGTGCAATGATCGTTTGGTGCGGACTGGGCATGCGTGGATTTGAGACAATCAAAGAAAGCATAGCAAGCCGCCATTTGGTGCGGGGGATTGGCCGTGTGCTATTTCAGATGCGTATGCAGCTACCTAAAGGAAGCTGCATACGTATGTCCGCTCCTTTAGGTGCGGAACAAGCTGAGGTAACTCCAACGGATAAACCTTCACGGAACACTTAAACCTGCACCCGTATTGACTTATCGCGACATGCAATGAGACTTTCAGCTGTGCCCCGAAACGACCAAACCGAGCCTTTTGATATCCTGTCGCGTTCCACGGTGAATGCGGCTTGGGCGGCGCTTGCTATGGAGGTTCTGGCGCGTCTCGGTGTGGAGACGGTCATCACGTCGCCGGGCTCGCGCTCGACGCCGCTGACGTTCGCGGCGGCGCGCAATCCGCGTCTTGAGGCGCTGACGATTCTGGATGAGCGCTCGGCCGCCTTCTACGCTTTGGGGTTGGCGAAACGAACGCACCGTCCGGTGGCTCTGGTCTGCACCTCGGGATCGGCGGCGGCGAATTATTGGCCGGCGGTGGTCGAGGCTTCGATGAGCGGAACTCCGCTGCTCCTGCTCACGGCGGATCGCCCACCGGAGCTTCGGCAGTGTAGTTCCGGGCAGACGATTGATCAGTTAAAGCTGTATGGCGACTTTGTGCGCGCCTTCCATGAGGTGGCTTTGCCGGAGGCTTCCGCTCCGCTGCTGGACTATTTGCGGCAGACACTTGTCCATGCGGTCAATCGCTCGCTGAGGCCGGATGCCGGGCCGGTGCATTTGAATTTTCCCTTCCGCGATCCGCTGGTGCCGGACCCCGCTGCGCAGCAAAGCGTCTTTTCCGCCGAGGTAATGGAGTCAGCGGCAACTGTGCAGACACGTCCCTGCGAATCGGTGCTCAACCCCGGACGCATGGATGACGTGGCGCTGGAGCGCATGAGCAGCCACCCCTGGGGGATCATTGTGGTGGGCAGCGAAAATCCGGTCGGGGGCGACGAGGCCTTCGCCGATGCGGTAGCGATGATCTCGCGCAAGCTTGGCTGGCCGGTCCTGGCCGACGTGCTCAATCCACTGCGGCATCACGGCGGCGAGAATACGGCTGTCGTGGCGCACTATGATGCTATTTTGCGTGACCCGGCACATGCCAAGGCCCTCCAACCGACCGCCGTTCTACAAATCGGTAGCCTGCCGACGAGTAAGGTGCTCCGGAAGTGGTTGGAATCGCTCGACGCGGTTTCCTTTCTGAGCACGAATCGGCCGATCAACACGGATCCCCTTCACCGGGTAGCCACACCGGTTTTCGGGGATGCCCATGCGCTGGCCGGGCAGCTCCAGCACCAGAAGCCAGACGAGGATTGGGCGAAGGGCTGGATGACTGCAGAAGAGTCGACAGCCGCCCGGATTGATTTGTGTATGGAAAACATGGATACTAGCTTTGAGGGTAAGGTGGCCTGGCTGCTCTCCCGGCATTTGCCAGTTGGCGCTTCGGTCTTTCTGGCCAGTAGTATGCCCGTGCGCTACGCGGAATACTTTTGGTCGGTGAGTAGCCGGGCCTACTCGGTCTTCGCCAACCGGGGAGCCAACGGCATCGACGGCACCTTGAGTACAAGTTTGGGCGTTGCGCACGGGGGCAAGCCTGCGGTTCTGTTGACGGGAGATTTGGCTTTTTTGCATGACAGCAATGGTTTGCTCGCGGCGGGGCAATTGACGGGTAGCCTGACCATCGTGATGATCAACAACGACGGCGGGGGTATCTTTGAGCATTTGCCGGTGGCGGCCATGGATCCACCCTTCGAGCAGTTTTTTGCCACGCCGCAGACCGTCGATTTCGAGGGGCTGTGTCGGACGCACAAAGTCGAATATCAGCGGATCGCGGGCTGGGCTGCTTTGGTCGAGGCGGTTGGGCAATTACCCGCTTCGGGGATTCGCGTGTTGGAAGTCCAAACCGATCGTAAGGCGGATCGAGAGCAGCTTAGTGATCTGTTCAATACAGAATCCGCGCGTGCGCAAGGCTAACCCATAAAAGCCCGAAGAGCTTGTGTCGATTCGATTCAGTTCCCCCGGTCACGATCAAACCGTTCGATTCGATATTCGAGACGCTTTATATTGAGTTCAAGTAGGTCTAATTCGGCTTTGACGGTCTGTTTTTCTGCCTTACTCGGGACTGCGTTCAGTTTCTTTTCAAGAACTTTTCTATCACGACGCAAATCGTTCAAATGCTCCACCATCGAGGACCGGTGGATTGAGGAGAGGGATTGATCAGTCGCTTGGCGTGTCGAAGAAGAATGGCGTGTCGAAGAAGAACGATTTTGGGGGTAGAGATAGAGTTTAAGGCGCGTCCAAGTGCCTAGTTTTGACAGCGGATACTCGAACATCTTGTTCTTACCTTTCAATTTGAAAAAAACTTCGCTGTCATCTCGACCGTAGACGCTTGCATCAAGCGTATCACCACGCGAGTTTGTGATCTCCATTTGGACAGGGAAGTTTAAAACCTGACCACGAAGGACATAGAAGCCAATCCCACCAATTACGAGTAAGAAAAATAATGTGATGGCAGCTTTCATGGCGTCTTCGTCGAGGCAATTGTCAATTGTTGCTCGAGGGTTTACTCGTCGTCATCGTCGTCCGACTGAAGTTTCGGCGCGTCGCCGATGTCTCCGAATATGCCGCCGGAAGTGTCGCGGTTGGATTTGCGCTGTTGATTGCGCTCGTGCTCGAGCTGTCCTTCGATGGAGTAACGGGCGAATGGCACGGCCGCCAAACGGGCGGCGGGAATGGGTTTTCCGGTGACCGCGCAGACGCCGTAACTACCATCTTTAATGCGCAGGATAGCCTCTTCGATTTCGTGCAGGGCCTCCTGTTCACTGGATACGAGACTCAGGGCAAAGTCGCGGTCGAAGCTGTCGGTCCCGGCATCTGCCTGGTGATTTCCGTAGCTGGCGGAATCGCCCGACTCATCGCGCGCGGAATGTTTGAGGGTATCCGATGTGTGTAGGTTGATTTCCTCGCTCACGTGTCGGCGCAGTTCGATCAGGAGCTTGTAATACTTTTTGAATTTTTTCGGGATCTCGGCGTCGTCGAGTTCGGTGTCCTTCTTTTTCTCGGCCGGATTGAAGCCAAGGATGTCGGCGAGGGAGGCTGCGGCGTGGGAGCGTTTTTCCGTCGGTTTATCGTCGATGATTGCTTTGGCGGGCTTTTCGGGGGCGCTCGCGGCCTTTTTCACGGGTTTTTTGGAGGCTTCTTTTTCAGAAGTTTTCGTTTTTTTCGCTGCCATCAATTCAGCAACGTCATCCAGTGAAAAGACGATCGGGGTCGCTTTTTTGTCGGCGCTGACGTCGGAGCGTGTGACGGCTGCTTTTCGCGGACTGTCGCTTTGCTGATCTGTTTTGTGGCTTGGCTTGGATGCGGCTTGCTTAGGCTGTTTTTTCGAGCGGCTTAGCTTCTTTTTAACTGTGTCTACCGGTTTTTTATGGGACGGCGCTTTTTTGGCGGCGGCTTTCTTCTTGGTCGGCGCTTTCTTGGCGGCGGTCTTTTTCAGGGGCGCTTTTTTCGTAACCGTTTTTTTGGCTGGCGTTTTCCCGACTGACGTTTTCTTTGCCGCCGTTTTTTTAGTGCTCGTTTTTTTAGTGCTCGTTTTCTTAGTGCTCGTTTTCTTCGAGGTAACTTTCTTGGTCACGCTCTTTTTGGCAGACTTTTTCGGAACAGATTTTTTTTTGGCAGGCATCGGTTTAAATAGTTGTTTTTGGTTTCGTGTTTAGGCGGACATCGCCTGAAGTGCTTCGGCGCATCGTGGAGAGACGGCACCCCACGCTTCGGTTTCGATAAGTTCGGGCACCCAGCGCCAACTGCGCGGGCAGCGTACCCCATCGGCGTGATCAACCTCGACGGTGATCCCGCTCGCTTCGTCGGCAGCTACCAGCGTGATTTGCGAGAGGATGAAGAGTTCCGGAAGATCAGCCTCGTATGTTTGGAGGCGGGCGAACTCCGGATCGGTGGGCGGTCCGGTGATGATGGCTTTGGCATCAAGACTTTGACCGATGATCTTTTTCTGGCGCAGGGCTTCGAGGGGATCGTTCAATTTGGCGGAGAGGAAACTGCGCAGGGCGTGGATGTCGGCGGCCGTTTCGGCGTCCTCCCAGGCTGGGTTCACGGTTGGCCAGTCGGCCAGGGCGATGGGTTGATCGCTGAAATCGCTATCGCACTGCGCGTAGCTCCATGCCTCGTCGGCGGTGAAGGGGACAAGCGGGGCGATCAGCCGGGTGACGACCGAGAAAATAATCTGAATGGCAGTCTGCGAGGAGCGGCGGAGCGGGTCGTTCGGGCTGCGGGTGTAGAGACGGTCTTTCAGAATATCGTGGTAGGTCGCCGAGAGGGTGTTGGCCACAAAGGGGTCGATGTAGTCCTTGAAAGCACGGTGGAATTCGTAGGCGTCGTAAGCCCCGGTCACGTTGCGCACGAGCTGGGCGAGTTCGTTGAGCGCCCATTTGTCGAGTGCGTGCAACTGGTCGAGCGGCAGGGCATCGGTGGCGGCGTCGAAGTCGTGCAGGTTTCCGATCTGAAAACGCAGCGTGTTGCGCAGGTTGCGGTAGTTGTTGGCCACATTTTTGACAATCTTGTCGGAGACGGGCACATCGCCGCGGTAGTCCTGCGAGCAAATCCAGAGCCGGATAATGTCGGCACCATAACCCTGTATCCACTCGTGAAGCGGGCGGGCCGCCCCGTCGCTCTTGGAGAGCTTCGTGCCGTCTTCTTTGACAATGAAGCCGTGGGTCAGGAGGTTTTTGTAGGGAGCCGCCTTGTCGGCGATGACCGAGGTCCAGAGTGAGCTCTGGAACCAGCCGCGATGCTGGTCGGAGCCCTCCAGATAGAGGTCGGCGGGCCAGCTCAGGTTGGGGCGGTTTTGCAGAACGGCGCGGTGGCTCGTTCCGGAGTCGATCCAGACATCGAGCGTGTCGCTGCCGCATTTGAGTTGATCCGGGCTGGGCCAGGCGGCAGGGAGCTGAATGCCATCGAGAAGTTCCGCGGCGGTCTTTTCAAACCACAGGTCGGTGCCGGATCGGGCGATTTTTTCGGCCAGTGCGCGGATGACACCGGCATCGATGTAGGCCTCGCCGTCTTCGTCGTAAAATGCGGGGATGGGCACACCCCAGGTGCGCTGGCGGCTGATACACCAGTCGGGCCGGTTTTCCACGGCAGCCCGGATCCGGTTTTCGCCCCAGCTGGGGATGAAATTAACATCGTCGAGCGACTCGAGGGCCCGGGCGCGGTCGCCGTTTTTATCGAGCGCGATAAACCACTGGTCCATGGCGCGGAAGACGACGGGCGTCTTCGAGCGCCAGCAGTGCGGGTAGCTGTGGTGGATCTTTTTCTTGCCGATGAGCGAGCCGTTCCCGGCGATGATACGGAGCACGCCGAGATTGGCCGGGGATGGCTTGCCGCTACCGTCTTCCAGCACGGTGAGGCCGACGAGTTCGGCGGGCACCTGGCCGTCGTCCACGTAGCAACCATTGTCGTCGAGCGGGCAGTAAACTTCGAGCCCGTTGTTGATTCCGGTGATGTAGTCGTCGAGCCCATGCCCGGGCGCGGTGTGGACGCAGCCGGTGCCGCTCTCGGTCGTGACGTAGTCGGCGAGGAGGATGGGCGAGGGCCGGTCGATGAAAGGGTGGCGGGCGACGAGTTTTTCCAGCTCGCTGCCCTGATAAGTGGCGACCGTTTCGTATTCTTCGATCGCACAATCCGCAGCGACGCTCTCCAGCAGGTCGGTGGCCAGAAGGAGGACACCCTGTTCCGGTGTCTTGATCGCAGAATACTCGATATTCGGGTGCACGGCGACGGCCAGGTTGGCGGGGAGCGTCCAGGCGGTCGTGGTCCAGATAAGAATCGAGCTGTCTTCGTCTGCCAGGCCGAGCTTCGTCCGGGCCGCCTCATCGAGCGGCATTTTCACGTAGATCGAAATGCTGTTGTGTTCCTTGTATTCGATCTCGGCCTCGGCCAGCGCGGTGGCGCAGGGGATCGACCAATAGACAGGTTTCTTGCTGCGGTAGACGAGCCCCTGCTCGACAAATTTGGCAAAGGTTTCCAGCTCGGCGGCCTCATACTCCGGATGAATCGTCCAATATTCATTTGCCCAGTCTGCCGTCACGCCGAGGCGTTCGAACTGCTCGCTTTGAATACGGCGGTATTTATCGGCAAACTCTGCGCAGGCCTTTCTTACTTCCAGCGGGGTGTAGTCGGTGCGCCCGGCCGCTTGCAGCTCCCGGGAGACTTTGTGCTCGATGGGTAGCCCGTGGCTATCCCAGCCCGGAATGTAAGGAGCCTGCATGCCGCACATCCATTTATAGCGCAGGATGGTATCCTTGAGAGTCTTGTTCAGAGCATGGCCGAGGTGCAGGTCTCCATTGGTGAAAGGAGGACCATCGTGCAGGATAAAGCCGGGACCGTCGCTGTTTTTGGCCTGAATCTTATCGTAGAGCCCGATCTTTTTCCAGTGTTCGACGCGATGTGGTTCGCGCTCAACTAAATTACCCCGCATCGGGAAGTTGGTTTGAGGGAGATTGAGCGTATTTTTGAGGTCTTGTGGCATGATAATAGACCGTAGGCCGAGGGAAAAGCGCGGCAGTGTGCTGGCTTCATCACCCAAGTCAAGCACTCAGAATTTTCTCGCGCAGATTCGGTAGATGCCTTTTCTGGCGGCGTCTGGAGATACCCCTGGAGACACTACATTCATTATGCTCGCTTTCATCCAACTACCGTTTTCGGAACTCCATTTTGTATGGCTGTTGTTGATCATGGCGATCGGTCTCGGTGGACTCACTTACGGCGGCGATGTCTTGACGGGCGGCGCGGCGGCCATCTCCATCAATCTGAAAATTGCTCCGATTGTGGTCGGGTTGACGGTGGTATCGATCGCGACTTCAATGCCGGAGATGGCTACCTCGCTGACCGCCGCAAGGAACAATCCCGGAATCGCTCTGGGCAATATACTCGGGAGTAATGTGGCGAACATTGGTTTGATTCTGGGGATCTGCGCCGTCCTCACGCCGCTCAAGGTCGAGCTGAGAATGATCCGGCGAGAGGTGCCGATTTTGATCGGCGTGACGCTGATTTTCGGGTTGTTTGCCTTGGGGGGCGGCTTCCAGCGCTTGGAAGGGTTGCTCCTCCTCGCATTGACCGCCGCCTACCTGATCTACATCGTACGCGGTGCTTTGTCGGAAGGGTCTGCTGCCGTGGACGAAGAATTCGCCCAGGAAGCGGAGTCCTACGCGAAGCGGTCAACCAAAGCGGCGGTCTTCTTTGTACTGGCGGGAGCCGTGCTTCTTGCCGTCGGTGCCGATTTACTTGTGGGCGCCTCTGTTGAGATGGCGCTTCGCATGGGCGCGAGCGAACTCTTCGTCGGCCTGACCATTGTCGCGATCGGGACGAGTCTTCCCGAGCTGGCCGCGTCGCTGGCCGCCGTGCGGGCGGGCCATGGGGATATGTGTGCCGGGAATATCGTGGGGTCCTGCTTATTCAACATACTGCTCATCGGTGGCGCTGTTTCGGCCATCGCTGGTATGGATGTGCGGAACAAGCTGCTCGTTATCGAGTTCCCGGCGCTGATCCTTCTCTCCGGCTTACTGCTCTGGATCTTTAAGAGCGGGCGCATCGTCTCCCGACGGGAGGGTGTGATCCTGCTCTTGCTCTATGCCGTCATCCTTTCCCTGTCGGGCCTGTCCCAATTCGGGTTGCTCTTCTAGCAGTGAGTCCCCCGAATGGCGGATTCGGGCATGATTTCACTCCTAATCTTTATCGTAATCGATTGATGTCGAAAAGACTACGATTATGAGCATAATTACGAGTACGAGCCGCTGGATTGTTAAGTTAGCAAGATTCCAGCGATTCCCCCGATTGAAGTGGACCAGATTTCAGTTGAACCGATAACCAAACAACCGATAACTGAACACCCGATAACCGAACAACCGGAAACCGTCCAGGAACACGCACATGTCTGAAAAACAAAAACCAGTCGTCCTCATCATCCGTGATGGATGGGGAGAAAATAACGATGCCAGCTACGACGCCTACAACGCCGTCAAGCTAGCTAAGACGCCGGTGGCCGATCGCCTCACGGCGGAGTATCCCCGCACGGAAATCGAAGCCTGTGGTCTGGCAGTCGGGCTACCCGAGGGCATCATGGGCAACTCCGAGGTGGGGCACCAGAATATCGGTGCCGGACGGATCGTCGACCAGGAGATCGTCCGCATCAACAAGGGCATTGAAACCGGGACGGTCAAGGACAGCCCGGCCCTGCAAGCGGCCTTTGACAACGTCCGCACGAAGGGCTCGGCCCTGCACTTCATGGGGCTGGTCTCCGATGCCGGTGTCCATTCCATGCTCGATCACCTCTACGGGCTGCTGCGGATCGCCAAGGACGCCGGTATCGAAAAAGTATACCTGCATGCGTTCACCGATGGCCGCGACACGGGGCCGTTTTCCGGCAAGGATTTTCTCGCTGCCGTGGAATCAAACATGGCCGAAATCGGTGTTGGGCAGATCGCCAGCATCGCCGGACGCTACTGGGCGATGGACCGCGACAACCGCTGGGATCGCGTGCAGCGCGCCTACGATTGCCTGACCGGGCGGACGGTTGAGCGCAGCGCCGCCAGCGCCGCCGAGGCGATCCAGCTGCAGTATGACAGCCCCGAAACCGAGGGGACCAAGGGCGACGAATTTTGCCCGCCCACCGTCATCCTCGGCGACGACGGCCAGCCCGTAGCCAAGGTGGCCGATGGGGACTCGGTGATCTTCTTCAACTTCCGGGGCGACCGGCCGCGCGAGCTGACCCGTGCCTTTATTGAGGATGACTTCGAGGCCTTCGAGCGCGGCCCCAAGCTGGACCTCTACTTCGCGACCCTCAGCGAATATCAAAAGGGCCTCTGCCCAAACATTATTTTCCAAAAGCCACCGAAGATGGACGACATTCTGGGCGGCTATCTCGCGGAGCGGGGTATCGGCCAGTTTCGCTGTGCGGAGACGGAGAAATTCCCGCACGTCACCTTTTTCTTCAACGACTACCGTGAGGAGCCTTTCCCCGGAGAAGACCGGGAACTCGTGCCCAGCCGGAAAGACTGCGCGACTTACGATGAGAAACCGGAAATGTCGGCCTTCGGCATCCGCGACGCAGCCGTCGCAGCGATCAAATCCGGCAAATACGGGCTGATCGTCGTCAACTTCGCAAATCCCGATATGGTCGGGCACACAGGGGTGCTCGATGCCTGCATCGAGGCCTGCGAGGTGGTCGATGGTTGCGTGGGCGATTTGCTTGCGGCGATTGACAAAGTCGGCGGCAGCGCGGTGGTTACCGCGGACCACGGCAACTCCGATCAGCTCTGGAATAACGAGAACAACGGCCCACACACCGCGCACACGCTCAACCCGGTTGAGGTCGTGATTTACAGCGAGGCGCACAAAAGTGCCAAACTGGTTGAAGGCGGCGCCCTCGGCGACATCGCGCCGAGCATCCTGAAACTGATGCATCTGCCCCAACCAGCGGCGATGACCGGGACCTGTCTGTTGCCGTGAGGGCTTAAAAACCGTAGGGGCTTCACTTGTGAAGACCGCAGCGTTGTTGGCTCCCCCCCCGAAATGCCGGACTCGTTCTCGGCGGTCTTCACAAGTGAAGCCCCTACGACTGATACAACTATGAAAATCATCTCCGCTCAGTTTACCGGTTGCGCTACGGACCTGGAGGGCTGCCCGCCCTCGAGCCTGCCGGAATTTGCCTTCGTCGGGCGCTCCAACGTCGGCAAGTCCTCGCTGATCAACCTGTTGGCCGACAGCAGCGGCCTGGCCAAGATCTCCGGCACGCCGGGTAAGACGCGGTTGATCAATTTTTTTCGGATCAACGATCAATGGACTTTGGTCGATCTGCCGGGCTACGGCTTCGCCAAGGTGTCGAAGGCGCAGCAGGCCGCCTTCAATGAGCAAGTCAGCGGTTACCTCACCGGACGGGAGAACTTGAAGCAGGTGTTTGCTTTGCTCGATTCCCAACTCGAGCCGCTCGATACGGACCTCGCATTCATAGACTGGCTCCAGCAGTGCGGGATACCGTATTCGATTATTCTGACCAAGACCGACCGCAGCGCGGATGCCAAAGTTCAGAACCACGAAGGGCAGCTCCTCCAGGCACTGGAAGACTACGGTCTCAACCCGAACGAAGTCTTCAAGTGCAGCGCGAAAACCAAGCGCGGCCGCGGTGCGGTGCTCAACTGGATCGAGGGGCGGCTCCCGAAAAAGCCCAAAAAGAAGGCTGGCAAATCAATCCAGCTGGGCTGGATGAGGTAGGGGCTTAATCTGAACTAAGGGGCCGGGAAACCGGCCAAAAGAAAAAAGTCGGGATGTCTAATATTCGGGGTTATTGCAATTGGCTTCCTGCTTGCTTTGTCGGCAAACAGTTGAGGGTATCCCGCAATGACAAACGATGAGGCAGATAAGCGGCAAGACGATCCGGGCTCCGGGGAACGCCGGACGCTGGGGCAGCGTGGATTACGTTACATCCCGGCGGGCTTTTGGGAGAAGTCCGGGCTTTGGCGATTGCGGCGGGGGGTGTCTGAAAGTGACTATTTGGCCTTTTTGCGCGCTGATCCGGCGGCACTGAGTTTTTGCCTACTCTGGATTTTTGGTTCGGGGCTGGGACAGACGTTTTTTCTTTCAATCTTTCAGCCCTATTGGGCCGATGAGCTTGGGCTGGGCACCGGGCCGATGGGGCTCCTTTACGGCACGGCGACCCTCGGCAGTGGGTTGCTTCTGCAGCGTCTGGGGCGCTGGGTCGATCACACGGTGCCGGGACGGGTCGTATTCGCTGCCGCCTTTGGGCTGGCCGGCGGCTTTGTCCTGATGGCGCTTACGGTGCATTGGAGCATGCTGCTCATTGCCGTCTTTATGATGCGATTTTTCGGCCAGGGGGTTAGCTCAATGCTGGGCACAACCAGTGCGGTGCGTTGGTATCCGCGCGATCAAAGCAAGGCCGTGAGCGTGGCCGGGCTGGGCTATCCGCTGGGGGAGGCGATTTTTCCCTGGCTTTTGCTGCTGGCGGTGGGGCTGGTCGGCTGGCGCGGCACGGCCTGGGGTGTGGCGATGCTCGCGTTGGTCCTATTTCTCCCCGTCTCCTTCTGGCTCCTGCGCTGCTCGGAGGTGGCACGGCGGCAAAGTGAGGCGGCGGCCCGTGCCAGCAAACGAGCAAAGCGCACGGCGAGTGTCTTTCGCGACAAACTATTTTTAACCATCCTCGTGGTCATCGTGCCCCAGCCCTTTATCGGCACGGGGATTATTTTTTTCCAAACCATTATTGCGGACGACCACGGCTGGCCGGGCGGCACCTTCGCCACCGGGTTTTTGATCTTCGCCCTGACTCGGGCCCCCTGCTCGATTTTTGCCGGCGCGTGGGCCGACCGGATTGGGCCGGAGCGGCTGCTCGGCTTGCCCACGGCCATTCTGGGGGGAGGTTTGCTTTTGCTGATTCTGCCGCAGCCCTTGGCTGCCTACGGCTACTTCGCCTGTATGGGGCTCTGTTTCGGTCTGTCCAGTGCGGTGGTCACGCCACTCTTTGGTAAGCTGTTCGGGGTCGACCGCATTGGCGAAGTGCGCGGTGCCAGTGCCTCGGTCGCGATATTCTCCACGGCGATGGCACCGGCGGTTTTTGGCTACGCCCTGGAGCTGGGTGCCCAGCCCACGGCGGTGCTGGCTGCCTGCGCAGGGATCTTGCTTCTGGTTTCTTTGCCGGTCGGCCTGACGATTCGGCGGCGATTGATTCGAAAAGCGGTGCCCGGCCCAATGTAGTCGATTCTTCAATACGCCGCCTACAGTGCAACTCCGGCAAATTAACTGCGGCAAAAAAAAATCGAGATAAACTGCAAGTTTCGGCGTGCGAGAAGGCGACCTCTTTCTCACTTGTGCGAAAATCAATCGGTCCAGTGATCACCAGGCTCGGTGGGTGTGTTGCCTCGCGCCTGACGAAAAATCCAATTTTTGAATTTTTTCCTTGCGTTTTCCGCAGAATGGAAAAGCTGCAGGGCAGAGTAAAGCGAAGCGGAAAATAGTTTGACTATCGAAACGTTTCAATGCGCTTAGGCAGCCGCTATGAGTTCCACATCGCGCGACGGGACCGATGAGGTGAATAAGGGTAAAACAAAGACACATTCTACCAAAAACACCCAATGGTCCATCTCCGCCTTAATTTTTTGCCAGTCTTGGGTTTGTTTGCGGTCGCCTCGGTGCTTCTCGCCGATTCCCCTGGTCGCCGAGACATTCTGCTGGACACCGGTAAGGAATTAACGGGTGACCCGGTGGCCGATTTGCCGTTACTCACCGAGGACGGTCTCCCGGCACCGACGACGGTCTTTGGTGGAGAAATTTACCGGCTTGACCGCCTTCCGGACGGGACCGTGCGTATCGTGGTCAAGGGTGATTTCACCTTGGGTGCGAATGATACCTTTCGCGGCACCGGCACCTTCCCCGTGCTCGTTGAGGTGGGTGACGATGCGGAAATCGCCAGCGGAGCCATCATCGACTTTGCGGGCGTCGGGACGGTTCCCGGGGCCGGAGGCGGGGGTGCTTCTTCCGGTGGCAACGGGGGAAGCGGTGGCGAAGGGGGCGAAGGCGGCGAAGGCGGCTCCGGGGGACGCGGTGGGTCGGGTGGACTCATCGTCGGCCTTCCTATAACGGATGTGCCACTTTCAGTAACTACTCCCGGCTTGCCTGCGCAGGCTGGGTTGAATGGGCTGGATGGTGAACCGGGCGGTCCCGGCACGGCGGGTCAGGCGGGAGGCACCGGAGGTTCGCCACAGCTGGCGGCGGGGTCTTTTGGAGGCGCGGGTGCTCCGGCCTCGACGGGTCTGCCCGGTCAGGCCGGCGAAAACTCGGGTGTCGGCGGTGACGCACCCGATTGGCCGCCCAAGGTCTATTTTACCAACGCTGATTTACGCAACCTACTTCACAACCCTGATTCGGAGGACCGGTTCGGGGCGTTCATGTCGGAGAGCGAGTTTGTCAATGCCTTCTACCGGGGAGGCGATAGCTCGCCGGGTCAGGCGGGCACGGATCAGACTCCGGATAACGCTGGCGGCGCGGGTCAAACCGGGGGCGGCGGTCGTCATCCCGGTATGGGCCTCGTCGGCGGCGGCGGGGGCGGCTCGGGAAGCGGGGGCGCGGGCGGTGCCGGTGGCCAGGGCGGTGGCGGTGGCGGCGGTGGTAGCGGTGGGCTCGGCGAGTGGGTCGAGCCGCTGCCAACCAGCGTGCTTGATCTTGCGAGCTCGGGAGCAGATTTTTCCGCTGGTAAGCTAATCGAAAAACTCATCAAGGCTTACGTCGAAAACAAGAAGACCCAGGATAAGCTCATCAAAGTATTGAATGTCCCCACGGTAGACGTCGGCGATGGGGGTGGCGATGGCGGCGACGGCGGGCGTGGTGGCCGGGGTGCCCCGGGAGGCGATGGTGGCACCGGCGGCGCGGGTGGTGCCGGGGGCGGGGCTTTGAAAATCGTCGCGCAGGGCCGGATTCTGATTGCCGGAAGCGTTCACGCCAACGGGGGCGACGGTGCACCGGGCGAAGCGGGCCAGCCGGGATCGACGGAGGTGGGCGCGGGGCAGACCGGGTCTCCGGCGGGGGAGACGACATCCGGTTGGGGCATGTCGGATGTTTTTGGCGTGTTCGGCAATGCGGTCGGAGAGATCGCCGGACCCGAGCCGGATCGGGCGGGCGAAGGCTTCGGCGGTCAGGCCGGCGGTGCGGGTGGCGACGGTGGCCCCGGCTACCCGGGCGGACAAGGGGGCGGCGGTGCCGGGGGCACTCTGATTTTCGAAGGCACCGAAGTCGTGGGCGCTACGTCCGGCACTCGACGCATCCGCATCCAGGGCGGAAATTTCGGCGCCAATCCGGATACGGTGGTCGGCCAGAGCGGTCGTCTTGCCCTGGGCACGAATACCGTCGAAGCCGGTTCCGATGTGGCCACGACTCTGTCCGATGCCGGGCTCCTCATCGAGGGAAGCCCGTCGGCCGCCGAGACCAGCGTTGGCACCCTTGCCGGGAACCCCTTCCTCGCCGGGACGCCGGCGACGCCCACGATCTCGGGTCTGGCCGAGGGGGCCGAGGCCTTCGGCGAAACCGGATTTCTCACCACCAATGTCGAGGCCACAGTGGACGACAGTGCCGCGCAGGCCACGGTCACCTTGCCGGCCCCCGGGGAGACCGGGGAGTTCCGGAAACTGCTGAATGAGTTGATCGATCCGGCCGTCGTTCTTGGCGCGATGCGGGTCGACCGCGGACCGCGCACCTATCCGGGCGGGCCGCCCTCCTTTCCCGACTACGCCGACTACGATGTGGTGTTGGTCTTCAACGCTCGCGGCACCGACCTGAGCGAGGTCCATTTTGGCTGTAATGTGCAAGCGCTCGACGCGAGTGGCGACCCCGTTCTCGACGAGGACGGACGCGCCGCACCCTTCCACACCGCCTTCGTGCGAGACGGCGGCTGGACCCGCGACCCGGCCTTCGGCGGCGATGGGGACGATCCCAACGGCCAGCTGACCGGCTACGAAATCTACGCCTTTCTCGTGCCGGAGGACCCGGCCGATGGCAGCGCGGGTCTGAACTTTTTTCTTTCGGCCACTGATGACTCGAATCCGGACGATGTTCGCCGCTACACCCTGCAAAGCGAGGTCCTTGAGGTCGGCGATTATCTGGAGGCCACCTTCGACCCCGGCGATGTCGACATCGAAGCGTCCACCTGGACGGGCGGTGCCTCCGGCAACTGGGGAGACGAAACGAACTGGTCCACCCCCGCTTTTCCCAACAACAGCACCAGCCTCGCCTACAACGTTTTCATCAATCTGCCCGGCCTGTCGGACACCGCCGTGGCGCAGGATCAGCAGGTTATCATCGACCGCCTCGAAATCGGAGCCAACACCACCATCGACATCCTCGATAACAAATCCCTGACCATCGAGAAGTTCGACATCCGCCCCGGGGCCGGGGTGATTCGGAATGACGGGCTGATCAAAATTAGTTCAACCGGCAGCCTTACCAATCTCTTCCTCACCGGCTCAGCCATGTCGTTGGAGGGCAGCGGTAGCCTGGCCACCAGCGATGATGTCAATAATGTCATCGCAGGCATCCGTCCCACCGACAGTCTGGTGCATGGTGCGGGCCACACGATCCGTGCTGCTGGCCGCCTCGGCGACGACTTGCTGCGCATCACCAATCTGGGCACTATCGAATCGCGCAACACTTTGGTGATCGATCCGGCCGGGACGGCCGATGATCCCGCGCCAAACTTCCTCAATGAAGGCACACTCCGCCTTGGACCGGACGCGGTCGAATTGCAGCTGGCCGATGGCTTCTTCGAGAATCG
>JAAAPI010000394.1 GCA_009908325.1 Verrucomicrobiota bacterium | reverse complement strand
CGCGGCACCCGCAAACGCACCCTGTTGAAAACACGGAAGCGGCCATTCAGGGCTCAGGGTCAGCGCCCTGCGATGCTGCGCCGAGGACCAAGGACAGCTATGCGCAGATAGCGGAGTTTGCAAAATTTGGGCGATTTCCCGATAGCGGCCTTTCGTGTAACACGCGGCGAATGCCGGGTGAGAGCCCAAAGTACGGAATGCTGCGCTGTGGATGAATGACAGCTATTCGCAGGATGTCCTGTAACACGTATTCGATTGAAGGGAGATATCGAGCGGCATAAGATTTCAGTATTGAAAGCCTACGCGGAGGCGGCCTTGATCAACTTAGAACCAACAATTTCACAGATTGAGAAACTACTCGAAGAGAATACTGAAGCGAGTGTGACTTATGCCGCCCTTGAGTGCCGTCTGGCTATCGAGCGAATTTGCTATGAACGTCTCCGGTTGGCGCATGACTACATTTCTCACGATGATCTGAGGAAATGGCAGCCGAGGGATATTGTGAAGACGCTCATTCAAGAGGTTGATGAACACGCAGCAACAACGCTGACTATTTCGATCGCTCCTGAAGTGCCGTCGGAAAACACACCAGAAGGGTTCAAGGCGTTGGACTGGAAGCCCCTCGGAACGCAAATTGGGTTCAACCCAAATAAATTTGGGAAGCTATGGAACGGACTTGCGAACCTTGCCCTGCATATTGAAATCCCGACTTCGAAAGATACGACCGTCAAACAATACGGCGACATGCAAGCGATAGCATCTAAGGTCAAACAGGCTCTTGCTGAAATTAAGCAAATATCCGAAAGCACGTTGATGTCTACCGGCATGGGCGAGGAAGTTTCTTTTGAATGTGTCTGCGGTTCAAAGAACAAGCGGCGGCTTGAACTGCTAAAGGACGGGCAGACTATTAACTGTACAAATCCCGATTGTGATGAAAGCTATGTATACGTCCAGTCTGACATGTCCTTCGGGCGCAGAACCTTTGAGATTGTCTGTCGCGCTTGTGAAGCATCCCGCGACATTCCTAAGCGGATGGTTGAGAAACTCAGGACCGATCAACACATTCACTTCGACTGTGAAGGGTGCCGCGAGACCATTTATGTGTCGTGGCGTCCCATGCAAGCGCAGCGAACGTAACCGCCCCAGAAGGATTGAAGTAACCTTCCGATTGGCCCGACCAGTGCAAAAGTCACCATTTGTTGACCTAATCAAAGCGGACATCGGCGGTATCCGTCCGGTGAAGGCGCCCCATCATTCAGGGAAGAATGTTTTCGGGAAACCGTTTGCTTTGACTAATTCCCTGCGCCTTTGAAATGTCGCAAAATTGCGTAGAACATCGCCAAGTTGATCTGTGACTGTGAACAGAAACCCGTCTTTGGTTTCTGTCGCGTTGGCGACAGTGCTTTTTAAGCTCACTAGATCGTACTGCTCGTTGAAGTTCGTCCCAAGCCAAGTGGCCCAAGTTAAATCTGGGACTTGACGGAATACCCGCATATTTGGATCGCCTGGCCCTAGTTTCCGCCGTGTACCATATGAATCAATGCTGTATGTAAATGCATTCTGGCCATGGAATCCTTCTCTTCGATAAAGTGAACGATCATCAGGATCGAGTTCGGCAATCTCTTCCGGGGTAAAGAGATGCATCATTCCGTGCGCGGCTCTGGTCAGAAGGCAAAGTTGCTGAAACAATTTCAGCCAGTCCACACGTTCTCGCCATTCGGCATGTAGCACCAACGCCTCTGCTTGGTTCGAATAGTGGACACCACGGTGTACGATTTTGCCCTTATTCTTGATCGCAGATCGGCGTGCCCATTCCACACCCATGATGCCCCCTGTAGTTCGACGAGTTCCACCTCGCCGCTCCGAGGTGTAAATTTGTCGATCTTCGCGCCAGAGGGAAGCGAAGTCCTCTGACGTCTTAACGTCGCGCGAAAGGGTTCCTAGCCATCCTGCCTTTTGGGGTAGCAGTCTTGGCTCAACCTCACCGATTGCCGAAAAGAGGTCTGCACCAAACCGATCTGCGTTCAGATCGGAATACGTCGTCAGGGCTATGATGATATACGGATTCAAAACTCAGCGCCCGTAGGTAGGTATCGCCACGGCATGAGTTCATCGATGCGGTTGATCTTGTGATCGGCGACGCGTTCCAGCACCCAAGTAAGCCACGCCTCGGGATCGACGTTGTTCATCTTGGCGCTCTCGATGAGGGTGTAGGCGATGGCAGCGGCCTTGCCGCCGCCGACAGAACCCATGAACAGGTAGTTTTTGCGGCCCAAGGCAATAGGGCGAATGCTGCGCTCGCAGATGTTGTTGTCGAGTTCCAGACGTCCGTCACTGAGATAGGCGCGTGCTTTGGGCATGCGGCTCAGGGCGTATCTGATTGCCCCGGCCAATTTAGTTTTGCCCGAGAGCTTGGGCAGCTGTGCCTGTAGCCAGGTCTCCAACTCATCAAAGATGGGTTTAGCCTTCTCCTGCCGCAGGGCAACGCGCTCTTCAGGGGATTGGCCCTTGGCTTCCTTCTCAACCGCGTAAAGCTCAGCGATCTGCGTGATGGTGTATTTTGCGATCTCCGAGCCGGTGCGTTCGAACTCATCCACGAACTTGCGGCGTACATTCACCATGCAGGCCATCTCGGCGGCTTTGTCATCACCGAAGAGGCCATTGAAGCCAGCAAAGCCATCTGCATGCACGGTACCGGTATAGCCCGAGAGATGATTGACGGGGTGTTCGCCTTTGCGATCCGTGCTGAACTGATACCATGCGCAAGATGGGGCATCGCCACACCACGGGCGCTCATCGCGCACATAGCTCCAAAGCCGCGCGGTCTGGGTCTTCTTGGGTTTGAGTTTGCTTTGCAGTTTGACCGGCGTGTCATCGGCAAACAGCGCGGGGCCTGCCCTGACCAGCTTGCCGATATGATCGGCCAGAGGTTCCAACAGCGCGGTGCTGCGCCCCACCCAATCGGTCAGCGTGGAGCGGTGCAGATCGACCTTCTCACGGGCAAATATTTTGGACTGACGGTCAAGCGGTAGGTGATCGCAATATTTACCGACCAACACATGGGCCAGAAGGCCCGAGCCTGGGCGGCCACGTTCGATGGGGCGCGAAGGCAATGGGGCCTGCGCAAACGCCTCACAGCAGGTGCAGGCCATGCGCGGGCGGATGATCCGGCGAACAACAAAGCGACCAGGAATATACTCCAACTCCTCGGTGACATCCTCACTGATCTGGCACAGGGAACCGCCGCAGTCAGTGCAGTCTTCATCCGGCGACAGCACCTCGTCCTGTCTGTCCAAGTGATCGGGCAATGGTTTGCGGCTGTGCTGGCGTTTGAACGGTTTGCTGTCAGCCTCAGCGGGTTCGTTCTTCTGCGCCTCAGCCGTAGCTTCAATCTCAGCGTCTTCGGCCAGATCAAGGGCCAGTTGATCCAGGCTCTCGGATTTGGGGCCAAACCGGGCCTTGCGGTGGCCATGAAGTTCGGCCTTCAGCTTCTCGATTTGATAGGCTTGGGATTGCACCTCTGCCAACAAACGCTCACCGACAGCCCGCAGTTCTGCGGGATCTTCTGGCAAGGATTTAAGGGCGTCCAACATGAGGCTGGATATAACCCATTGCAACAAAAAGGGGAATCACGAAACGCCAGATCGCGCCAATATACTGGCCTACCCCGTGCTTAAGGGACGCCATGTCTTCTTTGGCATTCGCCAGTCGATCCCTTCAAGCAACATCGAAAGCTGCGCTGCCGTCACGCTGATTTTGCCATCCTTGGCGG
>JAAAPI010000387.1 GCA_009908325.1 Verrucomicrobiota bacterium | reverse complement strand
CCTCCACAAGCGAGCATTTGTAGGTCATCAACGCGGCCAAGGCTTCGACCTCGTCCTGATTGACGGCGGTGGAATACCGAATCCCACCTTTCACCGGCTCCATATGTTCCGAATGGACACTTCGATACCCGGTGAAGGTATGGATCTGGCCCCGCAGGCGCACGCCGAACCGCACGGTATAGGTCGCGTTGCAAACCCTGATTTTTTCTTCCAGCCCCGGGGGCAGATCCATCAACGAAACCGCGCGATTGAACATCAAATCCACGCTTTCGCGAAATGTGGGTTCCTTGGTCTTGGTCATATCTTTCTCCCCGGTGTGGGCTGGTCTTGGCGCCAGCTTTTGTCGCAATCATTACGTGCAGCTATGGTTAAAGCATGCGACAATTTTGTCCACCCACAGCTTACATGACCTTGGAAATTTTGCTTCGTCATGTTAATTATCCCTGTTTTCAGAACAATTTCAGAGAAATGTAGGTACCGTCACCATATGGGCCTCGGTGTGCCACTTTCTGTCCTGATTTCGCCCTAATTCTGCCAACTCCAGAGTACATAAAATTCAGAGTTAATTCTGTGGCAACGGGCGAAGTCCGTCCTGTGAGGTGGTCATATGCGAACAATCAAAGTCAAGTCATACTGCAAAACGTTGACGTGTCCCGACGCACGGCCCATCGCGCTGAAACGGTTTCGTCATGATGAAAACGGCGGCGCTACACTCCTGACGTTGTACCTGCTTTTCATTATTCTTCTGATCGCCAGCTTCGGCATTGACCTCATGCGGCAGGAAATGCACCGCGCCGAACTTCAGGCCAATCTTGACGCCGCCGTACTGTCTGCCGCAACGGTACCGTATGACAATGATCCCGAGACACCGGACGCCAAGGATCGCCTCATAGATCATTTCAAAAAAGCCGGGCTTGAGGAGGCTCTCCATGATGTCGAAGATGGCGATATTGTCGTCAATGCAGTCTCGGCAAAGGTCTCTGCATCGGCCAGTGAGAAAATCGATACCCACCTGATGCGCCTCACCGGTGTCGACACCATGACGGCCGCCGCGGCCGCAACCGCAAAGGAAAGCGTGGAGAACATCGAGGTGTCATTGGTGCTGGATATTTCCGGCTCGATGCGGTTCGGCGACCGTATAGGCGATCTTCGACCCGCAGCGAAGAACTTCATATCGGCGATGCTCCCCAATGAGGACCGAGAAAAGACGACGTCAATCAACATCATACCCTATGCAGGACAGGTAAATCCCGGGCCTGAGATGTTCGAGAAACTTGGCGGTGTGCGATATGGAACGACCGGTGGCGATTTCTTTCCGGATAGCACGCACGATATCTCGCATGTCATTGTCTACTATGACCGGGATCAAAACGACTCCCAACCGTACGATTATACCGCGAAACTCGAGGACTACCCCTCAAGCGAGCGTGACAAGATCGTCAAGGATGATCTTGATAGCTACATCTACTTCCTCGACGCCTTCCTGCGCCGCGAAGATTCGGATTTGAGCGACTCCGACACGCTGGTCGGGGCCTCTTACAAAGCTGGCCCGATGGAAAGCGGGCCGCACTTCCTGAACGGTGCCACGGCCGGCTTCCCGCCTGCGCAGGACGATGATGTTGATGCTGAATACGATTTCGATGACTTTTACGATGAAGTTCTGCCGCAAACTTCGTCTTGCCTCGAAATAGACTCGTCCGATTTCGACCATTCGGGTCTGCCCGGTCAGGGCAACTACGAACAGACGGGCCATTTCATGTACTGGGACATCGCCGCAAATTACATGGATTGGGGATGGTGCCCCGAGGACGACACATCAATCGTCTACGCGCAAAACGACAAAGACGCACTGAGAGACTACATCGACGACATGCGATTGCACGATGGCACCGGGACGCACTACGGGATCAAATACGGTCTTGCCGCACTCGATCCCGCCAGCATGGACGATATCGTGGCTTTGAAAGATGGGGGCCTGAACGCGTATTTGCCGGAGGAAAAGCACGGCATCCCGACAGACTTCGACGACCGGCCCCTGCCATGGGGCGCGGAGGACTCAAAGAAGTTCATTGTCCTGATGACTGACGGCAAAATCACGGCTCAATACCGGCCAAAGGAGAAATATGACCCAGACCACATGATCAATGCGATGTCCAACTCCGACCGCGAGGTCGCCAGCCACAAAAGCGATAACGTTTCCAGTTTCGACCAAGCGTGTCAGCAAGCCAAGAACAATGGCATCGTCGTATACACGATCGCCTTCGAAACAAATGGGGACGGAGTAAAGCAAATGCGCCGTTGTGCAACGTCCCCCAGTTTTTTCTTCAAAGCGTCTAAGTCAAGCATTTCAAAGGTGTTTTCGGCGATTGCAGCTGGTATCAACCAGTTAAGGTTGACCCAATGAGACGTCTCAAGTTTCCGCTTCTCCGCCGCTTTCGAGATGATACCGAAGGTGTCGTCACGGTGGGGTTCGTCCTCGTCTTCCCCGTCTTCATTGCCATCCTTTTGATCGCGGTCGAGCTTGGCTTCATCACGATGCGCTATGCGCTCCTTGAGCGCGGTCTCGACATGACCGTTCGTGAAATTCGCCTTGGCACCGGTGCGGATTGGGAGCATGACGAGATCAAGGATAAGATCTGCGACAATGCGATTTCGGTTACACATTGCAAAGCCTCGCTTCGCCTTGAAATGCGGCAGAGAAGCATCCGCAACTATACGTCCCTGAGCGACACTGTCGACTGCACCGATCGCGCCGAAGAAAGTGACCCCGTGATGTTTGAAAGTGGCGGCGCGAATGACCTGATGGTTTTGCGGGCGTGCTACAAATATCGCCCGCTGTTCCCGAGCGCCCTTTTGGGTAGCAAACTGAAAAAAGACACAAGTGGCGACGCAAGCATCGTCGCGATGACAGCCTTCGTGCAGGAGCCCAAGGATTAACATGTTTTTGCAACGACTGAAAAATCTGCTGACAGACTTCCGCAAAGACGTAAACGGAAGCTCCGTTGTGGAAACCGTGATCTCCCTGCCCCTGCTGTTTTGGGCCACGGCCGCCACATATGAGTTCCACGAGGTCCACCGCTACAAAAGCGCGCGCGAAAAGGCGACCTACACCATCGCCGATATGATCTCGCGCGAACAACTGGCTATCACCTCCAACTATCTCGATCGGACCCTGACAGTCTTTCAGGACATGACAAACGACAGCGGTGAAAATCAGCTTCGCGTTTCGGTTGTTGAATATAATGAAGATACTGAAAAATACGAGGTCGCTTGGTCACACACCCGCGGGACTGGCACTTTGGAGGATCTGGACGATACCGCCATTAACGAACAAACGGATCGCTTGCCGAATCTGACAGCCGGCCAGCAAGTCATCCTTGTTGAGGCCATCTCGGTCTACACGCCCGGCTTCAAGGTCGGCCTGGGGGACGCGCTGAATGTTGAAACAAGAATATTCACCGCGCCGCGTTTGGTTCCGCAAGTCAATTACCAGCAGACACTTTAATACCTTGGGCCTAACAGCCGTTACTCTGAACGCTGATGCATCAAGGCGGCGATGATCTCGGCCATGGCTTTGGACTGCGACCCGGGTGTGACGCCGCCAATCCCCACGCGCCGCCCCAAGCACCACCACAGGCCCGGTTCCCAACGGGCCTTCTTCTTTGTGCTCAACCGCATCAGGAACCCGTTCGACGGTTTGAAGGCGAAAAATCCCCGGTCCAGATGCTCGATCTCCTCGACGCGGGCAATGACCGTGCCATCGGTGCTACGCAATTCCTCGCGCGTCAGCTCCAGAACGTG
>JAAAPI010000168.1 GCA_009908325.1 Verrucomicrobiota bacterium | reverse complement strand
CGACGCCAGCGGGCAACGGCGGCAATGTCATGCTGCCCTTCTACCGACCGGAGATTAGCCCGCGCATGGATGCCACCGCACCGCTGCTGCGGGGCGACGCCGCTTTTGAGCGTTGGGAGCAACCGGCGGTCGCGATTCGCGCCTGCGTGGAAGGTCAGTTTCTCAACATGCAGCGTTGCACCGATTGGATGCGGCTCAGCCCGGAAGTGATCTATCTGACCGGTGGGGCCTCGAAAAACGACGCCATCGCCCAGGTCGTCGCCGATGTTTTTCAGGTCCGGGTCGAGCGGCTCGCGGTGAGCGGTTCGGTGGCGCTGGGCGCGGCGCTCCGCGCCGCCAGCCAAACAGGTGGGCGGTTACTGGAGGAATTGGAGGCAATCTTTTGTCAGCCCGAAGCCAACAGCATCCTCAGGCCGCAGGTGGGGCTAGATATTTACGAGCTGAACATGGAGCGGTTGGCGGCTTTGCAGGCGGGAAGCTGAAGCCGGCGGGACAAAAGCAGGCTGGAGAAGCGGCGGCGGGCTCAGAGCCTGATTTTGCCGATTTGAGTTGGCAAACCGATGCGAAGTGTTCGGATAACGACCACGTTTGGAAGGATGCCCGCGGAGAGAATGGGCGGATCAGGCGTGTTTTACGGTGATCAGGGTGAGGTCATCGAATTGACCGGTGCCCTGGCTGAAGCGGTCGACGCTTTCCAAGGCTTTTTCGATGAGGCTTTGCGCATCCTCGTGGCCGTGTTTTTCGAGGACTTCGAGGAGGCGCTGGCTGCCGAACTCCTCGCCCTGGGCGTTGGTGCTCTCAGTGATGCCGTCGGTGTAGAGAATGAGCGCGTCGTTAGAACCGAAGTGAATCGAGACGTCTCGGATGATGCGATCAAAGACTTCCGGGGGCACCATGCCGACGGCCATGCCGGGCGATTGGATCGGTTCGACATCGAGGCCGCCCCCTGTGTGGCAATCGTAGAAGAGCGGGAGTTCATGCCCGGCCCGGGCAAGGGTGAGCTGCTCGGTGTCGAGATCGATGACGGCGTAGATCATGGTGATGAACATGTCGCGCTGCATGGTGTGCTCCATGGCGCGATTGACGGAGCCGAGGACGTCGGCCGGGGATCGGTGCTGTTTGGCGAAGTGCCGGAGGTGGGTCTGGCAAATCGCCATGAGGATGGAGGCGGAGATCCCCTTGCCGGAGACGTCGGCGATGGCAAAGGCGATGCGCCGCTCATCAAGCGGGAAGACATCGTAGAAATCGCCCCCCACCTTCTGGGCGGCCTTGTAATGAGTGGCGAAGGCGATGTGGTCGGCCGGGGGGAATACTTTGGGCAGGAGCAGCCCCTGGATGTTGCTGGCGAGCTCGATATCGAGATCGAGTTTGTTTTTTTCGATCTGGAGCTGCATGGCCTCGCTGTTGTGCAGGGCGAGGCCGACTTGCTCGGCGAGGGACTCGACGAGCGAAAAATCGGTTTCGGTGAAGGCCAGGCCATCGGATGGATTGGCCACGGCGAGGACGGCGAGGAGCTTTTCCTGAAAGATGATGGGTGCGACGATGATGGAGCGGACGGCAAGGGAGGGGTCGTCATGGTGCACGACCCGGGGATCATTCTGCGCGTCAGCGATGAGCAAGGCCCGCCGCGATTTGGCGACCTGGCCGATGAGGCCCTCGCCCATTTGATAAACTTCGGATTTAAGGATCGTCTCGAGAAACTGCGCCCGGGTGGCAGGCGGACCTTTTTCGAGCTTGGCCAGCTTGCGCTGCGGGGGAAAGAGCCCCTCGACGGCAACCCCCTGCAGGCTGCCATCTGTCCGTTTCTCGAAGATGCAGGCGCTCATGGCCCCCGTACTGAGGATCGCGGCATGGATGATGCGTTGAAACATGGACGCGCGGTCGCTGCCTTGGGCGACGGCTTCGACCATGTTGTGCATGAAATCGACGACGATCTGTTTTTCCTGCTGGAGCAGCTGCTTTTGCTCGTCGAGGATTTTGACTTCGCGGCGTTTGCCAGCGGTGAGGAGCCAGAGCAGGAAAGCACCGACAATAAAACCTAGGATGAATGCGAGCATAGGTTGGGATTCAACTCGGGGGAGCCAAGGGCGGAAGCAAGTTTTATGTATGCTCTTTTTCTTCGACCTGATTTTGCAGGAAGGCGATGACGTCCTGGAATTTTGCTTCGTTCTCTTTGTCGGCTTTGGTCAGGTTTTGGTGGGCCTCGAGGATTTTTTTTGCTTCCGAGACTTCTTTATTTTCGAGGGCTTTCAAATTATCATCCCCGGATTCCGCGTCATCGATAACGGTGAGCAGGTTTTGCAGGCCGAGGTTGCCGATTAGCTCGTAGTTGCGCTCGCTCAGATTGCCGATGACGAGTTCTCCGGCAGGGCTCAGCTTGCGCAGCTCGATAGCGGTGCCCGCGAGTATGCCGAGGAAGGTGCTGTCCATCCCCTTGCAATCGGTGAAGTCGATGAAAATCCGGCGGCAGCCGCCTTCAATGATGGTTCCGATAAACTCCCGGAAGGAATTACAATTGAGGTAGTTCGCCTTACCCATGACTTTGACCACGACGGGATCGGCGTAAGCATTGACCAGAAAGGTGGGCTGTTGGGGATCACTCATGCCGGGGCGCTCGTGGTCGGGGGGCAGGTTTAAACTTCGGAGAGGATGTCGCGCAGGACGTATTGCAGGATGCCGCCGTGGCGGTAGTATTCGATTTCGATATCCGTATCGATCCGCACGGTGAGGTCAACGGCTTGTCGGCTGCCGCCGGGGAACTTAATCTCCATGGTAACCTGCTGGCCGGGCTGGATTCCATCGGAGAGCCCGAGCAGGGAGAAGGTCTCTTCGCCGGTCAGGCCGAGGCTTTCGTCGCTGACGCCCTCGGGGAACTGGAAGGGGAGGACTCCCATGCCGATGAGGTTGCTGCGGTGGATGCGCTCGAAGCTCTTGGCGACGACGGCTCGCACGCCGAGCAGTGCGGTGCCCTTGGCGGCCCAGTCCCGTGAGCTGCCCATCCCGTAGTCCTCACCGGCGATGACGATGAGGCCGGTGCCGCGGTTTTTATACTCCCGGGCGGCATCAAAGATATCCATCGGTGTGCCTTCCGGCATGAGTTTGGTGTAGCCGCCCTCTTTCCCGTCCGCCATTTTGTTCTTAAAGCGAACGTTGGCAAAGGTGCCGCGCGTCATGATACGGTCGTTCCCGCGGCGCGAACCGAAGCTGTTGAAGTCTTTCTTCGCCACACCTTTTTCCTTGAGGAAGCGCCCAGCGGGGCCGTCTTCCTTGATGGCACCGGCGGGCGAGATGTGGTCGGTCGTGATGGAATCACCGGCGATGGCGAGCGGGCGCAGATCGCTGAGCTCGCTGATGCTGCCGGGCTGCATGCTGAAGCCTTCGAAGAAGGGGGGGCTTTGGATGTAGGTGGACTGCTCGTCCCAACCGTAGATATCGCCGGTGCTGGACTCAATGGCGTTCCATTCCGGGTTGGCCGCGTCGAGGTCGCCATATTTCTTGCGGAACATCTCCGGCTTGAGGCCGGAAAGAACGAGCGATTCGATCTCTTCGTTGCTGGGCCAGATATCTTTAAGAAACACCGGCTGGCCATCGCTTCCGGTGCCGATGGCATCGTTGGTCAGATCGATTTTGACCGTGCCGGCGAGCGCATAGGCGACAACCAGGGGAGGCGACATGAGGAAGGAGGCCTTGAGGGAACCGTGAACGCGGGCTTCGAAGTTGCGGTTGCCGGAGAGGACGGAGGCACCGACGATGTTGCCGTCTTTGAGGGCCTCTTCGATAGCCGGGTCGAGTGGTCCGGAATTTCCGATGCAGGTGGTGCAGCCGTAGCCCACGAGGTTGAAGCCGAGGGCATCCAGATCCGTTT
>JAAAPI010000167.1 GCA_009908325.1 Verrucomicrobiota bacterium | reverse complement strand
AGCCCTGAACGCAAACATGACTTCCCCAGGTCCCAACCGTAAACAGTCAGCTTTTTTTGCCCGCCTCCGCGAAGTCGCCGCCGAGCACCCCTACATCTCCTTCGACCGCCTGAAGGAGGTGGCCGCCGGGGAAAAAAATCGAAAATATCGACACGCTCTACGACTATCTTGGGCAGGCCGTCGAAGCCAAGATCCTGCACCATGCCGGCCGGGGCTGGTATACCCGTAATGAGAAAAGAGCCCGGCTCGACGAGGGCACAATACGCGAACTGAAGTTCTAAGTGAAGAATCCACCCAGTATCTCGGAATTTTGACCACCCCCCCCGCAGCTGTCCGCCGCAGGCCAAAGGTGGAAGCGGGCACCTGCTGCGTCGTTGGCTTGCGGGCTGGCTGCTGTGGCTGACGTCAGGGCGTCCGACGAGCGGACACGCCACGGCGGACGTTGTCGTGGCGCGCTTGCTCGGGCTTGCCGCATTTTTCGCCGCATGCCAAGCCGTCCCGCGTTTGACGCGCCCTAACTTTTACGCCCCTTCCGAATCTATGAAATACACGGATAAAATTGCCCTCGTCACCGGAGCGAACAGCGGAATTGGCGAAGCCATTGCCCACCGACTGGCCTCGTTTGGCTGCATGGTCTATGTCAACGGACGTCTGTGATGTCTGTCATATGTGTTTGGTTTGAGTTTCCCTGACTATGGATTCCGAATTGCCGGAATAGTCGGGGCCGCCATCTGACCGCCCTGACCGTTGAAACCTCCCGGAAATAGGTGGGAGAGCTAGCCGGGGAGCGAGCCCTTCGCAGGACGCGCTCTTACGCTGAAGGGCAGGAATATGGGGAGAAGTGGCGGGGGTGCAAGTAAAAATTTGCCGGGTGAAGCGAGGCAGGCTTGACAATTACAGATAATTGTATTTTACGGATAATTGTATGGAGACAGTAATCAGTACAACCGATGCGGCCCGGCACATGGGGGATGTGTTGGCAAGGGTCAAGCATGCGGGAGAAACCTTCGTCCTAACGAAAAGCGATAAACCACTGGCGCGGCTGGTGCGGTTTTCCGGATCGCCTCATGCGTCGGGCGCTGAAATTATGCGGGCATTGAATGATTTGCCGTGGGATCCGGGTTTTGCCGACGATCTCGAACGGGTGAACCGGATGGACCGGGTTCCTGAGAATCCATGGGACTGATCCTGGATACCTCGGCCCTGATTGCGCTGGAGCGCTCCAGGGGTGGCCCGGATGCAGTGATGCTGGAGCCGGGTGAAATTTATGTGCTGCCTGCGGTCGTCTGGGCGGAGGCACTGGTGGGCGTTCGAATGGCTGCGGATTCTTCGCATGCGGCCCGTCGTTTGGCCCGTTTGGAAGCCATCCGCCGCTGAGCCGGGCTATTTTGTGGATCATTTGCAATGGGGCCCCGTTGACTGCAGCCCGTGGGATTTTCGTGACGGGCAGACCACGCTGGCGCTTCAGGAGTTTCTCGGCGAATCACCTAAAGATCCGTTCTTTATGGCAGTGGGCTTCCATGCGCCGCACATTAAATTCGCCGCGCCCAAGGAGTTCTTTGATCTCTACGACGTCGATTCAATTGAGCTTCCGAAGACCGTGGAGAACGACTGGGAGGATATGCCCAAGTTTCATGGGAAAAACAGTGTGCACAGCGTGATGGACGACGCGCAATGGCGCTGGATCATCAGGGCTCAATTCGCGTGCATCAGTTATGTCGATTGGTGCGTTGGGGAGGTGATGGAGTCTTTGCGGGAGTCGGGACTCGACAAGAATACGATCGTGGTCCTGTGGACTGATCATGGTTATCTGCTGGGCGAGCACTTTGAATGGTCGAAAGGGGGCTTTAAGCTTTTTCAAGAGACGACCAAAGCGGCCTATATCTGGAAGGTCCCTGGTATGACCCCGGAAGGCGTTTACTCAGACGCAATCCTGGAGACCATCGACACCTTTCCCACTCTGTTTGAACTCTGTGGCATACCCATTCCCGGCCAGGTAGACGGCTTCAGTTTCGTTGAGGTATTGAAGGACCCGTCGAAGCGTGGAAAAGAAGCGGCATTTACCTGGGGGGGGCAACTCCCGGCTGTCGATTCAAACCGCGCAGTATCGCTTCAATACCGACCTCTATCTGAAACCCGCTTCAATCGAACTTTATGATCACGCGGTTGACCCGGATGAGTTTACCAACGTGAGCGCTGATCCGAAATACGCCGCAGTTGTTGACCGTATGCGATCAATCTTCCGCGACTACGAAGCGGCGCACCTCGATTGATCATCGTTCCTTAATCTCCAATCACCTTCTTTTTCGTAAATACCAAGCAAATAAACTGATCCGCATGAATACAAACCATCCAAAGCATCTCCTCATTTTCCTCTCATGTTTCATGATCCATGTCATGGCCATGGGCGCTTCCACCGAAGTGGCCCATCCGAAGGGGGAATCCATTCAAATCGAGTTACTATCCGGTGAATTGTGGTGGGGCGGGCTCAGTGTCGATGGGCACCACATGCCCTTTGGGGAGGAGACCCGGTTTGAGCGCAACCTGTTCGGGGACAACCGGGGCAATCAAGCCAGCCCGATCCTTGTCTCTTCGAAAGGACGTTACATCTGGTCTGAGGGACCCTACCGTTATAGCTTCAACGACGGAGTCTTATTGATCGATGAGACGCTTGGTGAAGTCTTCGTCGGCCATTCGGGAGATTCGCTGGCCGAAGGCTATCGGGCGGTCTCGTCGAAATATTTCCCACCGAACGGGGAAATTCCGGACCCCTTGCTCTTCACGGCACCGCAGTACGATACTTGGATTGAACTAATGTATAACCAGAATCAGGAAGACATCCTTCGCTATGCCTTCGCGATTCTGAGTAACGGCTATCCCTCCGGTGTTCTCATGATCGATGACAACTGGCAAAAAAGCTATGGTGATTGGACCTTTCGGGAGGACCGCTTTGAGGATCCCAAACTTATGATTCAGCTCCTGCAGGAGGTCGGTTTCAAAATCATGATGTGGATTTGCCCCTTTGTTACAGCGGACACGGAAACCTTTCGTTATACTGCGGCCGAGGGCATGTTGCACCTCGATCCGAGTCGCACCCAGGATATCCTTTGGGCCAACACCCAGAACAAGGCCGCCATGATCCGCTGGTGGAATGGAGCCAGTGCTATGCTCGACCTGAGTAATCCGAAGACCATGCAATGGTTTGAGGACCAACTGGACCATCTGGTCGAGGAGTACGGGGTGGATGGTTTCAAATTTGATGCGGGCGATGCGCGTTTCTACGGCGACGGCATCATCTCCTACAATGAGGATAGCGTTCCCAATGACCACTCCATGTATTTCGGCGAAATGGGGTTGAAATACCCGTTGAATGAATATCGCGCATCCTGGAAAATGGCAGGCCTGCCACTGGCTCAGCGGCTGCGGGATAAGCGGCACGAATGGGGCGACCTGCAACAGTTGATTCCCGGCATGCTCACGCAAGGGCTTATGGGCTATGCCTATACCTGCCCGGATATGATCGGAGGCGGGGAGTATCAATCGTTCCTGAGGCAGGACACGATCGATCAGGAACTCATCGTCCGTTCGACCCAAGTGCACGCACTGATGCCAATGATGCAGTTTTCGGTCGCTCCGTGGCGCGTTCTGAGTCCGGAAAACAACGCGATCTGCCGCGATATGGCGAATCTGCACGCGGAATTCGGCGAGGAGATTCTGGCGCTCGCTCACCGCTCTGCCGAGACCGGCGAACCCATCGTCAAACCCCTCGCATGGTATTGGCCGAATCAGGCAGGGCACCTCACTCCATATTCGTAAGTCGTTGATTTTTGTTCAAAAGAGCGATTTGGGCGTCAATATTTCTTTGATTTGAGCGGATAAAATCGGCCGCGGTGCGCTTTGTTTTGGATTT
>JAAAPI010000028.1 GCA_009908325.1 Verrucomicrobiota bacterium | reverse complement strand
AGGAAGAGGTGGATCTGCGGGGGAGTCGGGCTGAGGGTTTCGCCACGCTCGTGTAAGGCTTCGCCGGAAAAGAGGCCAAGAATGTCGTCGCCCAGCTCGGCGGAGATGTCAGCATCCGGACGGGCCTGCAGATGGACTGGTAGCTCACGCAGCGCCGTGCGGACTTCATCCGGCAGGCTTTTGGCCAGGTGCGCAATTTCCTGTTCGGCGATGGATGCAAGTTTTTTCACAGAAGCCAAGGAAGTTAACGAAGCAGATCTTTACCTCGAGTAGAAAAGATCGAATCAAAGAGCAAAACCGTGGCGTGTCCGCTCGCCGGACGCCCCCTAACCGTTTTCCGACGCATACCCACCACGGCGCTCGCAAGCGAGCACGCCACGGAAGAGGCCATACAGAGGCCAATAGGCAAAAAAGCCGCCCGGAGACACCCGACGGCTTTTGCGAGCGGGGCGTTGCTTTCAGCGACACGAATCCCGGATCCCGGATCCCGTATCACACATCCGCCAAACTACATCTCCAGCTGCGGGCGGTCAGCTTTGGGCCAGTCGAGGTGGTAGAATTTGCCGCGGGGCTCGTCGGTGCGCTCGTAGGTGTGCGCACCGAAGTAGTCGCGCTGGGCCTGTAGCAGGTTTTGCGGGAGACGGGAGGTGCGATAACCATCGTAATAGGAGAGCGCGGAGCTGAAGGTCGGGATCGATACGCCGTGCTCGGCTGCAAGGGCCACGACTTTACGCCAGCTCTTCTGTGCTTTGTGGATAGCGTCGGAGAAGTAGGGATCGAGGAGCAGGTTGGCCAAATCGGCGTCGCGTTCGAAGGCCTCGGTGATCTTTTGCAGGAATTTCGCACGGATGATGCAGCCGCCGCGGAAAATCTGCGCGATTTCACCGAAGTTGAGCTTCCAGCCGTATTCCTCCTGCGCGTAACGCATGAGTTGGAAGCCCTGTGCGTAGGAGCAGATCTTGGAGGCGTAAAGGGCCTCGCGGATGGCTTCGATCATCTCCGTTTTATCGCCGGTGAAGGGGGCGGCTTCCGGGCCTTTGAGAATTTTCTCAGCGGCGACGCGCTCCTCTTTTACGGCGGAGAGACAACGGGCGAAGACGGCCTCGGCTACGGTGGGAGCGGGGGTGCCCATGTCGAGCGCGTTGATGGATGTCCACTTACCGGTGCCTTTTTGGCCGGCGGTGTCGAGCACGATATCGACAAAGGGCTTACCGGTGACGGGGTCGGCCTGTTTGAGGATGTCGGCGGTGATCTCGATGAGGAAGGAGTCGAGCTCGCCCTTGTTCCATTCCGCGAAAATATCGCCCATTTCGGCGGGTGAGAGACCGAGCACGTTTTGCAATAGATCGTAGGCTTCGCAGATCATCTGCATGTCGCCATATTCGATGCCGTTGTGGACCATTTTCACGTAGTGACCGGCACCGTCCGGGCCGATGTAGGCAGTGCAGGAAAAACCACCCTCGACGGGTTTGCCGGGCTCGGCTCCTTCGATGGGTTTCCCGCTTTCGGGGTCCACCTTGGCGGCGATAGCAGTCCAAACGGGTTCGAGGTATTTCCACGCTTCGGGAGTGCCTCCGGGCATCAGCGAGGGACCAAAGCGGGCGCCTTCTTCGCCCCCGGAAACGCCCGTTCCGATAAAGCGGAGGCCTTTCGCCGTCAGTTCTTTCTCGCGGCGGATGGTGTCATTCCAGTTGGCATTCCCGCCGTCGATGATGATGTCGCCCTCTTCGAGCAGAGGCACAAGGCTTTCGATCACCTTATCGGTCGGGCCGCCGGCCTGGACAAGGATGATGATCTTGCGGGGGCGCTTGAGCGAAGCGACGAAGTCCTTCAGCTCTGCCTGGCCGACGAGTCCACCGGGAGTGTCCGGGTTGGCCGCCACGAATGCTTCCATCTTACTCGTCGTCCGATTATAGACGGAGATTTTGAAGCCGTGGTCGGCGATGTTGAGAGCCAGATTCTGGCCCATGACGGCGAGGCCGATGAGGCCGATTTCGGAGGTGTTGTCAGACATAGGGCTGGGTTATAGTGGAATGTAGGCTGTTTTAGCAAGGTTGAGTTGGGACAAAAACTGCCGGGTAATTTGAATTGTCTTCATGAGAAACATCCACAAGTCTCAGAGCATGGATGTAGTCGCTCGAATTTCCAAAGAATGGCGTCGCCGTATGTTATTCATGTTTTTTATGATCGCCGGGATGGCGGGCTGGTTTTTATATGATGGACACATCCTTTGGCCGGACGAGCAAGCCCGCTACGAGGAGTATGCAGAGATCCGCGATGCCTTGATCGAGTCGGGGGAGGCAAAGGATGCAGAGAGCAGCTTCGTCCGCCTGGCTTGGGAGCGGCATGCGCGGGAGGCAGGCTACCGGCGCAACATACCGAAAGAGCGGACGGACGAAGCGATTCGCGAGCAGCGGGTCATCGGATGGACGATGATGAGTGGCGCGCTGATTTTTGCACTTTGGATCGCCTGGAACCACCGGCGGGAGGTGCGGGCCGAGGGGGAGACCGTGATCGGTGCTTCCGGTGAGCGGGTCGAGCTCGACGCCATCACCGCGATCGACCGGAAGAAGTGGAAACAAAAGGGCATCGCCTACGCGATCTACATGGATGGCGACAAGCAGCGGCGACTCACGCTCGACGACCATAAGTTCGCGGGGTGCGAGGCGATTATTCTGGAGGCGGAAAAGCGTATCCGCGCCCGCGCCGGAGAGAGCGAGCCGGAAGATGGGTCGGAGACGAAAACCGAGACCTAGCCGGTCGCGTTCACATTTCTGTCAGAAGCTCGCGCAGTTGGGCAGTTACGCCCTCGCGGTCATATTTACTGGAAGCGACGTCGAGTGTGAACGCCTCCCAGGAATCGAGGTCCAGTCGTTCTGAGGGAAGTAAGCCGTTTTCTGACAAAAAGACAAGGCAGGTGGCGAGTGCCACGCGCTTGTTCCCGTCAATAAAAGGATGGTTCTGGCAAAGGTAGAAAAGATAGGCGGCCGCGATTTCAATGCCCTCTTTGAAAACAGGCTCACCAAAAATGGTGGCTTGAGGCGCAGCAACCGCGGATTCGAGTAAACCTTTGGCCCGGATTCCGTCGGAACCGCCGTCGGCAGCCAACACTTCATCGTGGATCGCCAAAACTGCGTCCAGCGTAGGATGCACGAAGTCCTCCATCAGGAAAGCCGTGTAAAAAGATCGCGGTTCTTTGAGATTAGTCGCTTGGCGGTGGATCGCGCGGTGTCCGCATCAATCACGCGGCGGATCGGCGTCAGCGTAATGCTCCCGCCCTGATGCACAGTTACATTGACTTCGTCGCCCTCTTTGAGGTGCGCCTGTTCCATAAGTGCCGCATCGAAGATGATGCCGCGCGAGTTACCGATTTTGGAGAGCTTTTTAATCATCGGCGTAAAACTATGTATTACTATGGAAGTGTCAAGGTCCGCTTCACCTGCCCGCTCGTGGTCGCAACAATGCTACCTGCGGGGCCATTATCGCTATTCCAGCCGATCCAAAGCCTATCGCGGCAGCGCCGCAAGCGGCGGCCCTACGTAGGGCTCGCGCTCGCGCGATTGCTGCAGACGTAATCGCTTACCAGCACTTTACATTGCCTTGGTCGTAGTGTGCGAGCTTGCTCGCACTTGCGGTGCTTTTGGTGATTGGGTGTATCGACCTGCGAAGGTGTAGATCGTGCGCACAGGCCGGAGCGAACTCCGACGGCACACCTGATAGGCGTGGCGTGCGAGCTCGCTCGCGCCTGCGGCGTTGTCGGTATCCGGCGGGGCGATATCGACGTTAAAGCCGGAGCAAGCTCCGACACTACATTGCCTTGGTCGTAGTGTGCGAGCTTGCTCGCGCTTGCGGTGCTGTTGGTGATTGGGTTTACCGACCCGCGAAGGTACCGATTGTGAGCAGCCGCCGGAGCAAGCTCCGA
>JAAAPI010000380.1 GCA_009908325.1 Verrucomicrobiota bacterium | reverse complement strand
TGTTATCCGAAATAGTCCTACCGTAGGTGTCGTCACATGCCGTTTTCCTTTCCACTCCTCGTCGAGTTCTTTTTCCCTGGATTGATCGCCTTCTGCGCCGTTGCTTTCTTGCTCGAACTCCTGTTCGCAAACGATGTCGCCACTATTGTTGCGGTCATCACGTCTGGCGATTCAGGCAACGTGATCGCGGTGCTCTTAATCGCCGGTCTCGTGTGTTATTTTCTCGGCGCAACCATGAATGCGGTTAGCAATCGTGTGATTCGCGTTCAAATGGCAAAATACCGCCGCCGCATGATTCGGCGAAAGCTGGGGCTTGAACCTGACCGAGCCGTTGACAATCTGGATCCTGCTGAACTGCAGATCATTTCCGACTATTTGCCGCGTCTGAACTCCAAGGATGTTGGTGATAAACTCAATGAACTGTACGCAGCGGCGCGAACATTCTGCTCGCTTTATTCAGATCGCACGTCCAAGACTATTGATTATCATTGGTCATTGATGCGTCTATCCCGCGCCGCCTTGCTCCCGCTGATGATCCTTGCGTTCGTCTTTCTCGTGAGATCATTCGCTCATCACGCGCATCTTGCAAACGCTATCGCATTCGTCCTCACAGGCATTCAGCTTGCGGTCACATTCGGCAGTTATTGCTACCGCGAGAAATTCCTGATATACACGGTGTTTGACACGTTCTTCGAATCGGCAATGTCCGTCAACCCGAACGAGAACGGCGGATAACAAGTCGGTCAACCGGAGCGGGCTACCATTTTGGTTTTTCAACGTCTCACGCGTCGGCAACGTCGATTGGTTTGTCACGTGTCAGTCCACTGATCCGCCCGCCCGGTTACCTCAGTCGTTATGTGATTCGTCGAACAAATGAAGTGATCGCGCAAAGACAGAGATCGCGTAGTCCATATGATTGATTATCTTCCCAGCTGGCTTCCCATAGAGGTTCACCAAACCACACTGAGCATTATCCTGATGGGCGTTATTCTGTCTGTCAGCATTTTTTCCGATGCTCTGGCCAGGCGCACCAGAGTGCCACGGATATCCATTCTGGTGCTGGTCGGAGTCGGGATCGCTTTTGTGCAGCAGGTATGCCTAGCCGATCAGGATGCACGCCTGCTGGACGGGATCAGTGAACCGCTGATCAAGATAGCCCTGGTCATGGTGGCGTTTCTGCTGGGTAACGAATTGACGATGGAGCGGCTGCGGGTTACCGGGCCTCTGATTCTGGTGATCTCACTGTTCGTAATTGCGGTTGGTGGATTCATGGTTGGCGCCGGTTTGCTGATGCTGGGATTTCCCCTTGTCGTTGCGATCTCGCTGGCCGCCGTTTCAGTCGCCACGGATCCCGCTGCCGTCAGTGAGACTGTCCGGGAAAGCGGGGATACCAGCTTGCGAGCCCGGGTATTGCTAGGCATCGTAGCAATTGACGATGCTTGGGGAATTGTCGTGTTCGGGCTCAGCATGGTGGTTCTTGGGTGGGTGCTGAGCAGCAATGGGCAACTGGCCTTACTGCACGCCTTGTGGGAATTGGGGGGGGCAATAATCATTGGAGCCGTGATCGGCCTGCCGGCGGCTTGGCTTACCGGCCGCCTCCGGCCAGGAGAACCGACCCAGGTAGAAGCAATTTCACTGATCCTGTTACTCGCCGGGTTCTCTTCATTACTGGGTGTGTCCGCACTTCTGGCCTCCATGGTCGCCGGCACGCTGGTGGCCAACTTATCATCCCACCACACTCGGTCATTCCGAGAGATTGAACTTATTGAATGGCCGTTCATAGTGTTCTTGTTTGTGCTCTCCGGTGCCAGCATTGATCTGTACAATGTAGGCAATGCGATCGGGCTGACAGTCGCCTATATTATCCTGCGCCTGGTAGGCCGTGTGTTTGGTGGCTTTCTCGCGGTGTTGTTCATCCGAGCGGAGTATAAAAAGCTCCCCCGAAATATTGGCTTGGGTCTGACACCACAGGCAGGCATAGCAATCGGTATGGCGTTGCTGGCTGCCGTGCAGTTTCCGGAAATCCGCGACACCATTGTTCCGGTTGTGATTGTCTCTACCATTGTTTTTGAACTGATTGGACCGATGCTTGTACGACGGGTGTTGAATTCGTGAACAGTCATGGACATAACAATCGGCTGCACGGCGACCGGTTTTCCACTGCTTTGCAGCTCCAAACCGGCGCGTGAGCCGGGCGTTCACCTCCACGCCTTCCTCTGCTCGTCCCACCGCACCGGCAGATTCTTCCGCAGCTTCTCCAGGCTGAGGCCATCGGGCTCCTGGCCGCGCAGGATCGCTTCGATGATGTCGGGCGCAAGGCTGGTCAACCGGAGCATGCGGCCCACGTAGGTGCGGTCGCAGCCGACGTCCCTGGCCAGGTCTTCGAGGCTGGCGTACTCGCCGGATTCAAGCTGGGCCCGCCGTCGCCTGCGGCTGTGGCGTGACAAGCCTGCCAGCGATGGCCTTTGGCGAATGACCTCGCGCAGCCGCTCCGGCCTCGCGGCATCGTCCACGAACGCCTGAGCCTTCTGCGAGTCACCATCCCGCGCCTTGGCTCCACGAAACTGGTAGCCATAGATTCGGATCGCGTCTGGCGCGTGCTGAAGCTGCCACGGCTTGGTGCCCACGCGCCCGCCCACCTCGGCCAGAAACAGGTCCAGCGTCTGCTCGAAGCTGTACCCCGCATGCGCCCGGGCGAACAGCAGGAACTCCGCCACCCAACGCACGAGCTACGGCTGGTGCTTATCCAACGCCAAGTTCTTCTCGTGCAGGAACTTGGCGTATCCGTCGAGCACCTCGCGCAATTGGCCATCGCCTCCCGGCATATTCAGCTTCCGGTTTATCCAGATCTGGATAACACCCGATTTTCGGTGGTTATACATCACCCGTCAAGCCGCGTTTTCGCCTTTGAAGGCCTCTTTCGCTCACAAAGGCTCGACAAAACCCGAAGGGGGGCGGTAATCTGGTCGTCGGCAGTCCGGGTAAAGCAGATTTCTGTAGAAAGATAAGTTGGGGCATGAGATGAAGAAGACAGCAGGATACTTCCTTTTCGGCGTCGCGGCCCTCGTCGTGCTGCTTGTTGTGGGCACGGCGGTTCGCGACGTCATCTGGGCCACACGCATGCAACCGTCATCGCCCGGCGAGGCCGGTTTCCAAACCGGCAGTTTCATTGGCATCGTCATCCGCAGTCTGATCCTGGGCGGCGTCGCTCTGGGGTTGTTCCATTGGGGTCGAGCCCTTGTCAATCCCGCCAAGTACTCCCGAACCAAGCTGGAACAAGATCGACTCCACCGAATCTATGTACAGGAGAAGCTCGACCAGCGGGCCTTCTCCTCTGTGAATGACGACTTGGACTACGTGAACAAGAGCGCTGCAGATCTCGACAGTATCTATCACGCAATCAGCAGAGAGAAGGCCCCAGCAAGGTTCGAGGCCCTGCTTGCCGCAATCAAGAAGAAGGTGGAGCAAGAGCCCCAACAACCGCATGCAGAAGCGACTTCGGAAACCGCGCCGAGCGCGGTCTCCGAAGCGTCTGATGCGTAGCGTTAGCTTGGAGAAATATAATGAAAAAAATTTTCCTTGGAATCGTGAGCATTGCCGTAGGTGGAATTATCTATATCATGTGGCGGGAACAGACCTTGTTGATGTTTGACTGGTTCGACTTGATTGGGTTGTCATCCGTTATTGGATTTATTAGAAATTATGGCGTTATGATAGGATATCCACCCGAATGGGTTATTTTTTCACTGCCCAATGCCTTATGGGTATTTGGTGGCTTTCTACTTTTCTTCAGTATCTGGGAGAAAGAAAGCCTTGAAAGAAAAATCTGGCTTGTTCTTTTTTCAACAATCGCCCTTGGTTCTGAACTTGCGCAATTGATTGGATTCATTCCAGGCACATACGATAGTGTCGATATGTTTTTGATGTGCGTTTTCATTACGTTTGCAAT
>JAAAPI010000312.1 GCA_009908325.1 Verrucomicrobiota bacterium | reverse complement strand
AGGTGTGCAAAATGCGCAGGCCCGAGCCAAGGCCAAAGCCGAATTGGCGACGATTTCCCAGGCGCTGGAGCAATTCAAGTCGAGGTATGGGGATTATCCGTGGGTAAATACAGCCGACGTTGAAGATCCTGAAGCACGAAAGAATGGATCGCATGGACTCTTGAAGGCACTGGTTGGCTGGCAAGCGGTTGATGGCACTCAGCCAGGAAATAACAATTCAAACGGCGAACTATTCACGAAAGCAGAGTCAATACTCGACGTATCGCGTTTATCCTTGAGCGAAGATTGGCCCGACGGTTCGATCGAAGCGGATCCCGGTGTTAATACGTATTTTATGGATCCGTGGGGAAATCCTTATGTGTATATTTATAAGGAACCAGGGCCGCACAAACTAGGTGAATCAGGAGGACCATGGTCTCGATTCGGCTATATTCTATTTTCATTAGGGCCTGATGGCGAGGCTAGCGGGTCTGGGTTGAATGAAGCGACTGGGGAACTAGAGACCGCGTTTAAAAACGATGAAGCAAACCTCGATAACATTTTTGCAGGAGAATAGCATTATGGAGAATAAGAAAAGCCAGGGCTTCACGCTCATCGAATTACTTATGGTGATTGCCATAATTGGAATTCTAGCCGGGATTCTGATCCCTACAGTGGGCGCAGTGCGCAAGCAGGCAAATATTGCAGCGTCCAAGTCCCAGTTGTCAAACTACGTTACTGCTATCCAGATGTTTAAAGGGGAATACGGCTTTCTGCCATTCGTCGATTCAGCCGGAAGCGATACTGTTTTTGCGCTCAATAGCACGGGGCAAAGCACTGAGTTCATAAAAACCTTATCTGGTCGTGACGTGGATGGCAATGTCATCAGCAACGACGACGCTCGCGAAACCGGGAACCGAAGGAAAATAGGTTTTCACAGCTTTTCCGAATCAGAATTTTTTATCGATGACTCAGACGTTGTGCAGCAAAACCAAATTTCGGATCGATTTAACAACATTGAAATATTTTTCGTGGTAGACGCCGATGGCGATGGATTTGTCGAACCAGAGCCTGCATCGGATCCTATAAGGACTTCGGTGACTGCGTATGTTGAAGAAAACGCTGATCTCGGAGCACCCGCCTACACACTCTGGGATTAAATTTTCCTGATGAAGCGCAACACAAAACAAGCATTCACGCTAATCGAGCTTCTGGTCGTCATTAGCATCATCCTGCTGGCTTCCTCGATCATATTCATCGGGGGCACGGGTGGCGATGGCGCTAAATTAAGTTCGGCTCAACGCATCGTCTCAGGCATCGCTCAGGGTGCGCGAGGGCAGGCGATTCTCAAGAACGCCGTGACGCGGCTGATCATCTACTCGGATGCGACAGCAAATGAAGACGATGAAAAAAAGCTCCGCTATTTTGGGATTGTGTATGCTGACCCAGAGGACCCCGATCCGGAAAACCCAACCAACTGGATTGCGGCTACCCAAGGAACATACCTTTCAGAGGGGATCTATTTCAACAAAACGTTGAGTTCAAACAATAGTTGGTCGCAAAGCAGCACGATAACGATTAACTACCCGCGGCTCCGATCTGAACCAGAAGGCAGCGGCGACGAATATTATTATTACGAGTTTAACAGCAACGGGACAATGTCGAGTGATTTCATAAATAATTGGCTTGTCTTACAGGCCGGAACCTTAAAGCCCGATTCCAGTGGTAATTTGGCGGTAGATTTTTTGGAAGAGGAAAAAGAAAATTTGAAAACCGCACTTATTTTTCGCCGTGCAGGGACGACCACAATAGTGAACGAACCGGGAGATATTAACTAATCCTTTTCAGACTAAATTTCAGTATCCACGCCTTGCCCAATCACCACGTTACCCCTTTCCATGGGATTGTCCTATTGCATGTTAACTTTAAAAAATCCAAAGATTGACAACTGTGCACCGGTCGAGGTGGCTGCGCTTGCTTTGGGTGCGATCCCTATGGAGGATATGGATCTTGTGGTTAAACCACAGCTCAGAGAAGTCGACGTGAACCCGGAAAACCCGAATTTTGCGGCCGCCCTGGCAAAGTAATTTAGTTGCGCACACGTCGCCAAGAAATCACCTTATCGAAGAACAAATGCTACCACTCTATTACAAACAATCGCGGACCCGCAGTGGCTTCAGCCTGATTGAAGTCGTCCTGGCCATCGGTATTTTTCTCGTCACTGTGCTCGCGCTGGTCGGTCTGCTTGGGCCTACGCTAAAATCGGTCGACGATGTGGAAAAGTCCGATGAGGTTGCCTCGGTCGTCAACACGGTCAACGCGTTTTTGCAAAGCTCTCCGGATATCGCACCAGGCGGATCGAAATTCGACGCGATTTACAGTGCTGTCGCCAATGACGGAATTGCTACAATCATTGTTTACCGCTGGTTTGATGATAATACGACCGACGCCGGTGCCCCTCCATCCGTTCAACTTGAAATCGGTTTTGCCGATGACGAGGGGGACGCAATCGACGATGAAGCAACCGTCAACTTCGGAAATGCAGATTTTAGCGATGCCGCCGGGCCGATCTACCGCGTCGTTCTCAGTGCTTCATCGGTTACGCCCGAGGATTGGCTCGCCTCAACAACACGCAACTCCGACACCGGAATTTTCTCGCTGTCCGAATCGGATCCGGCAGTGTATGCCGAAGGTTATTTTGCAATGGAGGTCCGCATTTATGCCAGGGAAGTCGACATGCAGGCAGTCCAATCGGGAAACCTTCCAAGTGCCCCGACACCTGATCAATTAAACGACGAAGTGCCGGTGTTTACTTATAATACCGCCATTGTCCGTTAAAAATCATGCCATGAGTGTTTTAAGAAAAAATAAAAGACGGTCCGCCTTTACTCTGATCGAAATCATGGTGGCAACAGTTGTCATGGTCGTCTTGGTGGGCCTGGTCATACAAATCACAAGCGACGTGCTCAACGTCTGGAATCGATCCTCCGGCAAGCTTACGGCTAATGCGCAAGCCCGTATTGCCATGGATTTGTTGACGCAGGATTTGGAGACAGCGGTCTTACGGAACAACGGGCAACAATGGTTGCGCGTTGAGGCGGAAGGCGATGTCGGATCGCCGACAGCTGGTCAGACGGTTGCTTTGCATCTATTTTCGCCCGCGATGGATCGCCCCGACGGCCCGGGGGATATTTCGGCGATTGCCTACCGCTTGGCCTATGCACCGGCCTATGAGAGTGAAAGTGGCAACGCGCCGGACACGTTTGCGATTTACCGGTCAATCGAATCACCGCAGTTTACTTTTGATAACCTGATGGGGAGTGGAGACACCGGAAGTCCGCAGCTTGAACTTACTGATAGTCTCCACCCGTTTTGGGCCGAAGCAGCTGTCACCCAACCGGCAAACTTCCTCGCCGGGAATATAACCGACTTTAAGATCTACGTCTACGGTATCGATCCTGCGACCGATGATATAGTTGCCATAAACGATCAAGACGGGGATCGGAAATTAACAGTTCCCTATATATTCGGAGGCAACGGAGCCTCGACAATCAAGCCACTCTACGCCGAGATCGTTTTAACGGTCCTCTCCGATGAAGGTTTGCGTATTCTCGAGCTTGATGAACCATTTGCCGGAACTGGCTATAGCGATGTTAAAGATATTGTTCGGGAATTCGGCGAAGTCTTCACCCGCCGGGTCAACCTCGCCGCTCGTCCGCTCTAGTCCTTCTCCGCCAGCAGCAGCAGTACCGCATCCGGCGATACATCGACGGTGATTTCGCGGCCTAAAAACTCCAGAAGCACCTGAATGCGGTTTTTCGCGGGCAGCTGGGCCAGGACTTTACCGTTGAGACCTTTCAGCGAACCGGTGACAAACTCAATATCCGCGCCCGCTCCGAAATTGTTTTAGAAGCTGAAAAGAATAGGGTTCGCTTCCGTAGGCAGGTTGGCTCTGCCGCCTGCATTTTAAGCGGTAAGAACAATCACG
>JAAAPI010000297.1 GCA_009908325.1 Verrucomicrobiota bacterium | reverse complement strand
GGCCTTGCTGATGCTCGCCTTCGGCCTCGGCACCCTGCCGAACCTGCTCGGCATCGGTTTGCTGGCGGGGGCGGCCGCGCGCTACCTGGAGGCGGTCTGGCTGCGCCGGGCGGCGGGGCTGCTGGTCATGGGCTTCGGCGGTTATGCCCTCTGGCAGCTGCTGGCGCCGAGCTGAGCGTTTGCTGCCGGTGGCCACGCGGACCTGAGCGGCAGGCTCAAAACGCGAAGCGGACGCGTGCATTTGTCCCCGGCAGTAGCCGAAGCCGCAATAGCGTCTCCGGGATCCCTCCGAGCAGGATGTCCTCCTTCGGCGGAGCGGCGTTGAGTAGAAGCTTCAGGACCGATTCCGCGTCGAGGTGAGGCTGACACCGAAGAGTTCGGCGGCAAATGTCGCATCGTACACGGTCGAAGGCGATGAGCTCACCCGGTCGCCGGGGGAGCGTTCCTGCGCGCGATGCGGCCAAGGCAGGCGAGGCGGCAACAGCATGCGCACCGGCATGAACAAGAAAAATGACCATTTCCCTGCCCATGGCAGTCTCCATCAAGTGCACCAGTTGGTGGTATGCTTCGTTCATGAAACGCGCAACCATTACCCTTCCGGACGACCTCGAGCAGGCGCTTGAGCGATTCGTCGATGAACAGGACATCCCGGTGCAACTGACCGCGGTCGTGCAAGCGGCCGTCAGGGAGTACCTGGGGGAGCGCGGATATTTGCCGAGCGCCTCAAAGTTGCGTATCCGTCCAGCCGAACGCGGTAGCGGCAAGGATGACGTCAGCGCTTCGCACGACCGGTACCTCTCTTCGACGTGACGCGGGCCGTTCTCGTCGACACTGGGCCACTGTACGCTGCGGTTGATCCTGACGACCAGTATCACGCGCGGGCTCAGGAGCAGTTGCAGGCGCTTGCCGACGCGCGGCTGTCCGTGGTGCTCGCCTTCCCGATCTTGCTCGAAGCCTATACGCTGATCCTCTACCGGCTCGGCTTTCGCACCGCAGCCACTTGGCTTGAAGATGTACATAGCGGTTGCGCCTGGATCAATCCAAGCGCACAGGATTACCGCGAGGCTACCGCACTGGTTGGCCGCTTTTCCGACCAGTCCATCTCCCTGTTCGATGCCACGCTGGCTATATTGGCCTCACGGCTGAACCTGCCGGTGTGGACCTACGATCACCACTTTGATGTGATGCAAGCCCCCATTTGGCGCTGAACAGGAACGACTGGACTTAACCGGCTACCTCCCCTGATGGCGATCTCACCATCGCTTTGGAGTCCCAAGCCCGGCTTCGCAGGGCTGGCTCACGTCCGTCCCCTTTAGAAAAAGCGAGCATTCTCATGATGCGCGCTATGCCTGGTCATGTGTCCGCTAACCGCCGCATCACCGTCGCTTTTCAGCTGGGAGCGAGAGACCGCAAATGGTCGACAACCGCCGGTCGGGGGACGTCTCGCGAGTGTCCGGTATGGGACACATACCTGCCGGATTTCAGGGACAACCTGGCTGGCAGTTCCCGACCCAAACCTGACATCGAGGAGCCGCGCGCGCTGACCGTCGCCACGGCGCCCCGAAGGAGATACCACAGTGGTGAAATGGAGGTGCAGCACGGAGTACACGTCTCTCGTTGCGGGGCTTGAACGCGCTACCTGCGTGAGCACGGTGTGGACATACTTTGCCTCTTCCGAAGAGTTACAAATCTTTATGCTTTTTCTCTGCCGACATGCGAATCTTCTCTTCGGTGCGCACTCTATCGAACCGAATATATTCATTCGACAACTCTGCAAGATTCATCTTGAAAGTTCCAACATACCGCAACAGCAAAAACCCAAGCGGGTCCTTCGCCTTCGCAAAAACGATATGGCTACGCGATACTCCTTTATCTACAAGCGCTTTTTCCGCAGATATCTGCTGCTGTATTGAGTTCCGCCCCTCTTCGGTCAGTGCTCTTTCGTAAATCACTTGCCCTTCCCTAGTGAGTTCGTTTCGCCAATTACCATGTTCGTATAGTCGCGGAAACCAAACATTATCGCGATTTCCATCCGGTATGGTCCAGGCACCCTTCTGATATCCCTTACCCGTAAAACCAAAGCATTTGAGTGCATCGACTTGCCTTCGAAAAGCCGCGTTATCGGCAATGGCAATGCTTCCTTTATCGATGAACCTTTCGGGTGAATAGCGCGTTTCAAAATCCCATGGCTCGAATGTGCCCGCACTGACCTGCGATTCCTTAAGCCTTCTCAGTTCGTTGACTACTTTGTCAACGTCTTTCTTTATCTCCCCCATTTTATGGGCTCCACCGACTTTTATTTCCTGAACGACATGTCCTGTTACGTCGACGATATCCTGCTCGCGGAGCTTGTCTTTCTGCAGAGTTTTGTCGTGCGCCGGTTCCTGGACTTCCACGTGGAGGGCAAATTGCGGAAAAAAGAGATCCGTCAAGTAGCGCGTACCGTCAAGGCGCCGAACTAACTGTTGTGTGACGAACTCGATTTCTTCATCGTCAAGCAAACAAAGTATCCGAGATACGACAAAGATTTCCCAGCCCTTGTGCCTTATCTTCTTAAGGCTTCTAATCGTATATTCGTCTTTAGTGATTGCCATATGATTCTATCCTAGCGAACCTGAGGCTTCGACGGTTGACGCCAGAAGGCCGACAACCGCCGGTCAGACGAGGCGTCGGGAGTGTCCGCTATGGTGCGCATACCTGCCGAAACACAGGGATTGCCCGAAGGGCTGTTCCTGACCCGACGCAGACATTAATGACGAGCTTACCTTAGCTGGTTCAGGGAGACCGAAACCCGCCTCGGCTAGAGCGAATCCTTAGGGCTTTCCAGCTACAAATTATTGAGAAGGTCTTCATAATAGCGCACGAGTTCCTCGTTATTAAATTGTGCCCTCTTCGAATTATTGCATTCCCTACACAACAATTGCATATTGGACCGCTCGTTACCTCCTCCGAGGGAGAAGGGTACGATGTGATCTAACTCAAATGGAGAGCCTTGCTCATGCTGTGCCTCCTCTAAGTCTTTGCCGCATTCAGCGCATTTCCCCTCTTGCTCGCCATACAACTGTCGGCGCAACTTGAGCAAACTCTTTCTTTTTTTATGGGCAAGATCCTTTACCTGATCTTTTAGTTCCAAAAGATCGAATTTCACTTCATAATCTGACTGCCTGCTTGCACGCTCCGCTTGTTCTCTGTTCTCCTCTACTTCTCTTTTGATACGCGCTTGCTTTTCAAGGCGCGCAGATCGCCTATCTTCTTTCATAATTGCGAGTCCCCGCTAGCGCGATTGTTTGCACGTATCGTCTTGGCCCTCTTAATTCCCTTCTTTAATGACTTTATGCGATTCTTAAGATCGCCATCATTAAGGATGCTAATGAGTGCTTCAAGGGTCGGAATAATAGAATCGATCGTTGTAGTGAGATTATCAAACTCAACGTTGTTCAGGTCGTCGCTATGAAGTATCGCGTCTCTGAGGCGTTCTGCATCTTTTGCTGCTTTTCTGGCACACCCCCTCAGAGCTTCGATTTCTCTCCTGTTCTTTTCGATTTCTCTCGTATTCTCCTCAACTTGTGTGGTTGTTTCTTCAAGCGAGAGTAAAGCTGATAGCCATTCTTTCACATTAAACCTCTTTCCTCTAGGCCATGCCGAGGCTTCATTCTAGGGCCTTGATCGTAAATCCGTCCAAAGCACAGCATCGCGGCTCGTTTCGCTCCTGCCAAATCCATAAAAACAGACACTTAGCCGGGTGCGGCGGGGGACCGGCGCAGAAAGTGGTCGGAGTTATGATCAAGGCCCATTCTAGCGGCTGGCATAACCGGAACCATCAAGTGGTGCGCCTCAGGGGTACCCGCCACTAGCTACCGTCAGCAAAGCACCAGCTAACAGACCTGCCACTATCACTCGCCGAAGGGCTCGGACGACAAGTCACTAGCGACCGAATGGCGCCCTTGCGGTGGAAGATGCCCACCTCGGCGGGTGCGTGTCGGCACCAGCGACTTAGACATGATGTTTTGAC
>JAAAPI010000354.1 GCA_009908325.1 Verrucomicrobiota bacterium | reverse complement strand
TTTATGCGCTGAGAATAGCCGGTTTGAATGTGGGGTGTGTTGACAGAGAATAGAAGAAGATGGTGTCCATCAACTGCTTCGTATGGACCACACGAAGGAGATCGGAAGAAGATATTGTCACGACCTTTTGAAGAAAACCGCATTTTCAAACCGTCCAGGTTTGCTGCAGAATCAGATCGGCGTCCGCACCGACCGCGATCCCCTCTGCGCCCCAGACATCCTGTTCCATGCCCAAACCAGGCGGTTTCCTCCAATCGTGAGCGTCTCAAACGCCTCATCAGTCCGAAGCTGCTCCTCCCCGGCGCGTTCCTCACCCTTAAACCTTCCCCAATCTCGAACTTCGAAAACCCATAGTCAAGAATCGTGCCACTCCGCGGCGAGCCCCTCTCGGTGCCCTCTCACGGGCCGTCCCGAGTTTTTCTCGGGATTCAACATTAACAAACCGCTAGACGATACTTCCACCATTCACACGATGTCGTCTGCGTTTTGTCAGCTAAGGGCTCGCTCAAAAATAACTTTTCACTTTGCGGTTGAATCCTAACGCTTGGCATTTTTTGCTGTTTTCGATTGTGATGTACGGGGTCTTGGGTTGAATCACTTGAATTTGCTGCAAGAGAGGGATTTCACGGTGATCCTGAAATAGTACTTGCGTTTTGTTGGAATTTCGCTTATATTTGGTAATAGAGGAGGAATTCTAACATTATGCATAAGCCGAAATACACCATCGATTCGCTGAAGAAGGTTTTTGAAGAGCAAGCAGTAGCAACAATGCCGCAGCTCAAAGAGGCTCTGGGTACTGGTGTCGAGATGACCGTGTTTCGAAAGCTCAAGGCCTTGAAGTACCGTGCCAGTTATTCGCATCGTGGGAAGTACTACACACTCAGTCAGATTGCTGAGTTTGACGACCGAGGGCTTTGGTCTTTCGGGGAGGTACATTTCTCCAGATTTGGTACCTTGCGCAAAACCGCGGCGGCGTTTGTCGCCGATTCCTGGAGTGGCTACACCGCGGCGGAGTTGCGCCGGGAACTGCATGTGGAGGTAAAGGGAGCTTTGCTTGACATGCTGCGAAGTGGGGAGTTGGTTCGAGACAGCGTTGCGGGCGAGTATGTGTATGTCTCTCCTGTAGCGACGAGAGGGCGAAGGCAGTTGATGGCTCGCAACGATGAGCGATCCGCTGCACTCTCCGAGTTGACTGACAATGAAGGAGAGGCGCTCGCTCATCACATCCGTGCTTCGATCATTTTGTTTGTAAGCCTGCTGGATGAGCAGCAACGACGTTTGTGGGCGGGGCTGGAGTCGATGCGAATAGGCCACGGCGGGGACAGTGCCATTGCGCGGCTGTTGGGTATTACACCCCAGACCGTGGCCAGAGGCAAACGGGAGCTGCTCAACCGTAACGTTGAGGTAGAGCGGGTCCGTCGACCGGGCGGGGGAAGAGCGACGGTAAAAAAAAACGCCGGAAATCATCGAACGAATCCATGAGTTGATGATGTACGCAACTGCAGGCGACCCGATAAGCGGGATGAAGTGGACTCGGAAGACCACCGAGAGCATCGCAGGAGAGTTGAGCAAACTTGATATAGACGTCAGCCCCAATACTGTCGCGGCGCTGCTGCGCGACCTGGGTTATTCCCTGCGAGTCAATCAGAAGAAGGTTGCCACAACGGGCAAAGCCACAGCCGAAGCCTGCCAACTCAGAGATGATCAGTTCAAGCATATCGAACTCACACGGAAACACTTTCTCCGACGCGGCGATCCGATCATAAGCGTCGATACCAAGAAAAAAGAACTCATCGGCAACTTCAAGAACAACGGTTCCCGGTGGGGCAAAGCCGACGTACTTGTCAATGACCACGACTTCCCGTCTATGGCCGAGGGGAAGGCCATCCCGTATGGTATCTACGATCTCACCGCCAATCGCGGTTCGGTCTTTGTGGGCACCAGTCATGACACGGCTTCCTTTGCCGCTGAGTGTGTGGGGAAATGGTGGACCAACGAAGGCCGTCGACGATACGCCTCTGCAACGCGGCTACTTCTGTTAGCCGACAACGGAGGAAGCAACTCCCCCCGGTGCGCACAATGGCTTTGTGGACTCGCCACGAATCTCTGCGAGAACCACGGCATCTCCGTGACCGTTTGCCACTATCCGCCCGGCGCTTCGAAGTGGAATCCCATCGAGCACCGCCTCTTCTCCGAAATCAGCAAAAACTGGGCAGGCGTCCCCCTGCGTTCATACGAGACGGTCCTCAACTACATCAGAACAACACGAACCCGGACAGGCCTAAGAGTCAAGGCTTATCTGGTCAAGAAATACTACCCAAAAAATCAAAAACCAACTCAGCGAGACCTTCAAAACCTCGTGGTCAAAGATGATCGGCGACTGCCGAAATGGAACTATACCCTCGAGCCAATCTGAAAAGTTATTTTTGCGTCAGCCCTAAGATAAAAGCCCAAAAAGATAACAGAAATAGTTTAAGAATAATTTCTTCGCCGATACCAGCACCAAGTGAAGCTAAAATGGAAAACGGAAAAGCGGAATGAGGAAATTCTCCAAGAGTGCTCTCCGAAAACCGTCTCAGCTCAAGCCGCTGGATGTAGTCCCTGCGCAAGCGAGCCATACACTCCTCGCCGTTGCCTGACACTCTGCGGCGAATAGGGCAATAGCAAGTATCAAGCCCGCGCCTTTGCCCTAACGACCTTTCCTGGTTTGGAGCGACCGGCTCGCGCAACTGTTGGCTTGGCTTTTGCTCTTTCCCGACTGGATCCTTGAGAAGACTTTGGAGATATCGTCAAGCTCACACCCAAGGCATGGAGCACTTTGAGGATGGTGTCAAATCTGGGCTTTGCTTTGGCATTCAGGGCCTTGTAAAGGCTCTCCCGTCCTAAGCCGGAATCAGAAGCGATTCTTGACATCCCTCTGGCTTTGGCGATATCGCCAATTGCGGCGAGAAGAAGCTGCGAATCGTCCTCCTCCATTATTGCGCTCAAGTATGAGGCGATTGACTCCTCGTCATCCAAATACTCAGAAATATCAAAGTCCGTCAGTTTTGCTTGTACCATTCTATCCTCCTATTGCTGCGGCAAGTTCTTGCGCCTTTCTGATATCCTTTGCCTGGGTGGACTTGTCGACTCCAACCAAGAGAAAAACCTTGACGTCTTTCACTTGGGTATAATAAAGGCGATAGCCGGGCCCGTAATCAATAATCATTTCAGAAACTCGTTTGCCCACAGACTTGTGGTTGCCTGGATTGCCCAGTTCAGCTCTCTTCAATCGGGCCAGAATCAGACCTTTGGCCCGGTGATCTTTCAGTTTCCTGAGCCATTTGTCGAAAATGTCTGTCTTTTTGATCACACACATATCTATAATGTATCTAATGGGATACAGTTAGATCAACCCCCGGGCCATCACACCATCCCTCTGCAAGGAAAGTGTGCAACACTACGTCCATACCCTCACCGGCAAGACCATTGTGGACTTCCTCTCATGGCTCCGCACCTGTCGCAACAACGGCTCCGGTGCGATCAATCGGAAAATCTCAACCGTCAAAATGTATATCCGCTTCCTCGCATCGACCGACATCCCGGGCGCCGCCGACGTCCCCATACAATACCTCCAGCGAGCCCGCCAACCCTACGCCGGGCCCGTGAAAACCCTCGAGATCCATGAAGTAAAGCGGATCCTGGCCGGAATCCTGGGTTACCGTGACTTCGCTCTCTTCAACCTCCTCTACGCTCTCGGACTGCGTCTCAGTGAAGCCCTTTCTCTGGATCTTGATGCAATCGATTGGAAAAAACGAACGTGCACGGTCCACGGCAAAGGACGAAAGCAACGTACCCTTTATCTGGTCAAGCCCCTGTGCGATATCCTTGTGCATTATCGCCAACTTCGCAGCGAGCTGCGAAATGCCCAAACCAGCAATGCCTTCTTCCTGTCAAAAAAGGGCAACCGCCTCTCAGCACGAACCGCCGAAGAGAACTTCCAGAAACTGATCAATAAAGTGGGGCCCTTCACTATCCCCA
>JAAAPI010000230.1 GCA_009908325.1 Verrucomicrobiota bacterium | reverse complement strand
CCAGCGCCCGCTCACGATAAGAACGACTTCGAGATCGGACAGCGCCACAATCTGGAGATCATCGAAGTGATCGGGGCCGACGGTAAACTCACTGCCGCCGCGGGCGAGAAATTTGTCGGCATGGAGCGCTTCGCCGCCCGCAAGATCGCCGCGCAAAAGCTGGAAGATGCAGGGCTGCTCATTGAGCGCGAGCCCTACGAAAACACGGTCGGCTTTTCCGAGCGTGGCGATGTACCCATCGAGCCACGTCTCTCCGAGCAATGGTTTTTGAAATACCCCAAAGTCGAGGAAGCCAAGCGGGCGGTGGAAAACGGCACCATCCGCTTCCATCCCGACCGCTGGAAGAAGACCTACCTGCACTGGCTCAACGGCATTCAGGACTGGTGCATCAGCCGCCAGCTTTGGTGGGGCCACCGCATACCCGTCTGGTATAAAAAGGGCATCGAGCGCAGCGCCCTCGACTTTGAGAACCCCGACCACGTTCACGTATCGGTCGACGGCCCGGCCGATCCCGAAAACTGGGAGCAGGAGGACGATGTCCTCGACACCTGGGCCTCCTCCTACCTCTGGCCCATGGCTAATCTCGGCTGGCCCAACCCCACGCCTGAGCAGCAGAAGGAGCTCGATTTCTGGTATCCCACGTCGGCGCTGGTCACTGGTTTCGACATCATCTTCTTTTGGGTGGCGCGTATGATCATGGCCGGTCTTGAGCTCTATGGTGACGATGCCAAAGAACTCTCCGATGCCGAGATCGCCAAGCGCGTTCCCTTCAAAGACATTTTTATTCACGGTCTCATTCGCGACGAAAAAGGCCGGAAAATGTCGAAATCGCTGGGGAATTCACCGGATCCACTGGAACTGATCGAGAAATACGGTGCCGATGGCCTCCGCTTCGGCATTTGCAACATTGCACCCTCCGGTTCGGATATTCTCTTCTCCGAGGAGCGCATTCAGATCGGGCGTAACTTCTGTAATAAGCTGTGGAACGCCGCCCGCTTCCGCCAGATGAGCGGCCCCATGTCGGACAACTCCAGCTTCGAGGCCATCATCAGTCGCATCCACCTCGACCTTTTCGACGACTACGACCACTGGATCATCGGTCGACTTCATCAAGTCATGGCCGATGTGGAAAAGTGTTTCACGCAATACGAGCTCGCTCCGCTCACCCACCTGATCTACGCCTTCTTCTGGGGCGACTTCTGCGATTGGTATGTCGAGGCCTCCAAGGGCAAGTTCAAGGGCGACGCGGCTCTGCGGGACAACTGCCTCGCCGTGCAGGACCTCGTCATCCGCCAGGTGCTGCAACTGGCGCATCCCATTATTCCACACATCACCGAAGAGCTGTGGAAGGGCCTTGGTTACGACGAAGTGGTGCCCTATATCCAGAACACCACATTGCTCAAATCCGATACACTGGAAGAACGCGTGCCGGTCGATTTCGATTCGATCGAGCGGGTCAGCAACCTGCAGGAGCTGATTTCCCAAGCCCGCGCACTCAAAGCGCAATACAATCTGGCAAGCAAGCGCGATGTCGCCGTCTTTTACGGGTCCGAGGGCAACGCGGCTAAAGTTATCGCCGAGAATGCAAGCCTTGTGCAAACCCTCGCCGGGCTGGGTAGCCTCGAGCCACTGGCCGACCAGTCGCCGGACGGCCTGCCCGCCGTGGTCACACCGCTCGGGTCGCTCTACCTCGACCTGAGCAGCAGCATCGACATCGAAGCGGAAAAAGCCCGTTTGCAAAAAGAACTCGAAAAACTGGATAAGCTCGTGGCGGTCGGTGAGAATAAATTGAAAAACCCCAAGTTCGTGGAGAGTGCTCCGGCAAAGGTCGTCGACGGTGCCCGCAAGCAGCTGGCCGAGACCACGGAAAAACGCGACGAAACCCGCCGCATCCTGGAGAGTCTGTAAAACTCACTCGAAGGCATACCGCAACCGTATCCCGCCGAACAGACTGCGCTCGGGGGCGGGCTCGAAGTAGCGGCTGCCGAAGGCGTTGATCCGCACGTTGGCGAAGTAGGTCTCGTCCAATACGTTATCGACACTGAGGAAGGGTTCCAGTGTCCATGGGCCTGCGGTATGCCGGTAGCCGATACGCAGGTCGCTCACGCTGTAGGCCTCGATGCGTTCGTTATTGGCATCGTCGGCGTAGAAGTCGCCCACGATACGGGTGCGCCAACCCGCGAAAAAGCCAGAGGGGTGGGCGTAGTCCAGGCGCAGTGCGGCGTAGTGTTGGGGGATGCCGGGGATGCGGTTGCCAGCCAGATTGCCGCCGTCGGTTTCGAAGTCGCGATAGCGAAAGTCCGACCAGGTGTAGTTGAGTCCGAGGCTCCAGCCGGCACCGAGCTCGGCGGAGAGCGCCGCTTCGATTCCCTGTCGGCGGCTCTCACCGGCATTCTGAAAGAAGTCCCGGTCGGGGAACCTTTCTAACTCAAAGGGAACCAGGGCATCGTCGATATCGATATGGAAGGCAGCCAGCTCGTAGCGGAGGACCCGACCCGCCAGCGAGGCATCGCCCTTCACCCCGACCTCGTAGTTCCAGGCGGTTTGCGAGTCGAGGTTCGGGTTGAAACCACCGCCGACGGGGTTGGCGAACTCCGTGGTGGTGGGTGTCTCGAACGAGCTGGCTATATTGGCGTAGACCGTGAGCGCATCGCCGGGCGACCAACTCAGGCCCAGCATAGGGCTTCATTCGCGGAAGCGAATGTCCCCGCTGTCGTCGCCGTCGCCGAGGAAGTGGTCTTTGACATCGAAACGCACCCGGTCGTAGCGCAGCGCGCCCGAAAGCTCGAAATTTTCGAGAAAGGCGTAGGCTTGGGAAATGAACAGGCCGATACTGTGCACCTGTTCGTCCTGATCCAAAGCGAGGTCTCCTCGCTGGCCTTGGAGGTTATCCGCCTCCGTGCGGTCATCCGCCTGCATATCGAGTTCAACGCCCGTGCTGAATTGCAGCCGCTCTCCGGCCTGCCGGTAGAGCAAGCCGCCGCCGTAGAAGTGGCGCTCGAAGGAAACCTGTCCGCCGTCCTCGAAAGGGAGCTTGTTGGCGAAATCGCGGTGCGTATAGTGCAGGCGGCTCTCCAGCGAGCGCGACTCGTCCAGTTCCCAGAGATGGACCAGCCCGATGCGTTGTTGGGTGACGGACTCGCCGCCATCGAAATCGAGGTTTCGCTGGCGTGCTTGGCGTGGATTGGCCTCGGCTTCGGCGCGGGTGAGGCCGCCGGGATCGTCCTGCTGCGGAAAGTCGATTACGTTGAAGACCAGTCGAAGCTGCTGATTGTTGCTCAACTCGTATTCCAGCTTTCCATTGAGCCGGGTATTTTCGGTGGCGCTGTTGTCGCGATAGCCGTCGTAGAGCAGATACGAGTTGCTGATCAAATAGTTTACGGGGCCGTCCTGTCCGCCAGCCTTGAATTGTGCATTGAAGAAGCCGTCCTCTCCGCCGGATAGACGCGTCTCCGCGAAGGGCACCGCAGGGCCGGATTCGGTTTCGATGCGGATGACCCCGCCGGACGCACTGCCGTAGAGCGCGGAGGCCGGACCGCGCAGGACTTCGATCCGCTCGGCCGAGCCGAGGTCGAGGCCGTCCACCTCTCCCTGGCCATCGGGCGTGGTCGCTGGGATGCCATCGACGAGCAGCCGAATCCCCCGAATACCGAAGTCCGAACGTGCCCCGAAGCCGCGTATGGCGATGCGGGTGTCCTGGGCATAGTTGTCGGGGTTGAGGACAAAGACCCCGGGCACCGTCTGTAGGGCTTCGTTGAGCGCGAGTTGGCGGTTGCCGCGTTGGATGGACTCGGCGTCGATGCGGGTAATCGCAGTCGGCACATCGTTCAGCGCTCGGTTCATTCGCGTCGCGGAGACAGTCTGTGTGGGGAGCGTTTCCACCGGTTCAGCTGGAGCCAATTCCTGCGCCAAAGCGCTGGGTAGCAGCCAATGCAGAGACGCGAGCAACCAACCAGTCAAAGCGATTCGAAGAATCGTTTGTGCGAGCGAAGTCGATTGAGTGCTTTTTGGAAACGTCATGGTCATTTTTTGAAGCACCCCCGGCTGGATTCTGTTCCCGTTTAAGGGGAAACGAAGGATCAATCGGACCCGCGTCGTGGGATGACGATTTCGGTGGGCCAGGCGGCGGGCGATAATTCGAGCAGGTAGGCGACGGACGCGGCAATGTCCTCGGGCTGAATATAGTCCGGTCCGGACTTGCCCGTCATTGCTGTAGCCACCATGGCAGGGCCGATGGCAGCGACTCGGATGGCGGCGGCTTCACCCTCATCGGCCATGGCCCGGGTCAGGCCCATCATGCCGTGCTTGGATGCGGCGTAGATGCCCGCGTTCGCCCAGGCTTCGACGCCCAGAATAGATGCGATGTTGATAATCGCTCCGCGCAGTTCGGTGTCCTCGGCGGGCGGCTGCTTTTCGATTAAACGAAAGGCTTCCCGGCTCAGCCAGTAGCAGCTGTAGAGATTGGTTTTGAGGACTTGATCGAAATCCTCGCTCGTGCTGTCCGCAATACGGTCCCGGGATAGGAAGGTGCCCGCATTGTTCACCAAAAGATCCAGTCGACCTTCGTCCGAGGCGATCCGCTCAATCATGCCTCGGCAAGTGGTTTCATCGGCGACGTCGCCGGTGAGGCTTATGGCCCCGGTCGAATAATTGGCGTTAATGGCTTCGACCACCCGCTGGTTTTCGGATTCCCGCCGCCCGTTGACATAGACCTTGCAGCCAAGCGAGGCCAGTCGGTGGGCGATGGCTTCGCCGATTCCGCTGTTCGCTCCGGTGACGAGGGCAATTTTGTCCGTGTATTTCATAGATTCAAAGAGGGTCGCAAAAGTGGTGGCGCGTCAAGCGCTGGACGGCTTGGCGTGCGGCCGACAACGCGGGACGCCCGAGCGAGCTCGGACGCCACTCATTTTGAGACGTCCGCTTCCACCTTCGGCCTCCTGCTTTTGCCAAGGCTCCAGCGGACGTGCCGAGCTGCGGCGGACAAGTAGGGTCCGATTAAAATTCCAAGACGTTCAAATGGGGCACGCGCGCAAATTCCAAACGATTCCGGGTTACCACAGGGAGCTGGTAGGCTAGGCCGGCGGCCGCAATCCAAAGGTCGTTCTGACCGATCATTTGGCCAGTCAATTTAAGGTGGCGGAAGACGCTGCTGTAGTGCCAACTGACGTCCGCGCTGTGCTCTAAACAGGTGAAGTAGCCTACAAAGACAGCCCAAGTCTTTCGATCTCGCATGCTGTCCCCACAAGCGATCTCACCCGTAATGGTCGGAGTGACGAATAAACGCGTTCCTGTATGGGAAAGCAGGAACTCACTGGCGGGACCATGAGCCTGACGACGGCGCTCACGCTCCAAGTGGATCAGGAAATTGCTGTCGAGAATCATCGTTGCTCATCGGTTCCGTGCTCAACCTCGTCCCATGGGTTGACCGTCACGGGTGGGTCGTCCGGAAGCCCGGCCAAGGCATCTTCAAGAGTGATACCATCATCGGGAAGGCTCGTAAAAAGTTTATCCAAATGCTCCAGTAAGTCCGAGCCAGTCGGCGTCTCCCGCTCGAAGTGAGTCCGGCGAATGACCTTTGAAAAAGAATCCCGCGGCCCCGTTTTCGCCGCTGCCAACTTTTCATAGGCATCCAGCTCAATCGATATTGTTTTTGTTGCCATGCATGGACCATGCATGGTCATGATGTGCTTGTCAAATCAAAATTTGGAGCCGACGGGAAGCCGTCTCAAGGATCCGAAAAAGCTTTGGTAGTTTGAGGATCTTCTTTGACCTAAACCTACGATCTCGGAAAAACTAGAAAATTCCGAGATAGTGACCTTTGATCGCGTTTAAATGGATTGGAAGGGCCTAGTCGGCGGTTGGGTTTTACGTTTCAACTCGTCGAAGCTCAACAGCACTTCTTCGTAGCCGGGGAACAGCGTGCCCACCGTCGCGGGGAGTATCTCGTAAATATCCAGGTCTTTCTTCTGGTGCCAGCCCCGGGTGCTCTTCCATTGCACAATCAAGCGGTTACGGTAGGAGCGGAATGCCTTCAATTCCCGCAGTTCATGAACAATCGGAGCCGGGCCATCCCGATGCCCCACACGCCTCAGTTGATTTTAGTGGCCTTCCCGAACGGCGTAGCGTTTAGGGTGGGTGAAGACGCGCTTTTCATTTTGCTATTACCCTACGCCACAGCTTCGTCGCCGGATGTGGGTAGATCCGAACTAAAGCGCAACTTCACCCAACTCAACATCTCGAGATTGCGGATGGTTTCAGCCAGGTTCGCTTTTTTCTTCTCATCTTCCTTCCAGACGCGTTTCCACTCTAAAATGTAATTAAACAAGTCTTGTTCTGAAACTACGTCTTTCTCCGCAGCGCGTTCAGATTTCAATTTCTGGACAGCAAAAATCACAGTCGCGATCTCTTCTGCTTGGTCTGTGTTTTTAATACGGCTGAAGAGATCGACCGTCTTTTCAATTTTACTTCTAAAGCCTTCAATCTGCGCCAGATACTCCTTCCGGTCTTTAATATATTCAGGACCCACCTTAATCGCGGTCATTTTACCCAGTTGAGTCTCTGTCACCCAGTTCTTATTGGCGAGGACACTGATGGCTTCTTTGACTTCATTCGCATATGGCCCGTAACTATTACGCTCAAACTGAAATCCGGTATCGACCCCCAGTTTTGTTATGATGTAGCAGATTTTCTGAAAAATGACGCGTCCGACTGGGTATGCGTATGGTTGCGATTCCAATTGCTTAAGCACCTCGACCAAAGCCGCCCACTCGGGACGGAGTTTCTCGCGTCGCTTACCCTTCACCAAAAATTCACTCTGTAATTCGCCGTCTAGGAAATTGGCCGTAATCAGTCGCTTGGATGTCCCATAAGGCGCATATATTTCGACGGGTATATCCAGTTTTTTGAGTTTTTGATACATAAGCGGCCCGACCGTTTCCCATTCGAGCCCTCCATTGCCGCAGCCCAGTGGCGGGAACGCGATCGACTCGATTCCCCATTTCTTATAGTTAGCGATGAAGTAGTCCAAGCCTGCCTCCACGTCCGCCAAGCGCGTCGAGGCACGCCAATGTTGCTTGGTAGGAAAGTTGACGATCGAGGTGCCGGTCAGGTCGGTATAGTGGTAGGGTTCGCCCAATTTCATTTTACCGAGGTCGCATCGTTCCCGGTATTCCTTGAACATATCGGGATACTCCTTCTTGAAGATGGCGGCGATGCCTTTGCCCATTACGCCCACACAGTTCACCGTGTTCACGAGAGTTTTCATCTCGGTCCTAAATAAATCTCCTATTTTTGCCTGTATCATCTTTGGGGTCCCGCTTAGCGAAAAAACATATCTGGTTCGATGGTGATAGGTAAAGTAAATCCGATCTCGCGTAGTTTTGCAAGTGAACTTTTGTTCACTGTATATGCTCCATCTATGTAATCGAATGGAACTCTTTCTGGCACAAGCACTTCAGCACATTTTGCACTGCTGTGCTTCCAGTCCGCAATCTGGTCGTCTGGATGCTTCCAGTCCTCTGCATAAATATAGTTTAAATCGAGCATGCTGAGAGCAGATGGAGGTAAAAACTTCACGTAGCGGCTAGCCGCATTCTGGTCGGTGATCACCGTTCCGGGAATTGATAGAACTTCTGTCTTTACCCGCAATACGCAAAGATGTTCGGCCTGATCCCTCCGGCGCGACATCATCGGGTTGCGCGCATGGAAATAAATGTTCGCGTATGAATGTAGCTTGCCCCCTCCAGGTATGTGTTTGCCAGCTCGCTGATCTTGAACTTTCTCCAAGGCAACCGATACGTGATCCAGCCGTTCGGCCAAATCGTGTGATACGATCCCATGCTCCATCGCCGAAGGGATGTTCCTTATTGGCATGATGCACTGGAATTCTTTAACGGTCATGGTTTTTATCAATCTAAGCCTTAATTCCCATTCAACCCGATGGCCCGGCTGCCGTGTTTTGCTTTTTCGCGGGTTTCGATTCGGATGACGTCGCGGGGGGAGCCCCCTGCGGTGACTTGCTGGATGGATCGATCTTTCCGGCCCACATGCCGCACCAGTTTGATTTGGTCTTCGGGGACATTGAGTCCGTCGGCTTGGAAGAGTTGTTTGACGGTCAGCATAGAAACTAAATTTAGAAGGTCTGTAGCATACTGCCGGGTTCCTGCACCCTGGCGAAGACGCCTTCTTGGATCTCTGTTGTGCGTTGCCGGAGTCCCAGAATTAGCTCGAAAATAAACTGATCTACAAATCGCCTCGCTTCCGGTATCCCAAGTGCATCATATTCTGCTGCTGCCTTTAGGTCGTCCACCAATCGCTCGAGAATTTTTTCATTGGTGTCGCCTCTGAAGACTTCGTGTGCACATGTATTTCTATGTTTCCTTAGTTTGTGCATGGCGGTCGCATCACGTGCTGCAAGAAGTCCTAAACTTTCAGCAAGAATAATTCGCTGGTTTGAATTGTTTCGGATCTCCTGTTTTTTTCCAGGTCCTAAGTAAGAGTCCAATAGGTCAATCAGCAATTCGTCCAGTATAGCAACTCCTAGCAGCAAGAGGCCCCTGTTAGATTCCTGTTCTGCCGAGTCCATGTAGTTCAGTAGCAATTCGTCCGTAATTTCAACAGGAGCGCCATTACGAACATAATATTTCTTTTCGTTCATCATTGGGTATCCAGCCACTTGCGGCCTTTGTCGGAAATTTCCCAGACGCCATTGGGCGAATCTTTTTTCATCCGCCCGTCTGAGTTGACCATTTTATTCCGCGCCCACTGGGCGGTGTTGCGCCAGCGGATTTGTTTGTCGTTGGACTTGTGGTTTTCGTAGTCGATGGGCTTGAGTCGGGCTTTCATTTTTTTACCGACACGGTCGAGGACGGTCTTGGTCTTTCCGCCGCCGCCCATTTCGACGAGCACTTCGAGGATGGGCTGGCAGTAGTCGTCCTGCGGGGTGATCAGCCCTTTCTTCTTTTTGCCGAAGAAGTGCTTGCTCACGATCTGCTGCACTTCGGGGGTGGCGGCGTCGCGAGCGTTTTCCAGATCCTCCCACTCGTCGGCCAGGGCACCGACCTTGCATTGGAAGGCGATCAGACGCTCGGCGAAATCGATGACTTCGCGGGCCGTGTCATAGGAACCAGTTTTCATCGCATTGGCGCCCTCATCGCGAATGCGCCGCTCCTCTTCGACGAGTGTTTCGGAGAGCAAGGCAAGTGCTTCTCCGACGTCGTTACTCTGAGTATTTGTTGTTCTTTTTTGGGGCATTGTCGGTCCTTTGTTTGGTGCAATCGTTATTCGTCCTTCTGCGTATAACTTTCAAAATCTATCAAGCCATCATCGAGTTGTTCGCTGGTATGTAAAACTTTGCCATTGATCAGGCATCGAGTCCCATTGCCGTCCTGCTTCAGCTGAATCGTGTAACTATGAGATTCGATACGCTCCGGATCTCCGATAATTAGCAATTTACCCTGAGCTTCAAAATCGGAGTCGTCGACTGCGCCATCCCACTCAAAGTAGTCGGTGGCGATTACATTCCCGTCATACAAAATCGAAAATCCTCCATCGCTGATTTCGATTGTGTAACCGTTTTTTTCGTATTCTTCGTCCATGTTGTTAAGCGGATTCTCAACCCACTATCTCAGAAATTTTCCGTTTTTCAGAGATAGTGGGAGCTTAATTCGTTTTGATTGCATTCAATTGGCGGCTTACCACCGGAAAGAATTCTAATTATTCTCCGGGAGTAAGTTGTAATTCATGTTAATAGTTCTCCCGATCTTAGTCTTTGCGCCTGCTCCCAGAGCGCGTATGCTTGAATATCTGTCTTTCGCAGAATATCGACGCTCTCCCACGGACCCTCGAGTTTCGTCTTTTTCAGTGCGGCGATATCAGGGGCTGCCGCAAGTGTCTGAGCCAGCGGAAAGCCAGTCTGTTCTCTGCGTATGATCTCGGCGACGAGTGCGGCCCGGCCTCCTGCGGTACGCACGGCTTCACGGCCAAATAGTTCTGAAAACATATGTGAGTTCACTGAGGAAATGCCACGTCGAAAGAAATCCACCTGTGGATCATCTGCCTTCAACTTGAGTGCTTCTACTTTGGATGCCAGAATCGCAGCTGCCTGCGAGTCTTCCAAGCAGGCTTCAAAGGCATGGTCCCCCCGCCATTTACATTGCTCAGCGTGTATATTGCGGTAGCTCTTTATTGCTTCAGCTAAATTGTCGGCACTTGCGGCGAGTTGACCTAGGTCGTGTAAATGTTTGACCACATTCGCCGGCCTCGGCTCGTCAGGTTCACCACGTCGATTCATGGGCCGATAGGGGTAGCCAATGGTTCCGGGAGCGAAGGCCGCCAGTTTATCGCCCAGCATGGAAGAGAGCGATGGCATTTTCAGTGATACCGACTCCACCGGAGTGACAAACGAGGCCTTCAATTCCTTTTCTTCCAGCCTCGCGTAGGGATCCTCAGAGTCGATCACATCGATCAGTACCATCCAGTCCGCATCGGCGGTCCCAACCACGGAATCGAAATACACCGCGTAGTGCTTGGTGGGCGGTTCGTCGCGCTCGCGGTGCTCCTGATACACCCATCCAGTAAAAGGTGCCTGAGCGCAGACTTTGTCTAGAACTTCGGGTAATTTTCCCGCCTCGTTGCAGAGAATGTCCACATCGATGGATAGACGTCTCGGTTCCGGCAGCTGCAGGAGCAGGCTGGTGCCTCCTTTAAAAATAAAATCCAGGCCGTGTTGCCTCAGGCGCCCAACCAGCTCAAGCGCTAGAGTGCAGCGCTCCAGCATGAGCAGGTCGCTCGCCCGTGTGAGTGCCTGCATCTGTTGCAAGTGGTTAATATCAAAGCACTTGGGGTCTAAAACAGGCATATTGCAGACGAATTATTTGATTTAGTATTTCACCCAGTATCTCGGAAAAACTAAACAATTCCGAGATACTGGGTAGATTCTTCGCTTAGAATTTCTGTTAATTTTCGCTTCCGATCCCCGATCAGGCGCAGCAGACGGGCCAGGTCGATCCGCTGCTTGTCCAGCAGCTTGTGCAGCATTTCCCGATACTCCGCATCGTCCATAAACTGAAAGCGCTTGTTCTCCATGAGCAGATCCACAAGCGCCGTTTCGATACTGGGTTCGTCTTCGTTGATTTCCCGGCGAACTTCGCGGAGCACCACCCCGCGTTTTGGATTGCTGAGGCCGGGGTCGTTCTTGCCGGGGTTGTTGGCCACTTCCCAACCATTGCCACGTAGAAATTCAGCGACGTCGTCGATCCCGTCCGCATCGACGTAAACGAAAGTGGGTGCCTGGCCTAGCTGATGGTGCAGCCAAGGGTTAAACTGCAGAGGCGACCAAAGGTAGTGAGGTAGCAGGGGGAATCGTTTGCCGAGGCTGTCCTTCAGTTCACGGATTGTCGCATCGTCGAGCCGGGCCTTCTTCTCGTTGCGGGTATACCAGCCCCGGCCGGCATGGTGTAGGATCTTGGCTTCGACGGCCTGCCCAAGATAGTCGTAGAGCGTGTCGTCGTTTTCGGTCAGTTTGTTTTGGTGGGCCACCTGCTTCAGGCGGTCGAAGGGGATGTAGGGGTGCTCGGCGGCGACTTCGCGGAGGCGGCGGAAGAAGTCGTTCTTGTTCGAGGTCTTGCCGTGCTCGCCGGGGATCACGGCTTCCGACTTCTTGTTGATCGTGCGCTCGATCAGCTGGATTTCCTCGTCGGTTAAATCGAAGAGGCGGTAAACGATCTGATTGATCTCGTCTTCGATAGCCGCGAGCGCCGGGCCTTCGGATTGGCCGGCTTTTTTTGCGAGCTTTTCCAGTTTTTCTTTATCCTTTTTCGAAGCCGCCGGAATAGGGATAGGCTCCTGATTTGCGTTGTGCGCCTGGATATAACCATTTTGAAGATCGGTGCAGATTGTCGACAAGAACCACCAACTAACGTTACAGTTTAATATAGCGACTAGTGTTCTTGATGCTCCTGCAATGAAACTGAGTGCGTTGTTATGATAGAAATTTTTATCATCGTAGGCGTAGAGCGGTTTATTCATAAATCGCCCAAGTATGATTTTAGGAGACTCCCATTCTTTCCAATAATCTGCCCCCCACCGCTGAAGTGCATACCATTCGTATCGTATGCCGGTCTCTGCTTTGTTTCTAGCGCACAATTGTTGCTTGAAGCCATTCAGATGCTCATAGATCGCCGGAAACTTTTTCTTAAACTTATTCTCTGCTGTAGTGCTAACTCCTTTTTTACTACCATCTAGATGATCGGGGAAATGCCACGGTATGTATAGAAGCCAAAGATCATCAGATTGAGTTTTCCATCTTTTTAAGTCTTTTCCTCTGAGGTAGGGTTTTAAGACTTCATTCGATTTAGGATCCTCCGCTATCAACCGATCCCGCGTGGCCCGATCAACGACGAAGGCTTCATTCAAGCCAGTCTTAATCCCATAATAAAAGCGCCCGTCGACATATTCACCCAGCGGTGTGCCCTTGCTCTTAAGTTTCTTGAGTAGAGCGAACACTTCGGGCCGCTCCAGCCTCCAACCGTCCGGCGTGAGGTTAGCTTGGTCCATGGGGAACGCCTTCTCACTCATCACAGTAGCGACCTGTCCAATCTTCTCGCCACGCTGCCACGTCCATGCCTTCAAGCTATGCGTCTTTGCTGGAGGTTCTTTTGTTCCGATCAGGATCGAGGCGTAAGCAATCGCGTCGAAGACGGGTGCGTCGCCGAAGTCGAGCATCTCGTGCAGCGTTAGCTCTTTGGCAAGGAAGCTGCGCAGCTTCTCTCCGTATCCGGAACGGTAATACTTGTTGGAAGTGATGTAGGTGAGCACCCCCTGCGGGTTGAGCATCTTCACGCTTCGCTCATAGAAATAGACGAAAAGGTCGGCCGTGCCTTTGAAGCATTCGTAGCCTTCGTTCTCCAGCAAAGGCTTGTAGTCTTTGATCACTTCCTGCCGCACGTAGGGCGGGTTTGCGATCACGATGTCGAAACCTCCTTTTTCGAAGACATCTTTGAAGTAAAGGTGCCAGAGGAAGTAAGGGCGCTCGGCCTCGTGCTCCAGCTTTTCGAGCCGTTTCTTTTTCTCGCCAAGTTCGGCGATGGATTTTTCCAGCCAGGCCATGCGGCGCTCGACTTTCTTGGCGGGAGTCCAGCTGGGCAGTTGTTTCTGCTTGTCGGCAATGTTGGCACGATGCTGGTGCAGTTCGGTTTCGAATGCCTCTTCGGCCACCGCAAGATTGTATTCGATATGGTAGCGCACGAAGGCATCGATCTGCTGGTGGATGCTTTCCTTCTTCTCGGGTGACTCCGCCGCATAATAGTCGCGCATCAACTGCGTGATCTTATCGGCCTTTTCCTCGGCGGTGAGCTGCATCTGGCCGGAGGCGAAGTCCATCTCCGCCTGTAGGTTGGATGCGATGGTGACACCGCCGGTGCCACCGGCATCCATCAAATTATCCAGCGGCACCCCCTCGAAGGACTCCAGCAGTGAGTCGCCCTGCATGATCTTGTAGTCGAGGTTGGGCAGGGGGCTGGGCTCGGCCTCGTCGACCACCAGGGCGAGCCAGAAGCGCAGCCGTGCGATGTCGACCGCGCCGGCATCTTTATCCACCCCGTAGATCGAGTTTTGTAGAACGCCGCGCTTGATCCCCGCGAGCTGCTCGGGCTGGTTGAGCGTCATGTCGAGCGTCAGCTTGAGCCAGAAGATCTCCTGGAGCAGGCCGATGGGGAATGCGCCGGAGCCGATGGCGGGGTCGCAGACTTTGACGGCGTCGATCAACTCCTCGATTTTCGCGGCGTGCGATTTGATGAATTTCGCGTGCGGGGTGCCTTCGCCGATTTGTTTGTGGCGCACCAGGTAGGTCACGGCGGCCTCGGCCTCATCGCTCTGCCCGAGGTGGCGCAGCAGGTAGTAGATCAGGCTCTGCTGGCACATGTAGTGCACGATCGCCTTGGGCGTATAGTAGGCCCCCTTGTCCTTATTGTCCTCCAGCAGGTTTTCGAAGATGTGACCGAGCATTTCCGGGTCGATGCCCACCTCGTGCTCATCGGGGTCGTTCTCGTCGATCGTGAAGTTGTATTGCCCGAAAAACTCGAGCAGGTCCCCGAAGTGGCCGACCGGGAAGTCGATGGCGCTCTCCCGCTCAATCATCTTTTCGAAGAGTCCGCCGTTCAGGTAGGGAATGCGGGTGCCGGTGGGCTCGAAAATAGCTTCCGGACGGTGCGGGTGATTGAGTGCCTCGTAGAAGAGTGGGAGCAGGCGCTCGGAGTGGAAGCGGTCTTTGTCCAGGGTCTGTTCGAAGTAGTTTCTCAGGAAGTCGAGATCGCCTCCGGTCCAGTCGGAACGGTCGGGGGGGCAGCCCATCCAACCTTTCTTTTGTAGGAAGTGGAGAAAGACGATGCGTCCCAGCAGCCGCTTCACAAAGTCGCGCACGGGTTTTTCCAGGCGGGTTTGTTCGGTGGCGTTCGAGACTTTGCGGATACCGAAGAGCTGGTATGTCTGCGCCCGCTTTGCCTCGGAGAGGAGATGGTTGCAGAAAAGTTGATAGTGCTCCTTGTAGGTATTGAAGAACTCTTTGTTGAGCTTCTCGACCGAGAAGGCCTCCACGATATCGTCCATCCGGATCGATTCCGACTTGCTGCCGAGCCGCTCGAAGCGCGCGGCGGCAGTGTTGCAGGTTTCGCCGGGGCCGAGGACGTAGGTGAAGCGCTTGGTGGCGGTCTCCTTTTCCACCATACCCAGCTCTTCATCGAATAGGGTTTCGCGTGCGGTGAAGCTGAAACGGTATTCCGGGCTGCCGGAGCTGAAAACGGCGAGCACGCCGTGGGCGCGATCCTGATCGATGAACTTGGCCACGCGGTTTCGCAGGCTCACGCGGTTGCGTAGGAGATTGATGTCGTCGCCCACTTCGACCTCGATCACAGCCAGCTGCTTGCCATCATCGAGCAGCACGTCGCCGATCTGTGCGATGGACTTGATGCTCTCGTCATCGGTGGGAAGCTGTTGGGCCTCCGCGTTGAGCCGCACATGGCTGCCGAAGACGGAGCGCATGAGTTCCGTCCAGTTCTCCCGGTCGTAGGGGCGTCGTAGGGATTGCCGTAGTGCGTCGCTGTTCATGAATGGGCGGTAAAGGATTCGGAAATAATGATTTCGGGCTGAAGCGGAAGATCGGCCTTAATGTTCAGAAGGGGCGTGTCTTCCTCGTCGTTGGGATCGAGGGGAAATTTTTCGAGGATTTCAATAAGCTTGTCGAGCAGGGCACCAGGCTTGAGTGGAGCCTTCTTTATGTTGCGCTGGAGCTTGTTGATATCCCGCTGTAGAGCGGTGAAGCGACCCCGGCGAATGGCAAGTTTGGCCGCTTCGATCAATCGCTTTTCTTCCGCGCCGGTGATGGACATGTTCAGAAACATATCGAGAAACTGTTTCGCCTTTCGCTCATTGGGGCCCTGCTGCGCATCGACTATGCGCTCGGCGGAGGCCTCTTCGTTCAGCTTGGTGCGGAAATCTTCGACGGCCGCTTGGATCTGTTCGTGGTGTTTTTCGTGGAGCGGCAGGCTCTTCTCGCTGACGACGGTTTTGAAGCGGCGGGCGGTCTCCACGAAAGTGAGTTCTTCCAGGCTGTTATCCGGTTTGATGAAATAAAAAGCATCGCGCCGTTCATTGCGGATAAAAGTGAGGCTGCTGGTGTCGCTCAACTTGTCCTTGCGGCCGGTCCGGCAGCGGAGGGGCAGGTTTTTGATTTTGCGGAAGAGTTCGGGATTCTCGTCCTTGAATCCTCGCAGCTCCATCAGGTAGGCGAGACGTTCGTCGCGCTCTTCTTCGATCTCGCGGTCGAAGAGGCCGAAAGTTTCGATCTCCTCGTCGGTGGAGTAGATCTGGCTGTCTTCACCCAAGGCTGAGTGAAAGGCCTGAAGCTTGAGGATGGCTTTTTTCTCCAGTTCGATGTCCGTATTGACCTTGGCGGTGGGATAGAAGTTGTAGATGTGGATGCGCTCGGCCTTCGTGCCGATCCGGTTGACGCGGCCGATGCGCTGCATCAGGCGCGTGGAGTTCCAGGGCGTGTCGTAGTTGAGAACGGTGTTCGACCGGTGCAAATTGACGCCCTCGGCCAGCACCTCTGTGCTGATCAGAATTTGAAAGTCATTCTTTTGCTCGGCGAGAGGATGATTGGCGTCGAAGTTTTCCTTGGCGACGGGAAGGAGGTTTTTCCGGTTTTTTGAATCGATCGTCAGAATCCCATCGTAGCCATTATCTTCCAAAGCCTTGCGCACGTAGTGGGTGGTTTCCTTGGACTCGGAAAAGATGATGATTTTCCTCTCTTCATTGAGTTTAGGATCGAGCAGACCCGGTAACGCTTTTAAGAATTCATTGAGTTTAGGGTCCTGTTTTACTTCTGTCCATTCCTCGGCGAGTTCGGTGAGAATTTTGAGGTCATGCTTGAGGCCCTTGATCAGGTCGGGTTCGAAGTCGCCTTCGGTGCAGATTTCAATCGTCGGATCGTTGGCTTGGCTGGCGAGGGCGAGGCTCATGAGTTCGTCTTCACGCCCTTCCATGATGTATTCGCTGACGGGTAGGTTGGGTGCGATAATGATCTCGTTCCTTTCAAACATGCGGATCATGGCTTCGGTCGCATCGCGGAAGCGCCCGAGTGACTTCTTAAAAGCGTGAAAACTGCTGTCGATCCGTTTCACCAACATGGTCTTCATAATCTTGGCCAACTGTGCTGAAATCAGGTCGGCATTCTGATACTTTGCTTTTTTATCTGGCTTAAGAAAGCCGATGGCCCGATAGCGGTTGTAGGTAAGGCCCTTAATCGGATCCTGCAGCAAAAAGATAGTGCGATCGTAAAGGTCCTCCAGTGTGGCATCGAGTGGATAATAGATCGGCTTTGGTTTTTCGACTTTCGGGAAAATGATGCCCTGGTCGAGCAAGTCGCCCCGGTATTGGTCATGCTCCATCAAATCAGTGCGCGTGCGTCGTATGGTGAGGGGCTGCACCACTTTAGTCCGGATTAGCTGGTAAATCGCTTTGATCTGCCGGAGCATGGTGGGGATGTCCTTCTCCTTTTTCGCCGCTTTAAACTCTTTGATGCGCTGGCTGAAAAAGTGTTGGAGGTTCGAGATTTCAAGTGTGGTGTCTTTTGCGTCCTGGAAAAGGTAAACAAGGTTGCGGATGTCTTCCGGTTGGTTGTTCAGGGGGGTGGCGGAGACAAGGATGACTTTCTTGCGCACCCTGACGCGGTCGCTTTTCTCATTGCGGCGCAGCACATCGGTTTTGCAGATGTTTTGTAGCAGAGTGTAGGATTCTGCGGTGTCCGTGCGGAATTTGTGCGCCTCATCGATGATCACGAGATCGTAGCGCTCGGGCTTCTTGACCTTATGCAAGCTCCCGTTTGTGACGATTTTGAAATGCGTGAGACCAAACTCGTCGAGCGTGTCTTCCCAATTGCCCTTTAGGCTGGGTGGAGTAATCACGAGAGTTTCCAGCGGCTGGCGAGTCAGGTATAAGTGATGGTAGAGCTTCTTGGCGATCAGTGTCGCGATGACGGTTTTCCCCAAGCCTACCACGTCGGCAAGAAAGAACCCGTTGTGCTTTTGCAGCAGGTCAAAGCCTTGGCTCACCGCATCACTCTGATAGGCGAGGCTCTTCCAGCCTTTGGGTAAGTCGGTTGCCGAGGTCGGATCGAATTCGATGCTGGTGCCGAAGTATTCGATCAGAAATTTAATGTAGAGCTCGAAAGGTGTGACCTCGTTGTTGAGGTAGGTGTCCTTTTTGATCTTTTCGGCTTCGATCGGGAGAATGGGGACTCCTTCATCCCAGAGCAGATCAAATTCATCCGAAGCGAACTTTACGTCACCATAGTCGTAAAGCTGGACGTTGAATTCGTAATTACCTGTTTCCTTTTTTCCGAGGCCAGCTTCAGTTAAATTTGAAGAACCGGTAATGACGCTGCCTGCCTTATGCTCACAGAAGCCTTCTGGCCGCAGGATGTAGATCTTGGCGTGGAGTTGCTTGGATGGGTGTGCTTTAATCTCGATCTTTTTTGCGATAATGTCGTCAACGAACCGCGCGATGCCTTTCTCGGTGGCCTTGTCGTAGTTCGCGGTTTGGATGTCCTTGATTGTTTCCTTGCGAAACTCATTTATCGTTCGATTCGCATCGGCTAAAAAGAGAAGACCCTTTTTGTGAAAATCCGCGGAGACTTTGTCCACATTGATACCGACCAGCACTCGGATGTTGGGCACGTCCTCAATATAGGGACGAATCGCAAAATAGCCGGACGCCCGGAAATAACCGACGAGCGCATCAAAGAATTCGATATCCTTGTTGTGTTCAAAGACACCCTCAAACTTCCTCAGAAGAGTATTACTATCGCGATTTGTGAAGAATTTCGTACTCATTTAGTGATCGTTTTTAAAATCTCCTTGATCAGCTCGGACTGAGCAATCATCTTTTCAAACTGTCGTTCAATCTACGCCTGGCAATCAACTGCGAGCCGCTTCCCATCATGTTTTATCAAAAAATCCGTAGGACAGGGCCTCTCAGATTAGCCTGCTTCTAGTCGATTCCGGCCGTTCCAGCTTTCGGGCGATGCTGCATTCGGACTGAATCGACTGCTCGATTTGTCTGAAAATTTCGGACTGCACGCTCGCTTGATACGCGCTGTAGCGTTTTTTTAAAACCGTAAACCTCGGGAACTTCTTCCTCATCCAATTTTGGTTGATAGGAGCCGGGGTTTCTTTTTGTTTGAATAGCGTTGAAAGAACCAAAACCAGCCAATCACAAACTTTTCAATTATCGAAAGTAAATCAGGCTCGACTAACGCAAGCGGGTGGGGACCCGTCTTCGCCCTGCGGGGCTTCCCGCTTCGCTTTCCAAGCTACGCCGGACAAGACGCCGGGGCACGGCACCCGCTCTCCGTCAATCAAAGAGCTCAAGGATCGCTTCCTCGGTCCATTGGCTGAAGGCGGTTTCCGGGGCTTGGTCGAGGAGGTCGGCGGCGAGTTTGCCCTTTTGCTTTTGCAATTCGAGGATTTTGGCTTCGACGGTGTTCTCGGCGATCAGTTTATAAACGAAAACGGGCTTTTCCTGGCCGATCCGGTGACTGCGGTCGGTCGCCTGGGCTTCGGCGGCGGGGTTCCACCAGGGGTCGTAGTGGATGATGGCGTCGGCGGCGGTCAGATTCAGACCGGTGCCGCCGGCTTTCAAACTGATGAGAAAGACGGGGAATTCTTCGTTCTGGAAGGATTCGACCAGCGCGCCCCGGTTTTGCGTGGCTCCGGTCAGGGTGCGAAAATCGATCTTCCGTGAGCTCAGTTCGGCTTCGATCAGTTGAAGCATGGAGGTAAACTGGGAAAAGAGGAGGATGCGGTGGCCGTTGGCCAGCAGGGTGTCGATCAGTTCGAGGGCCGTCTCCAGTTTAGCGGAGGGGAGGGGGTTGTCTGTTTTGTGGTATAGGCGCGGGTCGCAACAGATTTGCCGGAGCTTGAGCAGGGCGTCGAGCACGACGATCTTCGATGCGGCGAGGCCCCGGTCCTCGAGTTCCTTGGAGATCTTTCGGTTCATGGCGGCACGCACCGACTCGTAGGATTCGGCCTGCGCCCCGGAGAGCTCGATGGGGCGGATGATTTCCGTTTTGACCGGGAGCTCGGCGGCCACGGATTCTTTCTTGCGTCTGAGAATGAAGGGCTGGATACGGGTGCGCAGCTGAGCGGCGAGTTGGCGGCCTGCGTTCGTGTCGGCCTCGATCTCGCGGGCGTAGGATTGCTGGAAGACGCGGTAGGGCCCGAGCAGATCGGGCATGAGGAAGTGGAAGAGGGACCAGAGCTCGGCGAGACGGTTCTCAATCGGTGTCCCGCTGAGGCAGAGCTTGTGCCGGGCGGTGAGTTGGCAAAGACTTCGGGCGGCCTGCGACTGTGGGTTTTTTATAAACTGAGCCTCGTCCACCACGAGGTAGTGCCAATCGGTTGCGGATAATTCGGCCACGTCATTCCGCAGGACGGCATAGCTGGTGATGACGATTTTGCCCGGGGTGAATTGAGCCTGCAGGCCTTTGCGTTCGTTTCCGTAGTAGAGCAGGTAATCGAGCTGTGGGGCGAAGCGTGCGAGTTCATTCTGCCAGTTGTCGAGCACACTGGTCGGCGCGACGATGAGGGACGGCCCGATGAGGCGGCCCTCGGTCTGTTCGAGCCAGAGACAGGCAATGGTTTGCAGCGTCTTGCCCAGTCCCATGTCGTCGGCGAGGATGCCGTGGGTGCCCGATTCGCGCAGAAACTGAAGCCAGGACAGACCAAACTTCTGGTAGTCCCGCAATGAGGCCTGCAGCCCCGCCGGGGCTTCGCGGGCCTCGAGTGGCGAGTCGCCCGACATGTGGCGAAGCAGCACTTTCATGTCGGGGAGGTTTTGCCGATGGGCTTCGGGGGCTTCGAGGACTCCGTTCTCGGCAAGCTCGGCTACCCGCCAGCGGGAGAGTTTTAGGGGTTGCCCGGGTTTTCGCTGCCCGAGTAGTTCGAAGACCTGG
>JAAAPI010000201.1 GCA_009908325.1 Verrucomicrobiota bacterium | reverse complement strand
TTTCCAGATCAATCCTGGCCATCCATACAAGAAAAATGTCAACGAGATCCAAGCATTCCGTTTCGAGCTATCGCCAAGCTACAAGTCAAATAAAGTTACCTTGATAAATTCCATACTTTCTAGCCTTCCCCAGATAAATCTTCCCTACGGAATAAGATTTATCCGTTGCAGTTACCCTGGCTTGTTCCGCACTTGATTAACAGACCTGTGCGGGACTTCATTTGTTAAATCACCGGCACCGCTTGCAGCAATTTGATTGTGTAAGGGTGCTGCGGGTTTGAGTAAATTGCTTCCGCGCTGGCTTGCTCCACGATCTTACCCTCCGTCATAACCAGCACTTGATCGCTGATGTGCTCCACCACCGCTAGGTCGTGCGCAATGAATAAATAAGTCAGCCCCAGCTCTGCTTGTAGGTCCTGCAGCAGGTTGACAATCTGCGCCTGCACCGAGACGTCCAGGGCACTGACCGGCTCGTCGCAAACGATGAACTCCGGCTCGACCGCCAGCGCCCGGGCGATCCCGATCCGCTGCCGCTGCCCTCCGCTGAACTGATGCGGGTAGCGCTGCATATAATCCATCGGCAGGCCCACTTTCTCAAGCAGATCCGCCACGCGTGCCTCCTTCTGAGCGCGACTCCAGCCTTTAAAATGGATATCCAACGGCTCCGCGATGATACTGAAAATCGTCATCCGCGGATTCAACGAACTGAACGGGTCCTGAAAGATAACCTGGATCTTCTTCCGGTAAGCAAAAAAATCCGCCCGCGAAAGCGTTGCCAAGTCGCGCCCTTCATACTGAACCGACCCGGCCGTGATCGGCACGAGGCGGGCAATGGCGCGCCCGGTCGTCGTCTTTCCGCTGCCACTCTCCCCGACCAGACCCACCGTTTGCCCCCGAGGCACATCGAAGCTGACCCCGTCAACTGCCTTGACGACATCCACCTGACGCTGCAACAGACCCCCCGTCACCGGGAAATGCACCGCCAAATCACGCACAGAGAGCAGGGTATCGTTGGCTTGGGATTCTGACATAGGGTGAAGACATGAAATGAAATACCGCCAAAGCGCAAGCCAGCTCTCGCAGCAGCGTCCTGAGCAAAATTAAGCCGCACAACTCTAGACGTTCAGCAGCTACCTAAAGGAAGCTGCATACGTATGTCCGCTCCTTTCCCTGTCCGCCGTAGCTCCAGAACCGTCGTGCCGGGAGCGAAGGCGGAAGGTGCGGAACAAGCTAAGGCAACACCGACGAATGGAATTTACCCTATGCTTTGGTTTGCACCCAAAATCGACCCGTGCCCAGCACAATCCTTGATTTTTCAAAAAACTGCCTTACGCTCCACCTCTTCCTTCACAACTCGACCCGTCCTCCCACACTTTGACGCGTCGAAAACAAACTTTGAAAATACACCAAATCGAAAAATTATGAGCACACAAGCACCTGAACGCCACGAATTCCAAGCCGAGGTCAAGCAAATCCTCGACATCGTTGTCCACTCGCTCTACACGGACAAGGAGATCTTTGTCCGCGAGCTGATTTCCAACGCCTCGGATGCCACGGAAAAACTGCGCCACACTCAAGTGGCCCAAAAAGACGCCGACATCTTCGACGCCGATCTCGACCTTGAGATTCAAGTCACCTCCGATGAAGAAGCGGGCGAGATCACGATTCGTGACTTCGGTATCGGTATGACGCATGACGAGCTTATCGAAAACCTCGGCACCATCGCCCACTCCGGCTCGAAGGCCTTCCTGAACGCCCTCAAAGAAAGCGGCGAGCGCAACGAAAACCTGATCGGACAGTTCGGCGTGGGCTTCTACTCCGTCTTCATGGTCGCGGAATCGGTCAAGGTCTACACGCGCAGCTGGCACAAGGACGGCCAGTGCTACTGCTGGTCCAGCGATGGCTCCGGGGCTTACGAGATCGAAGAGGTCGACGGCGAGCGCCGCGGCACGCGCATCGTTATCAAACTCACTGACGAATATAAAGAATTCGCCAAGAAGGACCGCCTCGAAGCGATCATTAAGAAATACTCCGCTTTCGTCCAGTTCCCCGTCAAGGTGGACGGCGAAAAGCTCAACACCATCGGCGCGATTTGGCTCAAGAGCAAAGGCGACGTCAGCGAAGAAGAATACAAGGAGTTCTACAAGTTTCAGGCCAAGGCCTTCGACGAGCCGCGCTTCTGGCTGCACTTCAACGCTGACGCCCCGCTCGAGATCAATGCCCTGCTCTACGCGCCCACGGAAAACATGGAGGGCTTCGGCTTCGGCCGCATGGAGCCCGGTGTCGGCCTCTACTGCCGGAAGGTGCTGATCGACAGCCAGCCCAAGAGCCTGCTGCCCGACTGGCTGCGCTTCGTCCGTGGCGTGGTGGACAGCGCCGACTTGCCTCTCAATATTTCGCGCGAGGCGATGCAGGACAGCAGCCTCATGCAAAAGCTCAACAAAGTCCTGACCAAGCGCTTCCTCAAAACACTCGAAGAAAAGGCCAAGAAAGAGCCCGAAACCTACGATGCTTTCTGGGAAAGTTTCGGCCTCTTCCTCAAAGAGGGTGTCACCACCGACTTTACGCACCGCGACCAGCTTCTCGGCCTGCTCCGCTATGAATCTTCCTACACCGAGGCTGGAAAGACCACCAGCCTGAGTGACTACCTCTCTCGCGCACCGGAGGGCCAAAAAGAGATCTACTACCTCTACGGCCCAAGCCGCAGCGCCATCGAGAGCGGTCCCTACTTCGAGGCCTTCAAGGCACGCAACATCGAGGTGCTTTTCCTCTACGAGCCGATCGACGAGTTCGTCATGAACCACGCCCGCGCCTTTGAAGAAAAGAACTTCGTCTCCGCCGATAGCGACGATATCGACCTCGATGCCATCGCCCCGGAAACCGATTCCGAAAAGGGCGAGGCGCTGGAAAAAGACGCCTCCGAGGCACTCTGCCAGTTCATCAAAGAAAAGCTCGGCGACGAGGTCAGCGAAGTCTCCGCCAGTGAGCGCCTCGTCGGCAGCCCGGCCATGATTGTCAATGCCGACAAAATGATGACCGCGCAGATGCGCAAGATGATGAAGGCCATGCAGCAAAAAGGGGGTGGTCCCGACATGATGGGCGGTGAACCGCCGGTCAAATTACAAGTCAACCCGCGCCACTCGCTGGTGAAGAATCTCGCAACGCTCCGCGAATCCGACGGCGAACTCGCCACGCTCATCAGCCAACAGCTTCTGGACAACGCCCGTATGGCCGCTGGTCTCCTCGAAGACCCCAGCCAAATGCTCCAGCGCAACTACCAGATCCTCGAGCAACTCAGCGCAAAGTAAGTCACTGAGCTGAGTTGAAGGGGTGCCGTGCAGGCAGACATGAACCGCCGTGCGTCGATAAAACCACCTGCCCCCTTCCCACCGGGCAAGTCGGCGACCTTCCCCTGCCGGGGGAAGGAGCCGCCTCCTTAGTTCCTCCCCTTGGAAAGGGGAGGGGGTGCGCAAAGCGCGGTGGAGGGGTGCCGTGCAGGCACATGAACCGCCGTGCGTCGATAAAACCACCTGCCCCCTTCCCACCGGGCAAGCCGGTGACCTTCCCCTGCCAGGGGAAGGAGCCGCCTCCTTAGTTCCTCCCCTTGGAAAGGGGAGGGGGACCGCGCGAAGCGCGGTGGAAGGGTGTCGTGCAGGCAGGCATGAACCGCCGTGCGTCGATTCAACGCGGGTGTGTGTCCCCACGCCTTTCACGGCTGGATCGACAAGCTGGAAGCTTGTCACTACGCTTTTACAAAGCCGCATTCAATACCTGCGAGGCGTGTGTCTCCGCGCACATGCCAAAGTCATCAAGTCCATTAATACTTCAGCTATCGCGCTGCTGATACCACTCGACCACCAGCTCTCTAACGGCGTCAGCCGAGCCCACCTCTTCAAACGTCAGCGAGGCGGAGTTGATGCAGTAACGTAGCCCCGTCGGCTTCGGGCCGTCCGGAAAGACATGCCCCTGGTGCGAGCCGCAAACCGCGCAGTGCACCTCGACCCGCTCCATCCCGTAGCTCGTGTCACGGTGCTCACCCAATGTACGGTCGTCGATCGGTTGCGTGAAGCTGGGCCAACCCGTGCCCGAGTTGTATTTATCGGTGCTGCTGAAAAGTGGCGTGTCGCAGCCCGCGCAGCGGTAAAGCCCCGTCTTTTTGTTGGCGTAATACGGATTGGCGAAGGGACGCTCCGTTCCCTGCTCCCGTGCCACGTGATACTGCTCCGGCGTCAGACGCGCCCGCCATTCCGCCTCGCTACGCTGCACCGGGAAGCCCCCGCCGGACAGATCGACGTGCGAGGGCAATGCACAGGCCGAGGCACATTCGCTTATTTCAGTGTTCAAAGTTTCCGGAGCGGTTGGTTTTTCAGGCATAGCGTAAATGAAGGCGACACCGACCAGTAAGAGAATAATCGCAGCAGGTGCCCCACGGCGCAGGTTTTTAGAGACATTCATGGCTTTACAAGATGAAAACCTAATTCACTATTGCCCAAAAAGCAAATCCACCCGACCAACATAGGTTGTAGGGAGGCCGGAACGCCCTCATTGCACCAGAGAATCGGCTTATGCATCCCCCGGCGACGGATGGCTGTTCGCCGCGTAAAACGGTTCCAAAGTTTCCAAGTGCTTGCGGACGATGCCACCGATCTGGTCGGCTGGTAATCGATCGCGGTGCAGTTCAAAGATAGCCACCAACAAAGCCAGTTCGATGTCGAGAGGTTTGACGCTGGCCGTCTTCATTTTCCGCAGAATTTCCACGGCCTGATTTTCCGCCTTTTTGTAATCGTTAAAGTTGGCGTCGAGTGGGTTCGTCATTCACCCAGAAAGCTCGGACTGGTGCCAAATCTGTCAAGCTAGTATCTGCAGCTCGACCAGCTTAACCTTGCCTACCTACGGTTTTCGTGCTTCAATTTAAGAATGAGGATTGGCTAAATTTCACTCATTTTTTCTTTCTGCTGCGCGAGCGCTCTGCCAAGTGCGCAGCTGATAGTGCTTGACGATAGCTTGTCCGACGGCGGGTATTTGTCGGGGAAGCGTTTTACCAATCCGGGAGGGCTTCTTTGGCGCGAATATTTAGCCGATACGCTCAGCTTTAAAGTAGAGGGATAGCTACAGGCGAAGCGCACGCATGCAGATGCTGGCACAGCGTTCTTTCGTGGCGTCCGCGCTTGCGCGGGCCTAGGCTGAACTATGCTGGAAACTCTGAATAGTCGCTTTGTGACAAACATGGACCGGATGTTTCACTTTTGCGCGGCCTGCGCAGGATTGTAAGAAACCGACATTAGATTTAAACTACACGCCACCTGGATGTCACAATGCATCGGTATAGTGGTAGGCCTAGTTTCGGAGAACCAGTTCTTCGAGAATCTCTAATCACTAAACCATACGCATCCATGAAAAAAATACGAATCACCGCAATCAGCGGGTTGTTGGCCGCCTGTTCGCTCAGCGCGCAAACCGACTTCTCGCTCCAACTGCTTCATGCCTCTGACCTAGAGGGCGGCGTTGACGCTATCAACCGTGCAGCCAATTTTGCTGCCCTTGTCGAGGGCCTGGAAAATAATGACCCGAGTGACGGCACACTTACTGTGTCCGCCGGCGACAATATTATACCCGGCCCATTTCTCAGCGCCGCATCGGATAGCTCCCTTCGATCACCCCTGCAAACCGCCTACCAAAATCTTTTTGGCGAACCAGGTCTGACCAATGTCCGCGAAGGCAGCGGCCGTATCGATATCACGATCATGAACATCATCGGTTTTGATGCCTCGGCTCTTGGAAACCACGAGTTTGATCTCGGCTCGGATGCACTCGAATCGATCATCGAAGAAGACGTTCGTGGTTCCACGCTCGGCGACATCCGCTGGCCGGGTGCACAGTTTCCCTACCTTTCAAGTAATCTTGATTTCTCATCCGACGGTGATCTCGGCAACCTCTTTACAACAGACATTCTGCCGAAGAGCGCGTTTACATTGACACCAGCCGAGGCGCTCGGCGGCAAAAATCCGCCGAAGATCGCTCAGGCCACGATTGTTGAGGTAAATGGCGAGCCTGTCGGCGTGATTGGAGCCACGACGCAACGTTTGAATCAAATCAGCTCGCCAAGCGGCACTGTCGTTGTGGGCGCGACTGATAACGACATCACTCTGCTCGCATCGCAGCTACAACCGATTATCGACGCGGTTGCGCTCGGGTCCGACGGGCTTGCTGGCACGGCTGACGACATCGACAAAATTGTGCTCGTCACCCACCTACAGCAATTCAGCCTCGAACAGTCCCTTGCCACCCAACTCAGCGGCGTCGACGTCATCGTTGCCGGCGGTTCCGATACCCTTCTGGCCAATCCGTCCAACACGCTTCTGCCGGGCGACACCGCAGCGGGTAACTACCCGTTTATCGCCACCGACCTCGACAGTAAGCCCACGCTTATCGTGAGCACCGACGGTGAATACAGCTACATCGGGCGACTCATCGTCCCTTTCGATGTAAATGGAGATATTTTGACAGCTGAACTCGATGCAACCGTGAATGGCCCGATCGCTTCGACCGATACGAGCGTCGCCTCGCTCTGGGGCGGAGACTCAGCTAATGCTTTCACCCCTGGTAGCAAGGGCAGCGAGGTTGCTGCACTCACAAACCCTGTCGAAACCATCGTGAGCACTCAGGATGGAAACGTATTCGGCTACACGGCTTTCTTCCTCGAAGGCCGTCGTGAAGCTGTCCGCACAGAGGAAACCAGTCTGGGTAATTTGACTGCGGACGCCAATCTCGCGGCAGCTCAAGCACTTGAATCCGACGTTGTCATATCCATCAAGAATGGTGGCGGCATTCGCGCGGCGATCGGCACCGTTGATGGCATCACTGGCGAATTATTACCCCCCGCCGCAAATCCCGCAGCCATACCCACCAAACCATTGGGTGCTGTCTCGGAACTCGATGTGAAAAATTCCCTGCGTTTCAACAACGGGCTGGTTGCGCTCGACCTCTCCGGACAGGATATCCTTGAAGTGCTCCAGCACGCCTTTGCGCAAAGCTTCGAAGGGGCGACTCAAGGCCGTTTCCCGCAGATTGGTGGCCTACAAGTCTCCTTCCTGCCTCCAGTCGACGTTGACGGCAACGGTAGTATTGACGCCGCCGATGGCGACACACTGGCGGAAATCAACTCATTCGCATTACTCGAGCCAGACGGCTCGGTCGCCCGCACCCTCTACAAAGACGGTGCCTTCGTCGGCACTGCAGCGACGGATGAATTCCGGGTCGTGACACTTGGTTTCCTTGTCGATACATCTGGAAGCTTCACGAATATCGGAACGCCTGGCGCCACAGGCGGCGACGGCTACCCATTCCCCGCGCTGGCCCAAAACTTCTCCGATCTCGGGGTTGGCGAACAGGCAGCCATGGAAAACTACCTCAACGATAACTTCGGTAGCCCGGAGTTTGCCTACAGTGAGCCTGATCTCGCGACCACCCAGGATGCACGCATCCAAAACCTTGATATCCGCTTGGACTCGATCGGTAACCGCATCCCGCAAGTTCCCGCCGGTGCCCTCCGCTTGAGCCCCGTCGCTACCTATGCATCGGGTTCGTTTGATGAATCGGCCGCTGAAATCGTCGCCCACGATCCCGGCACACAACGCCTCTTCGTCAGCAGCGCTGACGGACAGATCGTCCGCGTTATCGACGCTTCCGATCCAATCGGCTCAGGACTGACGCAGACTAACAGCATAGCTGCACCGTTTGCCGATTTCGAGCCCAACAGCGTTGCGGTGAAGAACGGCGTGCTCGCCACCGCCTGGTCCGACGAGACCGGCACGGCTGGCCGCGGCTATGTCACGCTGCATGACACCAGCTCTCTCGCACAAATCGGCGGAAACATGCAAGTCGGCTTCCTCCCGGATATGCTGACGTTTACGCCAAATGGCAATACGATCGTTGTTGCCAACGAAGGCGAAATAGTGGGTGCCACCAATCCGGTTGGTTCGGTCAGTTTGATCGACATCTCAGCTGGTGCGGCCAATCCGGTGGTTCACGAAGTCGGCTTTCAGCGCTGGAATCGGCGCGAGCGTATCCTGCGCAGCCGGGGCATCCAACTCACTCAAGTTGACGAGGGTCTGGCCGCCAACGTAGCTGAAGACCTCGAGCCGGAATATGTAGCCGTCGATCCCGACAGCCGCTTTGCCTGGGTCGCCCTGCAGGAAAACAACGCCGTGGCTCTGATCGATATTCAGCGCCGCGCCGTGCGAAACATCCTGCCGCTGGGCCTTGTCGATCACTCAAACCCGCGCTTCGCCCTCGACACCAGCGACAAAGACGACGCGATCAACATCGAGCCCAAGCCGGCTTTTGGCCTTCGCCAGCCCGATGCCATCGCCCTCCACCGCTTCAACGGACGGGATTACCTGCTGACGGCTAATGAAGGCGATGCCCGCGGCTTCGAAGAAGCCCGTATTAAAAGCCTCACCCTCAGTAGTTCGTTGACAAGCGCACGTCCCGGAATCGCCGATGACGAAGACATGGGCCGCTGGGAAATCAACGCCGCAGCGAGTGATACGAACGGCGATGGCACGACAGACGTCCTCATTGGCTACGGAAGCCGATCAATGACTGCCTTTTCCGCTCCCGTCGTCGGTCGCTTCCGCCCGGTCGCCGACACTGGTTCGGACTTCGAAATGTTCACCGCATCGCGTTTCTCTACCGTGTTTAACTCAAACAACGATGACAACGACTCCTTCGAGAGCCGTTCCGACGCCAAGGGCGTCGAGCCCGAGGCAATCACACTCGGCACCATCGACGGCGTTACTTACGCCTTCATCGGGATGGAGCGCCAAGGCACCATCGCGGTTTACGATGTCACCGATCCGCGTCGCCCAGTCTTCCACGGATACTTCAGTAACCGTAGTTTCGTCGATGAAAACGGAACAGAACTACTGGCTAACAGCGCCCTCGCCGGCGATCTCGGACCGGAAGATATCAAATTCATCGCAGCTGGCGACAGCCCGCTCGGTGCGCCCACCCTCGCCGTCGCCAACGAAGTCAGTGGCACCGTCACACTCTGGCGCATCGACTTCGGCATCTAACCCACTAGCTAACTGAATAAAATCAAACCAGCGGGCGGAGCGACTAAACGATCCGCCCGCACCTTGATCAAAAATCATACTATGAAAACAAAATACATCCTCCTCGCCGGACTAATCACAGCAGGCAGCCTGCAAGCCAGCCTGATCTCAGTGAACTTCACCGGCGAATTCACCTCGGGTTCCCTTTTGGGCACCTCAATCACTGGCTTCATCGACATCGAAGACAACGGCCTCTTCTCCGGCACGGCGGATACGGATCCGTTGACCAATCCGGACGGCGATCTGGTCGACCTCGGTTTCGAGTTTGAACCGACTCCGGGCGATTTGATTTTCTTCGATCTCTTCGACGACCTCGATCCGCTCGCCAACTTTTCCGACGGCGAGTTCACCGGACTGGATTACTTCGGGACAAACCTCGATGGAGACATTCTAAATGTCTTCTACGATGCCTTCGCCCCGGATGCAGCCACCGGTATTCTCGTGAATTACGAGAGCTTTTCGGGCGACGTCTCAACCGGCACACTCGACCTGCCGACCAACGTGCCCGAACCCGGCACCTACGGCCTCCTGCTTGGCCTCGCCGTCGGCACCGGTGTCCTCCTGCGCCGCCGTCGCGTCTGAGACCGAAACCTAATCAAAATCTGGCACGCAAAGCCCACCAGCCTCCGCTGGTGGGCTTTTTTTTGGAATACCATCTAAAACTACACACAAAAAACATACCTACAATCCCGTTGAGATTTCTCAATTTGATTGGTATCCATCGACGCGTAAGCTGCTTCACGATTCAACACCAACCTCACAACAGGCGCTCGCAAGCGAGCACGCCACATGCGACCATCCTTCGTGGCGTGTCCGCTTGCCTTCGGCCATGAGCTCAGGCCGAATGGCGGACACCCCAGAGTCTACCCTGAGTCAACCCTCAACCATGCCCCCACACTCCGAGCACATCGTCCTCCTCCATGGCCTATCCCGCACGCCACGCTCCATGGGTGCCTTGCAACGTGCCCTGCAGAACGAGCGCTACACCGTGCACAACCTCGGCTACGACTCGCGACATCATCCCATTCCGGTTCTCGCCGAGCACGTTGCCCGCGAGATCGGCTCCCGCACGGCCGGTGCCACCACCGTCCATATGGTGACCCACTCTATGGGCGGCATCCTTGTGCGCCAGATGGAGGCTACCCAACCGCTGGCCACACTGGGCCGCGTCGTTATGCTCAGTCCGCCCAACCACGGCAGCGAGGTGGTCGACCGCATCGGTCACACCTGGATCTTTGATCAGGTTAACGGCCCCGCCGGTAAGCAACTCGGCACCGCACCCGAAAGCTTCGTCAACCAACTCGGTCCGGTCCAATTTGAATGCGGCGTAATAACCGGCGACCGCAGCATCAACTGGATCAATTCCTGCATGATTCCAGGCCCCAACGATGGCAAAGTCTCCGTTGAGCGCGCGCGGGTCGACGGCATGTCCGCTTTCAAGGTCATTCATGCGACACATTCGTTCATCATGAGCAATCGAAAGGTCATTGCCGACGTCGTCAGTTTTCTAAAGACCGGCGAAATGAAAGTTTCGTAGAAGAAAGCCTCATGGTCGCGAACTCGAAACAGAAAAACCAGTGATTGCGTTCTGAACAAAGTTTCGCGAAGTTCGCCACGATATGGATCCCGATTTAATCAAAGCGAGACTCTGGATGTGGGGACCGTTTATTCTCTTCGCGCTCCTAACGGCAGTCCTCATCCTCATCGTCATGAGAATGAACGGCAGCGCTTCAGAGAGTAGCGGCGAATCAGAAGGACCCTCGCTCCCGAGAGAAGAAAAGACCCTTCTGGAAACGCTATCCGAGGATTATCTGGCGGCCAACGGCGGCGAGGAGACCTTGGACTCGCTACAGAGTCTCCGTTTTAGCGGTACGCTCGAAACCGGAGGAGCGAGCATCCCATACGTTTCCATTAAACGACGCCCGAACCAAAGCCACCTGACCCTGCAGTTTCCCGACTACAAGCTCAGCTTCGTCGTCGACGGTGAAAGCGTCTGGCAAAGGGCTTCGGTTCCGGGCAAAGAACCAGTCGACTCGCTCGTCGAAGATGAAAGTGTCAGCGAAATCCGCAGGCTCGCCCGGTTTTTTGACCCGGTCACTTCCGTCCTCTTGCTCAACGAGGGAACCGTCGAGAACGTTACCGAGGGTGACTGGAAGGACCGCCCCTGCTACGTCCTCGAATTCACAAACCGCGATCTGGACCTCGAGTCCACTGCTTACATCGATCCGGAAACGATGCACGTTCTTGCCCGCGTCGACCGACTCGGCAATGACAGCCTTCGCACGCTCCTCTTTTCCGAATATAAGACAATCGACGGCTTTCAGCACGCGTTCAAAACCGAGACCTACGTGGATGACGAACTGGAGAACCGCGTCGTCATCGAAAGCGCGAAGCACAATGTCGGCGCTTTTTCCTCCTTTTTTGAAATTCCAAAATCCCCCTCGGAGGAACGCTGAAACCACAAGAATCCGGATTTTCTCTGAAAAACCGTATTTAAAAGATTTATTTACTTGCTATCTCCAGATCAATCCGCACACAACATAACGCATGGGGATTATTAATTTTTTACAAAAAACACGATTTTCGAAAGCCACAATCGGCATTGGGTTGGCCGTCATTCCTTTCGTTCCTTCGTTGGAAGCGGATGTGCAGAACATAGGGCCAACGTTTAAGGACGTTCGTATTACCTTCGACCTCACCAACGTGCCTGCGGGAACACAGATCGGGCAGAATGCGCTCCCTAGCACGGGCAATCAGCCGTTCGCATCGGCGAACAATTCATTGATCACGCCTAATTTCGGTTTTGACGTCACCGTCAGCGGAGCAGGCACGATCGCAACCTTGTATGATTCGACTAACACCACCGGTTTGGACCCGGACTTAGAAGGCGGCCCTAACGGATTTAACTGGGCCGGCGGCAATTTGGATAGAGATAACGACCCAAACGCACCGATCCTGGGCAACCTCTTGATCGTTCAACATCCGGACAATTTCACTGTTGATTCCAATAATCTTTTCACTCAGCCCAACGATTACCCGGCGGACAACCAGGTGCGGCTCGATTTCGAAACAGGGTTTACGGAAATAGCAGTTGCTTGGGCGGATAACGAAGAAGGAGGCACATCGGTGACTTACGGCTTGGACAACGGTGATACCGCTACCATCGACTTTGGCGAGTTTATTGACAGTTCAAGCGCGTTTTACGATTCCTCGCTGGCATACGATGACCACTATGCCAACCTCCTCCCCACCATTACGGTTTCGGATCTCATCAATGTGCTGGGCGTTTCCAACGACGCCACGCAAATCGATTGGGTCGAGTTCAATTGGGGTGGCCCAAGTGGTGGTGCCAGCGGTGGGCTCGCCTTCCTCGAAGGGAAGACCGTCGATCCGGTTCCCGAGCCGTCAAGCTTCGCGCTTCTCCTGGGTATAGCGTCTGCACTGTTTCTTGTCCGCCGCCGAAACCGGTAGTTGCTGCCCCTGCTCAGCGAGGGCCGGAGCACAAGGCGCCCAAAAGGGCAGCCAGTTGGGAAACAGCTGTAGCCTCGTAAAAGCGGCGGTCGTCACAAGTGACGCCCCTACGAACAAAAAACCGCACCTGGACAAGGTGCGGTTTGTTTGTTTAAAGAACCGGGCTATTAAGCAGCCCTGTGCCCGCGAGCTGGTGCGCGGCGGTTCTCCCGGGATGTGGTGGGGCTGCTTTTTGCGTTCCCTCGCGATCTGCCGGCTTGACGGGTTGACCCGCCGCTTTCACCCCGTGCGGCTCCCTCCGGTGCCGGGTCGAGAAACTCAACGCGGAAGGCCGTCAATACGATGCGGCTGCGTTTGTCGCCCGCCTCGGTCTCCCAGTTTTCCTGCTTGAGGCTGCCGGAAACGAGCGCTTTCGACCCCTTGAAGAGATACTCGGCGAGGTGCGGCATGTTCCATGCCTCGACGGGCATGAAGACCACCCGCTCGCCTTCATTGGAGGCGATGGTGAACTTGCTGAGATGTTGATCCCCGTTATTCAGCTTGAGATCGCGGGTTTCAATATCGGCAGTGAGGTTTCCTGTGATGACTGTCTGATTCATGATGTTTCCTTTCAGTTACGTGTTATTAGCTTTTATTACGAATGAATCGTGTTTCGTTGCCCCTCAGAAGTGAACGGCAGTCATCGTTATGGCACCTTGGAAATAAGGCCGTCAAGAAAAACAGTGAAAATTTTATCACACTATTCATTATTTCACTATCCCCTCCACCGCGCTTCGGAAAGTGAAGAATTTTGCAGGTTACCGCCACAACCCACCCATCGTAAATCCATCGGGGGTCAATGCCTGCGGCGTGATGCGCACCGAGTGGATGGCCCCCTTGAAAAAATGCTTTTGATTGGCGCGCGCGCCAATCGAAACGACACCGTGGTCGATTGGATGAAAGGGCAGCGCTCCTTCCAGTTCCTCGACACCATTCACATAGTTTTTCGCGACGCCGTCTTCGACAACAAGCGCGACATGGCACCATTCTTCCGCCGGGTGCAATAAGTCCATGTCGAGCAGCACGAGGTATTCCTCACCGGCCCGCAGAAAACTATCCACGGCCCACATGCGATTCTCCGTCAGGCGGCCTTCCAGCATCATCCGGTCTCCGTTCACTTCGCCGATGTGGAGAAAGCGCGGCTCGGGGCTGCCACCCATATCCGGGCGGAGCCACACTTCCACGGTAAAACGACTCATCCCGGCCAGCGGCGTCTCGTCGAGGATGATCTGGTCGTCCACGCCGTTGAACAAAACCGCCGGACCAAACGGACTTTCCTCCGTCAGTGTCGGTATCCCCGTAAAACGGGTATCGGGTGATTTTAGCAAATCGCTGATCAAGTAGAGCGTGCCACCGCCCGGCGCTTCGAGCATCGCTGGATTCTGTTTGGAGACTGCATTTGGATTGCTTTGGCAGGCACCCAATAACGCAGTAATTACGACAACGGAAAAAAGGAAAAAGCTGTTTGTCTCATCTTAGAACAGGTTGGAGGATTCGTCGCCTTTGAGGCGAACACAAAATACAGAGATCATGGCCTCTCCGAACGGGGTCAATACCGAACGGCGGGAGCTGAAGCTCGATCCGTTAGGATCTTTTTCCCGTCAGATGAAAAACCCAGCTCAACCGTAAACTTTTTCAGAATTGGCTTTAAAAGAAGCCATTCTTCCGAATTATACTGCAAGGACTCAGTTATCTCGTCGCTCGCATTTTATCGTCCGATCCATATTGACGCTCCACATAGGTTGAAAACAAAGAGGGCGACTACCTACAGCTAAGCCAACCGTCGTTAGAGAATCCGTCCATGAAAAAACAGGAACCAACTAACCGCTCCAGCGATTCCACCACTGGTAAAACGCGGGAGTTTGCCGATTCAACAAACCCGCCTGTGCGTAGCAAAAAGCTCTTCGCCAGTGGTCTCCGCCGGTTTTTAAAACGATATCGAACGCTTTTGATCGTCCTGATTACCGGAGCACTCGTTGTGACTGCGATTTACTCGGTCGTTTCCGAGAGAGGGGCCAGCTCGAATGAGTCCGCATCGACCGACAAACCTTTCTCTGATAGCGACTTGCTCAACCAAAATGAATTTCTGGATGCGTTTTTGTTAAATAACCTCGGCGGCTTGGAAGCTGAAAAACTGCAGTCAATTCGAGTTGTCGGTCAAATTGTCGACGGGGAAGCAAGTCGCGAGTTCACCGCCGTGAAGAAGCGCCCAAATCTGGCCTACCTCAGACTTTACCTGGATCAGGGCGTAAACTTGACTTACGGAATGAATGGTGGGCGTATTTGGAGGCGCATTAACGCCCCGGGTTCTTCCGCAAAGGAAGAATGGGCGACCGAGGATGAGGCGCGCGAACTGCAAAGCATGACCAATTTCTTCTCACCACTGATTAGTGTCGCTCTACAACAAAGAGAATTGGTGAAGTCCATCGAAAACTCGGACGAGTTGGGACGCCCAACCATTGCCGTTCAATTTCGCAACGAACAAACAGGGGACAAGTCAGTCGCTCACCTGGACCCAGTGGATCTCTCGCCCCTGGTGCGGTTCGACCACCTCGCCGACGGCAGGATCCGTCGGTCCGATTTTTCCGAATTTCGCATGATTGAAGGCTTTCGTTTCCCTTGCTCGATTGTCACGCAGATCGAAGATGCTGAGCAAAAGGCGATAAAAATCGACCGAATCGCGCTTAACCCGGGCGTTCTTTCCGAGTTTTTTGAACCTCCCAGCAGCTTAGAATAGGGCTTTGCTAAAATTCCCTCAAAAGGGACGAGGAATTAATTGTCCAGTCAACTACACGTTGATCGAAATATCGACCCCGGCCGGGAGATTGAGTTTCTTTAACTCGTCAACGGTTGCGGCGGTGGGCTCGACGATGTCAATCAGCCGTTTGTGCGTGCGCACTTCAAATTGGTCCATCGACTTCTTATTGACGTGGACCGAACGGTTCACCGTGAGGCGCTCGATTTTCGTCGGCAGCGGCACCGGTCCCGCGACGCGGGCGCCGGAACGCTTGGCGGTTTCGACGATGTCCGCGGCGGACTGGTCGATAACGCGATAATCAAAGCCTTTGAGGCGGATACGGATACGTGGTGTGCTCATTTTTATGTGGGTTGGTTATGGATTAATAGCGCCCCCGCGTCGAGGTTTCCAGGATGGTGTTGAGGACGTTCGGCGGGACTATTTCAAAAGATTCCGGCTGCATGCTATAGGAGGCGCGGCCCTTGCTCAGCGAGCGCACAATGGTCGCGTAGCCGAACATCTCCTGCAGGGGAACCAGGGCGGAGATGGAGACGAAAGCCGTCTTCGCCGCCACGCTTTGGATCTGGCCGCGGCGGCGGTTGAGGTCGCCCATGATGTCGCCCTGGTAATCTTCCGGGGTCTCGACGGTGACCTGCATCATCGGCTCCAGCAGAACCGGGCTGGCTTTCTCCATGGCATCGCGAAACGCGAAAATCCCCGCCATCTTGAAGGACATTTCCGAGGAGTCCACTTCGTGGAAAGAGCCGTCAAAAAGCGTGACTTTGAAATCAACCACGGGGTAACCACAGACCGCGCCGTTGTTGGCCGCTTCGCGGATGCCGTCGAGGGTGGGCTTGATAAATTCTTTGGGAATCGCGCCGCCGACAATCTTATCGACGACTTCGATACCCTGGCCGCGTTCGAGTGGCTCCAGTTTGATCCGGGCATGGCCATATTGTCCACTGCCTCCGGTCTGGCGGACGAATTTGCCTTCCCCCTCGGAAGCGACCGAAACCGTCTCACGGTAAGCAATCTGCGGGCGTCCGGCCTCGGCCTCCACTTTAAACTCGCGGAAGAGGCGGTCTTTGATAATCTCCAAATGGAGTTCGCCCATGCCGGCGATGATCGTCTGCCCCGTCTCTTCATCGCTACTCACGACGAAGGTGGGATCCTCTTCGGCGAGACGTTGCAGACCGGTGGCCATCTTTTCCTGATCGGCCGTGGTTTTCGGCTCGATCGATACGGAGATGACCGGCTCGGGAAAGGTCGGCGGCTCAAGGCGCACATCAAAGCCCTTGGTGCAGAGGGTATCCCCGGTCACCACATAACGGGCACCCACGATGGCGCAAATATCACCCGAGTGGGCCACGTCGATATCTTCACGGGAGTCGGCCTTCATGATCATGAGGCGCGAGATGCGCTCGGTCTTACCGGTGCGGGGATTGTGAACAGCTGTTCCCTTGGACAAAGTACCAGAGTAAACCCGCATAAAGACCAGTTTGCCGACGTGCTTGTCGTTCATCAGCTTAAAGGCCAACCCGGCAAATTTGGCATTGTCGTCGGGAGCGATCTCAATATCCCGGCCCTGCTCGGTCTCGCCCTTCATGGGTGGGAGATCGAGCGGACAGGGCAGATAGTTGACCACCGAATCGAGGACCGCCTGGACGCCCTTATTTTTAAAGGCGCTGCCGGGGATAACGGCACAGAAGCCGAGCGATATCGTGGCCTTTCGGATCGCGGCGCGGATGGTGTCGACATCCAAGGCCTCGCCTTCGAGGTATTTCTCGGCGAGCCCGTCGTCAAAGTCAGCCAATGCTTCGATCAGCTTTTCGCGATACTCCGTGGCCTGCTCCAAATATTCGGAGGGGATCTCGGTCGCCTTGTAAGTCATACCGCTTGCGTCGGCCGCATCGTAAATGCGGGCTTCCATGGCGGCGAGGTCGATCAGGCCGATAAAGGCATCCTCCGAGCCGATGGGTAAAAAAATGGGGTGCGCGTTTGCCCCGAGGCGTTCCCGCATCGATTCGATGGCCGCGAAGTAGTCAGCCCCCACCCGGTCCATTTTGTTGATGAAGGCAATCCGGGGAACGTGATATTTATCCATTTGCCGCCAGACCGTTTCCGACTGGGGCTGCACGCCGGCAACGGCGCAAAATACGCCGACCGTGCCGTCAAGCACCCGCAGCGAACGCTCCACCTCGGCTGTGAAATCGACGTGGCCGGGGGTGTCGATAATGTTGACCTGGTTACACGTACCGGCGAAGGGACCTTCTTGGTTCGTCCAGTGGCAGGATATGGCGGCGGAGGTAATGGTAATGCCACGCTCGCGCTCCTGCTCCATCCAGTCCGTGACCGCATTGCCTTCGTGCACTTCGCCCATTTTGTGGACGACACCCGCATAAAATAAGATTCTTTCCGTCGTGGTCGTCTTTCCCGCATCAATATGCGCAGCGATACCGATATTGCGCGTGTGCTCCAAGGGGAACTTACGCTTCGGTGAATTAACTGACGCTGTGCTTGTAGCGGACATTGCAAGAGATACGACTGGAAAAGAACGGGAGGTGCGGATCGTTCCGGTCGGCTACCGACCAGGACTCGAGCCGCAGGGTGCTACACTACCAACGCAAGTGCGCAAATGCGCGGTTGGCCTGGGCCATGCGGTGGGTTTCTTCCTTCTTCTTCACGACGCCGCCGGTGTTGTTATAGGCGTCGACGATTTCGTCGGCCAGAGCTTCCTCCATGGGGACGCCTTTGCGGTTTTGGGCGGCTTTCACCATCCAACGGAAGGCGAGACTTTGTTGACGCTCAAAGGAGATCTCAATGGGGACCTGATACGTCGCACCGCCCACGCGACGGCTCTTCACTTCGAGCTTGGGGCGGGTGTTTTCCAAGGCGCCTTTGACGAGGTCAACGGGATCCCCTTTGCCCAGTTTCTCGCTGACACGCTGAAAAGCGGTGTAAACAATGCGCTGGGCAACGGTGCGCTTGCCGCGCTCCATGATCATATTGACCAGATTTGTGACAAGTGTGCTGTTGTAGCGGGGGTCCGGGATGAGGGGACGTTTAACGGCTTGGCGACGACGTGACATAGGAAGAAATAGGAATTGGGAAAGAAGAAATGGGAAACAAGAATTAAGAACTCAATCAGGAAGCTTCCTTCGGGCGCTTCACACCATACTTGGAGCGGCTCCGGCGGCGCTTCTCGACACCAACACAGTCAAGCGTGCCGCGGACGATGTGGTAACGCACACCGGGAAGGTCTTTGACGCGACCACCCCGAACCAGCACGATGCTGTGCTCCTGCAGGTTGTGGCCCTCGTCAGGGATGTAGGCAATCACCTCGATACCATTGGTCAGGCGAACCTTGGCCACCTTGCGGATTGCCGAGTTCGGCTTCTTCGGAGTACGGGTCATGACCTGGACACAGACACCGCGGCGAAACGGGTTCCGGTTCAGTGCGCGTGATTTGGACTTCTCCTTCTGCACGGCGCGCGGGTTGCGGACGAGTTGGTTAATTGTAGGCATTAAAATGAATCGCTGGTTTTCAGAAAAGGGGAGGAAAGTAGCCTTTCGATTTTTCGGTGCAAGTACCTTTTTTGGATTTTTTTGCCGATTACACCCGGTGGGCCCCACAACTTTGAAATTAGTTGGACTTTACACCCAACTTGACCTCACTCTGCCGCTATTATGAGAACCGGCGTCTATCCGGGGTCCTTCGACCCCATCACCAACGGCCACCTCGATGTGATCAACCGTGCCCGCAACATATTTGACAAGGTCATCGTCGCGGTGGCTCGCAACGCGGCCAAGGAGCCGCTGTTCTCCGCGGAGAAACGCGTTCGCTTGATCGAGGAAAATTTGCGCGACCGTCCGAACATTTCGGTCATTGCCTTTGACGGACTGATCGTCGACCTCGCCAAGCAGACGAAGGCGGTCGCCCTCATTCGCGGCCTGCGTGCGGTCTCCGACTTCGAGCATGAGTTTCAAATGGCACAAATGAACCGGCATCTCGATGAGTCGATTGAGACTATTTTCCTCATGCCGAACGAGCAGTATTTTTTCACGAGCTCCAATCTGGTCAAGCAGGTGTTCAAGTTCACCGACCGCGAACGCCGCCTCATTCCGCCGAATGTGCACGCGGCGCTCTCGGAAAAGCTCGGACATAATACTTAAGCGGGTTGGCTCCGCCGCCCGCCCATGCTGAACGCAAGCCATTGAAATCCCGTAGCGCGGGTAAACTCTAAGCATCTCCCTTTGCAGCGAAACACTCCCCAATGCAAAAATCCAACACACCCGAGAACAATCAAGCACCGGCCAGCCGCCTGCCGGTCATTTTTTTGACCCTATTCCTGGACCTTGTCGGTTTCTCCATCATTTTTCCGCTTTTCCCTGCCATGCTGGATTATTACCTGCCCGATGGCGGTGGCGGAGAGAGCCTGCTCGGGCTATTGGTCGCCCCCCTGGCCAGCTGGGCGGAGCAAAGCGGTGCCACAGACCCGCGCTTTATGACGGCGGTCCTCTTCGGCGGCATTCTCGGCTCACTTTATTCGATCCTGCAATTTGTCTGCGCACCGCTTTGGGGTGCCTATTCCGACCGGGTCGGGCGGCGTCGGGTATTGCTCATCACTATAGTGGGTATGGCCCTGAGCTACGTGGCCTGGTTTTTTGCCGCATCCTTTTGGATACTTATCCTCGCGCGCGTGGTCGGTGGCGTCATGGGGGGTAACCTCTCGGTGGCCACGGCAGCCGTGGCCGACATCACCACGCGGGAAAAACGCTCCGGTGGACTTGCCATCGTGGGGATTGCCTTCGGGCTGGGCTTTATTGTGGGTCCGGCGATCGGCGGCCTTTCCGCGATGGTCGATCTCACGACGCTGATACCCTCACTGCAGGCCTGGGGCGTCAATCCATTTTCCGCTCCGGCACTGGTCAGTCTGACACTCACCCTGATCAATCTGATCTGGGTCTACCGCCGCTTCGGCGAAACCCTGCCCGAAGAAAAGCGTGGCGAACCGGCTACCGAGCGCAAGGGCCTCGCCATTTTCCGGATCTTCCAATGCCCCGAGCCGGCCACGCGGCGGACGAACCTCGTTTACCTCATCTACATGCTCGCCTTCAGCGGGATGGAATTTACCCTGACTTTCCTGGCAGTTGAGCGCTTTGGGTTTTCGCCCGCCCAAAATGGCGGTATGTTTGTTTTCATCGGGCTCGTCCTCGTGCTGGTGCAGGGGGGCATCGTCCGCCGTCTCGCCACGCCGGTCGGCGAAAAGCGCCTCGCGCTTGCCGGACTAGCCTG
>JAAAPI010000389.1 GCA_009908325.1 Verrucomicrobiota bacterium | reverse complement strand
GCCAGGGGCATGATGATCATGAGCCCGACCCATCCCAGTATTTCCAGTCCAGAATACCATTTGAGCTTTCGCGCGGACGTCTTTGCGGGTGCATGATCCAGTATTTTGAAGAAAAGCCCGTGGGTTTTGCCCCATTTGCGCATCCGACGGGAAAAGCGCACCTCTTCGCTGGCATAGAGTGATTCGTCGAAACCGCCGACGGCGTCAAAGGCGTCCCTCCGACAAAAAATAAAGCTTCCGGCTGCGGTGGCGGTGAGCTTCGAGATCTGCTCCCAAGTTTGGATGCAGAGCCGTCCAACGAAATTGACGTCGCCTTCAAATTCTACGATAGAGCCCCCACCGGCACAGGCCTTTGTTTCGAGCTGATGAAGGGCCTCTGCTAAGAGTGCGGCTTCGATGCGGGTATCGGCATCGATGAATATGAGGTAACGGCCAGCGCTGCGGGCCGCGCCGGCGTTGCGCGCCCGGGAAATCTGGTTGATCGGTTCGAAAACGACCTTATCCGCTCCGTGTTGTTTGGCGACGGCAGCGGTGTCATCATCGGAGTTGTTGTCGACGACAATACACTCGCCTGTAGCTTTGATTGCGCTCATGGCATGACGGATGGCGGTCAAAGTGGCCGGAAGCTCCTCTGTTTCATTGAAGGCAGGCAGGATGACTGAGTAGTCGCGGGGCATTTAAAGTTTGGTTCTTTTCAGAACTTCAAGGGAATGGGAATGTCTCCCTTTATCAATCGCGGGATTCGTCTATGGGGATATCATGGACATTGGGATCGGCTGGAATAATTGTCATGTGCTATTATCTAAACTCCTGATGGAAATATTTATCAAAGCATCTCTTCTTTTTGTGGCAGGCGTAGTTGCCGGTGGCCACCTCCCTGCCGAGCCGGTGCAGGCCGACTACACGACTGTAGAGCTGATCGCGGAGGAGGCGGCGATTGTTCCGGGGCAAAGTTTTGATGTGGCCATACGCTTTGAGATGGATCCGCACTGGCACATTTATTGGAAAAACCCCGGCGCGAGTGGTTTGCCACTGGAGATTACCTGGGATTTACCCGAGGGCATCGAGGCCGGCGAGATCGAGTGGCCTGCGCCCGAACGTATTCCCCTTGAGGGCTTGGTGAACTACGGCTACGAGGGCGTTGCGACGTTTGTTGTGCCGATGAAGGCCTCGGAGTCGCTCCAAGTGGGTGAGAAACTTTCCTTGAGGGCGGAGCTATTTTGGCTCATCTGCAAGGAGGTCTGCTTGCCGGGAGAAGCAGTCGTCGAGCTTCCACGGTCAGTAACTGCCAAAACGGAGCGCGGGCCAGACGCGGCAGCCTTTGAGGCAGCGCGCAGCTCCCAGCCGAAAAACCCGGGGGATTGGACTGTTTCAGCCATGCTGGAGGGGGAATCGATATTGTTGGAGATTGTTGGCGATTCCGTGCCGGAGGATGTTTATTTCTATGCGGAGAGCGCGGGGGTGGTGGATCCCAATGCGGAACAAGTGGTGCGCTCGCCAGCTCCGGATACAGTTCAATTGCGCCTCGAGGTGGAGTCGGTCTTTCTGGATGAGCCGAGTGATACTCTGCGAGGCGTTTTGCAATCGCCCGATGCGTCCTGGGAGTTGAGTGTGGCGCTTCTCGTCGGCGGGACGGCCACAGCACCAGCAGCAGAGACGGCTGCGGACGGACCTCCAACGGCTGGATTTGAGCAACGGTTACTCCAGCTTGGGCTGCCCGGGTTTTTGGTCTTGGCATTCCTGGGAGGGTTGATTCTGAACATCATGCCCTGTGTTTTGCCTGTGCTTTCGCTCAAAGTGTTTTCCTTGTTAAAGCACGCGGGACAGACGCGTCGAGACGCGCTCAAGCATGGGTTGGCCTACACCTTCGGCGTCGTTTTGAGTTTTTTGGTTTTGGCTGGAGCGCTGTTTGCGTTGCGGGCTGTGGGCGAACGGATCGGCTGGGGCTTCCAGTTGCAGAGCCCCGGCTTTGTTGTCGTGCTGACGGCGGTCTTTTTTATCTTCGGGCTTAACTTGATGGGCGTCTTCGAACTCGGTGGTCGACTCGTGGGGGCGGACGCGGGCGTGGCCAAGCGTAGCGATGTGGTCGGCTCATTTGGGATGGGCGTGCTCGCAGCGGTGGTCGGCGCTCCCTGCATGGGGCCGCTGGTGGCCGGGGTGAGTGGCCTGGCGGTGCAGGCCAATATTTCGACCGGGTTGCTTATCTTCGGGATGATGGGGTTCGGGCTAGCCTCGCCCTTTTTGTTTCTTTCGATTTTTCCCAGGTTGGTCGCGTTTCTGCCCAAACCGGGGCTTTGGATGGAATCTTTTAAGCAGGGCATGGGCTTCCTGCTGATGGCTGCCGTGGTTTTTCTTGCGCTCGTCGCCGGTCGCCAGGGTGGGGTGGACGCGATCATTGTGCTGCTCCTCCTAATGTTGGGTTGTGCTGTGGGTGCCTGGGTTTTTGGCCGTTGGGGGGCCGCATCACGGAGCCGACGGTCACAGCGGGTCAGCAAAGTTTTCGCAATTCTCCTGGTTGTAGGCTCCCTTGTCTGGGCGACGGATGCCACGCAGTCGGCCTACGCGAACTTCGGAGAGAGTGCGTCTGCCGGAGACGCCAGCGGTCAGTGGGCTGCCTGGTCAGAGGAAAAAGTGCAGGCAAATCTGACGGAGGGCCGCCCTGTGTTTGTTGATTTTACGGCAACTTGGTGTCTGATTTGCCAGGTGAACAAAAAAGTGGCCCTACGCACCGACGCGACGGCCGAGCTTTTTGACGAATATGGTATCGTGGCGCTGACCGCAGACTGGACCCGCTACGATCCGGAGATCACGGACACGCTGGAGGCATTTGATCGGTCCGGAGTGCCACTCTATTTGCTCTATGCCCCGGACGGAGACGTCACGGTGCTGCCGCAAAATTTAAGCTCGTCGGTTATCCGCGAGGCGGTCGAGAAAGCCTTGTGAACTTGTCATTTGATTAGATTTGCAAAGGAAGCGAAGTCATCTGAAAAAGGTCTATGTTTTATGATGAGGTAAAAGTCAGTTTTAGTGCGGGCAACGGTGGGGATGGTTGCTTCAGCTTCCGCCGTGCAAAGTATGAACCGAAGGGTGGACCCGACGGAGGCGATGGTGGTCGCGGGGGCGGTGTGTATATTGTGGGTGACACCAACGTGGCGGATTTGACGGACTATCATTACAAGCCCGGCTGGAAGGCAAAAAACGGCGAACCCGGGCGTGGGAGCGACCAGCACGGGGCAAACGGCGACCCTATTACACTTCGGCTACCGGTTGGCACGATCGTGGTGGACCGGGATTCGGGCGACCCAATCGCCGAAGTGCTGGAGCATGGCGATAAAGTGCTGCTGCTCGAAGGGGGTGAAGGCGGCAAGGGGAACGCTCAGTTCAAATCCTCCACAAACCAGGCCCCGCGTCAGTTTACCTTAGGCAAACCCGGCGAGACGGGTGATTTCCGGTTGATCATTAAGACGATAGCCGACGTCGGCCTGATCGGATTTCCCAATGCCGGTAAATCGACGCTACTCAACATGTTGACGAACGCCCACCCTAAAACGGGTGCGTATCCCTTCACCACGATTTTTCCGACAGTCGGGGTGCTGGAATACCCCGAGCAATACGAGCGTATTACCGTGGCAGACGTTCCCGGTTTGATTGAAGGGGCGAGTGAAAACCGCGGTCTAGGCCATCGCTTCCTAAAGCATGTCGAACGCTGTAAAGTACTCCTGATCATGCTCGACATGCAGGGCACGGACGGGCGCGATCCGCTGGCCGACTACAAAGTGCTGAAAAATGAGCTAAAGCTCTACATGCCCGGCTTGGCCCGCAAGCCCGAGCTCATCTGCGCGAATAAAATGGATGAACCCGATGCGCTAGAAAACCTCAAAGCCTTTCAGAAAAAGGTGAAAGAAAAGGTTTACCCGATCTCCTGCGTCTCGGACGAGGGGTTTGCCGAACTCAAGCAGGTGCTCTTGGATGAGGTGCTCCAAGTCCGCGCAGCCGAGGCGGATTAAAAAGTGTTGAGCTTGGGGCATTTTCGAATATCCGTTGAAGAATGGTGAACGCGCATCTACAAACTTGGCTAATTTACCTTCTGTTTTGGCAATTACCACTCAAC
>JAAAPI010000137.1 GCA_009908325.1 Verrucomicrobiota bacterium | reverse complement strand
TGATGTTTTTATGCTGGCGGCACTGGTTTGGGGGCTGTGGGCGTATGAAACGGGCTACAAAAAATCCGCCGTCGCTCTGGCCGCCCTGGCCACCGGCGTGAAGTGGGTCACGCTGCCCTTGCTGCCCTTTTTTTCGCGCTTCGGCTATGCTCGCTCCATTCTCATCGTCGCGCTCGTGCTGGCATTGCCCGCGCTGTTTTTTTGGGAGACGCTACCACAGCTCGTGACCGGGTTCCTGCATTTTGGTAGCGGCGGCAGCTTCAACGGGCCGATTTATGAGCTGCTCTTTCGAGGGCTTGACCTGTCCCGTGAGACTAGCTTGCTGGTGGTGTTGGTCTGCTTTTCCGGGATCTTGCTTTGGCGCTGGCGGGGCGCACCGCACTTCGCCATGGACAGTCAGATCCGTTGGGTGCTGGGAGCACTCCTCGTCTTTGCGCCCACGGTGCATTTTTGGTATCTTGCTTGGGTGATGCCCTTTGTCTGCCTGCGTCCGACCCTGCCATGGATCCTCATTTCGATCAGCTCCGGGGTGTATTTCATGGTTTGGAGCCGGGCGGCCGATGGGGTGGGCTGGGGTCTGTCAGTGGCCCAACAGTCCTGGTTTTGGGGGCCGTTTGGCTTGGGCTTGCTCTACGAATTCTGGAGCACGCGGGGGCGCTGTGCCTTCGCTCCGGAGCGTCCTGTGGGTGAGGATTCCGAATCGGTGGCCGTGGTCATTCCGACGCTCAATGCCGGGGCTTTTCTGGCACGGGCCCTGCAAAGTGTGGCTGAACAGCGGCCGAAAGTCCGCGAAGTCATCGTAGTCGACGGCGGCTCGACGGACAATACCGTAGCGGTGGCCGAGGCGGCACCCCTGCCGGTGCGGGTGCTGGTGGGGGCAAAGGGCCGGGGGAACCAGATCGCTATGGGCATCGAGGCCGCATCCTCCGAGTGGGTCATCATTCTTCACGCCGATGCCATCCTTGAGCCCGGATCCTGTGAGGTGCTCCTGCGCGCGGTTCGGGCCATGCCACGGGTGATCGGCGGGGCCTTCGGGCAGCGCTTTGAAGGACGGCATGCCGAACTGGTCCCTATCGAAGTCTTGAACGATCTGCGGGCTCTCTTTACGCGCACCAGCTTCGGCGACCAGATCCAATTCCTGCACCGCAGTCGAGCCGTGCGGGATCAACTCATGCCGCCGCAGCCGCTCATGGAAGACGTCGAATCGAGCTGGCGCATCCGCGAGCAGGGCGAATTCCTTTTTCTCGGGTATTCGAGCGAGGTTTGTCACCGTCGCTGGCGGGCCGCCGCGTGGCTCAAACGGTTTGCCCTCGTGATGCGTCTGGTCTCCCGATACCGCTGGGCACGGCTGCGCAGCCGCAGCGGTGCCCTCCGCCTGAGCCGTGAGCTTTACGAGGAATACTATAGTTGACCCGGATGCGCCTGCAGTGAGCGGTTCTCGGATGGAGGAAGCAGTGGAAGCGGACACAGCTCGCGCCCAGACCCCTGACGAAGCGCAGCCGAGCCGCGTGAGCAGAAACGGAACTGTCCAAAATCAACCGACTGCGGAGACACCCGCTCAAGGTTCGGAATCAACCGCGACGCGCACGCCTGCGCCGAGTGAACGTCCCAACAATGCCCAAGCGGGCGCTAACGACGAGAGCGATAATGAAAAAAGAAAAAGCAAGCGCGAGGAGATCGTGGAGGAATTTCCGGATTATGTGCCGTCATTTTAAGCGATATGCGAAAGAGAGGAAGAAAGAATTGAGGAGTCCTGAGACGGTTGTGCAGACAAAGTCGAGTCAAATGCGGTGATCAACCCATTCAACGCCGTCGGTTCGCCACAGATGGCGAATTTGCTCACGTTTGTTCGCTGTAAACCGATACAGTATCCCGGAGGTCGGCGCACAGGCCGATCAACGCCGCGAAGCGCTCCCGAACTTTTTCTGAGCGAATGCGCCCGGATTCTTCGTAGTAGATTTCCGAACTCTCGAGCTTTATCGTACCTCTGGCGCCTAGTTCTTCAAATGCATGGTAAAATTTCTCTTTTATCTCCGGCAGAAGGGCTGTGCGGATAAAATAGGGATCGCTGCATTTTACGATGAAAGTTCGATCGAAGCGCGTATCGCCAACCTCGATATCCTGCATGCCCAACGTCTTTCCGACTTTTGAGAAGAAGCCCTCTTTGCTGAACTGAAAGGAGAGGCCCCGGGGGTTGCTTATTTGCATTTTCAAGCCGATGTAGGGCGTGCTGCTCCTACCGCTTCCCCGGGAGAAGTGCCAGACTTTAACCGGCGCATCGCGGTAAACGCCGTCGATTCGGATGGGTTTTGTGATGAAGGCAAGCCAGGGGATCGATTTGAAGAATGGTTCACCCCCGATCACATCAAGGTTCAGCTGTGTGCCCAGAGCACGGAGATGATAGCCCGAGGTCTTCAATCGCTTCGCGCTGGTCACGAGCGCTATAATCATACCGCCAACAAAGATAGCGACAAAGATGAGAGATAGCGGAAGGTCGGACATTTTCTCCGTTTTGATTTGGTTTGATCATTCGGTAACGGATCGGCGTTGGATGATCAAGAAAAGATCCATTTCAAGCAGGCTCAGTTTTTTAATTGGTGATTCCAGTCGCCTGTTCGAAGAAAGGCTCTTTTTGCGAAATAAATTTCGCCATTTACTCGCGTCTGCATGAATGCTAACAAAGAGAAATGGAAGATGGAAAAGCATTTTGCAAACTACTGACAAACCACGCGCATGTGCTCCTCTATTTGCACGCTCATCCGGAAGAGACTTTGCGTAAGGTTGCCTTGGCAGTCGGAGTGACGGAACGGGCGGTGCAGCTAATGGTCGCCGACCTGGAAGCAGCGGGCTATTTGTCGCGCCGAAAAATCGGTCGGCGAAACCAATACACCCTGCGAACGGAGAGGCCTCTCCAGCATCCGATGGAGTCGGCCCACACGGTCGGTGACTTTCTTCACTGGGCAAATGCTGTGGACGGTGATGCGTCCGAGGAGGATCGGGTCCTCGAAAACTGGACGGTGGGTGAGCATGGCTCTGAGGTAAGATAACATATCTATTTATCCTGATATCTTGATATAAGACTTGCAATTCCCGTGATTGGAGGCCTTTTGAGTCTCCGTATGAGCAAAAACTTCATCTTCTCTTCCGAATCGGTCGGCGAAGGCCACCCCGACAAGGTATCTGACTATATTTCTGACAGCGTGCTGGACGCTTGTCTGGAACAGGACCCGAATAGCCGGGTAGCCTGCGAGACGCTGGTCAAGAGCAACTGCGTTTTTCTGGCGGGTGAAATTACCACGAACGCCAAACTCAATTTCGAGAAGATTGTCCGCGAAGCGATCCGCGACATCGGCTACACAAATGCCGATGATGTTTTCCACGCGGATAATGTCTTCATTTCAAATATCCTGACCGCGCAGTCCTCGGACATCGCTCAGGGCGTCAATGCCGCTGAGGCCGAAGGCAAGGGAACGGCCGAGCAGGGAGCCGGAGACCAAGGCATCATGTTTGGTTACGCCTGCACGCAGACACCGGAATTGATGCCCGCACCGATCATGTTTGCCCATAACCTGCTTCGCGAGATGGCACGGCAGCGCAAAGAAGTCGGCGTGAAATGGCTCCGGCCCGACGTGAAAAGCCAAGTCGCCGTGGAGTATGAAGGCCAGACGATCAAGGGGATCAAAAACGTCGTCATTTCCACGCAGCACGCGCACGACGTCATGCACAGCGAAATCAAGGAGTTTTGCATTGAAGAGGTGATTCGCAAAGTTTTGCCGGAAAACCTCATCACCGACAAAACCGAGTTTTTGGTCAACCCGACGGGTAAGTTCGTTATCGGTGGTCCACAAGGCGATGCCGGGCTGACCGGACGTAAGATCATCGTGGATACCTATGGGGGTTGGGCGCGGCATGGGGGTGGCGCGTTTTCCGGGAAAGATCCGTCGAAAGTGGATCGCTCGGCAGCTTATTTCACGCGTTGGGTCGCGAAAAACATTGTCGCCGCCGGCCTTGCCGATGCTTGCGAGCTGGAAGTCGCTTATGCCATCGGGCACCCGTATCCGACGAGTATTCACATTGAGACCTTTGGCACAGGTCGGGTGGATGACGCAAAGATC
>JAAAPI010000136.1 GCA_009908325.1 Verrucomicrobiota bacterium | reverse complement strand
CCGATACAAAACGGCGTAGGTTTTTCCATCAAGGCGCACGGTCGAATCGACCTCTGCGCGCTTATCCGAAAGCATCACCAACTTTCCCAGAAAAACTTCAGGGCGTTGCGATCCCTGCATCCCTTGGACGTAAGCCTTGATGGCGAGTCGCTTGATCAACTCCAAAACACGGCTCTGCTCATCTGGTGCCATACGCTGCCAGTTGCGCCCAATGGCGCGGCGGATGATCACATCAAGGTCATAATTATTCTCGAGGATTTCACGGACTTTAGCCTGCTTTTCCTCGACGGAGAGACCGCCATTACCCTCGGCATAAAGAACGTCGAGCGCCGCGTTGATCGTATTCGAAAGCTTTTCGACCTGACTCTCAGCTCCGTGAGCGTAGCCGACGAAAAACAGCCAAGCAACTAGCAGAAATTTGTAACAGTTGGGGGACATTTCCGAAATTTGCAGCTATTCCGACTCGTCGTCAAGTCCTCCGAGAGCGAAACGACTGATCAAACTTTCGATGTCCAGAGCCGATTCGGTATCAACAATCATGTCCCCCGGCTCCAGAGGAAAGCCGGAACCACCCGGAGAAAGATTGATATAGCGGTCACCGATCAAGCCCGCGGTTTTCACCGACGCGATGGTATCATCGTCCAGCTGAATATGGTTGGGCAGTTCCAGCGTCACGATAGCGTAGAAGTTATCACTCAGAACAATGTCCCGCACTGAGCCCACCCGGACCCCGGCAATTTCAACCCGGCTGCCGGGGTTGACTCCGCTGGCGCTGCTGAAGCGCGCTTCCAGCTCATAACGATCGCTGCCGAAAAAACGGGCGCTGCCGACCTGAAGCGCCAGGTAAAGAATGGCAGCCAGCCCGAGCAGGACAAAACAACCGACAAAAAATTCAAGAGTTCGTTTATTCATAATACTGTTCAGCCGTCTTTCACGGACGTTGATTGTCCGCGTCCAAATTTTGCTTTGTCGAGAAAGCCCGAAAGCGCCGCCTGCGCCTCCGAGTCAAGGGAGTCGGGCTCCCCGTAGAATTTGATTCGTCCGCCGTCAAGCCAGGCCACATAATCACTAATCTCAAAGACCTCCGGAATGTCGTGGCTCACGACCAGCGCGGTAAAGCCGAAACGCGCACGGTAGTCGGCGATCATTTCGAAGACGCTGAATTTACGCTCGGGGTCGAGCCCCGTTGTGGGTTCGTCGAAGAGCACGACCTGCGGGTCCGTGATGAGTGCACGCCCCAATGCCACTCGTTTCTTCATGCCTCCGGACAGTTCCCCGGGGTAGCTGCCGGCCGCGTCGCCCAATTCCAGCTGATCGAGCATCGCCGAAACCCGCTCGTCGACTTCCACCGGTTTCAGCCGAGTGGTTTCGCGCAGCGGAAGCGCAATGTTGTCAAAGGCCGTCAGAGAGTCGAACAGCGCGTTATTCTGAAACATATAACTGAATTCGACGCCACCGTCATCCTTCGAGGCACGCCGAGTCTTGGAAATCGCCTTCCCATTCAGCTCGATCGTCCCGGCGTCCGGCTCCAGCAAATTGGCGATGCACTTGAGCAGGACGGATTTCCCAATACCGCTCTTCCCGATGATCGTGGTCACTGCCGCCGGAGCCACCTCGAGATCGACACCATCCAACACCCGGTTCTCCCCGAAATGCTTCTTCAAACCGCATATGCTGAGCGAGGCGTCCATCCTAGAGAAGAAATGAGGTGATTAGGTAATCCGCCGCAAGCACGGAAACGCTTGACCAGACGACGGCCCGGGTGGCCGATTCACTCACCCCGCGCACCCCCGGGAACGAGGCCTTGCGATGCGTGTTGAAACCGCGGAAAGCGCAGATCGAAATCGTGACAAAGCCGAAGACGAGCGCTTTGATGAAGCCCCCCTGCACGTCGGCCCAGGTCACGCTCTCAAAGACCCGGTTCCAATAGACCCCGCCATCCACGTTGAGCAGGACGGAACCGGATAAGTAGCCGCCAAAAATACCGATCAAATCGAAGACCGCTGTAAGGATTGGGAAACACAGGAAGGTGGCCGCCAAGCGGGGCCCCACAAGGAAGCCGCGTGGCTCGATACTCATGGTTTCAAGCGCATCGATTTGTTCATCATTGCGCTGGATGCCCAATTCCGAGGCCATCGCGGAGCCGGCTTGTCCGACCACCATGAGCGCCGTCAGCACCGGACCCAGCTCACGGATGATCGACAGCGCTACGGCCGTGCCCAGTGCCGATTCCGCACCAAATTTGACGAGCGTGTAGTAGAGCTGCAGCCCCATAACGAGGCCGGTAAACATCCCGACAATCGCGACAATCGGTAGGCAACGCAGCCCGATTTCATGAATCGCCACGGCGAGCTTGGCCAGCCGATTGCGCTGCTCGAAAAACCCGCGTAAAGCGCCCAAACTGAAAACAGACAGTTCACCCAGCTCGAAAACGAGTGAAATCGCGGCTTGTCCTGCTCTCTGAATCATGGATTGGGTGACGTGGTTCTATGTCGAAGGTCGTAGACCCTTGAAAACCCAACATACCAAACGAAGAACGACCCAATGAAAAGCCGAAGTTTTTAAAAAGTACTCGGGGCGGGACTTGAACCCGCACACCTTACGGCACCAGAACCTAAATCTGGCGTGTCTGCCAATTCCACCACCCGAGCGTGAAACAGAAGATTTGGTTTCGCACAACCGACATGTCAACCCCAGACCACAAGCATGAGCCTACGAAACAGAAAATCGGTCACCCGACATCAGACCCCGGCGGGGTAGATGGGGTTGACCCGCTCCGTCTGGATCAGGGTCGGAATGTTCAGGATGCCCAGACTAAATCTCTGAATCGATTCTCTGCGTGCCGAGCATAGTGGAGAACCGTCGCTAAAGAACGCTAACGAAGACCCGGCAACGGGGCGGGTCGATAGCATAATTCTTTCTTTCATTGGCCTTGGACTGCCCTGTCTTGTCGGGTATAGCTTTCTGCAAAGCCTGATGCCAGTCCTCCCGGATGCCGCCAAAGCCGTCCGGATGCCGATCCCGAAGGTCTTTCCGAGTCACCCGAACACCTTCCGCCGCATCGCATTGACCACAGCGACATCCCCCCAGGGGGCGCCTCTGGCTGGATTCGCGCCCACCGGGTGCCGTCGCCCCCGACACGCCTGCCAGGCCGCCGCGTAGCGTCTGACAAATTCCGCCGATCCCAAAACAGCACCGTCTGTGAAATATCGCACCCGGCAACGCAGCACCACCGACAGCGGCAACTCGCCCCTCTGCTCATTCAGAACCTTTTCCGCCGTCTCCCGGTCGATTAGCTTCCCCCGACACGTCCAGGGCGAAGCCCCCTTGCCGAAAATCAAACTCCGGTGCGCCGCCAAAGCCGACTTTAATTTCGCTGAGCCCCCGGATTTCTCCGCACCAAGCACCCCCGTATCACGCATCCCGCCACCCGTATCACGTAGCCCGTCACCCGCATCACGCACCCCGCCACCCGCATCACGTATCCCGCCACCCACATCACGTATCCCGCCACCCACATCACGCACCCCACCACCCGTATCACGCACCTCGTCTCCCAAATAGGTCGCCCAGATCATTGCCAATCCCCGTTGCGCCTTCTTCGAACCCGCCACCGCCGCCGCTTCCTCCGTGCCCTCCCGCAAAGCCGTTTCCAGACGCCTAATACTTGAGTGGAATAGCCGATCAGAAAGAACGGCACTTTGAGGCTCCCCCAACTACGGAATAAGGATAAACCGTCTTCGCCTGAAGCGCCGCAACAGCGGCGACAGAGCTCGCCGAAGACCGGTCTCGATGCGGAACGCCACCAAAATCTGCCCGATAAGGCCACAGGGCACCTCACTCCATATTCGTAAGTCGTTGATTTTTGTTTAAAAGAGCGATTTGGGCGTCAATATTTCTTTGATTTGAGCGGATAAAATCGGCCGTGGTGCGCGTTGTTTTGGATTTTTTCCAAAGCATGAGAACGGCTCCGCGCAGTAGTGCGAGGTTTGCGGCGGTATTTTTGGTCCGGCAGCGGCACTTGTCTTCGAGCAGGGTCGCGTCGCGCGGATGGTGATTTTTGTTTTCGACACTCCACCTGTCGCGGACCCTTTGGAGGATATTCGCGGGTGGTTCGCTGGCCCGGCTACTGAGG
>JAAAPI010000047.1 GCA_009908325.1 Verrucomicrobiota bacterium | reverse complement strand
CCCTCGAACATGCCCTCAAGCACATGCAAAACGGCCTCTACGAACGCTGCATCTATTTGAGCAGCAAGGCGACGGGCCAGATCGAGACCATCCGCCAGCTCAGGCAAATGATCGGTGACGATCTCCGCTATGTACAAATGCGCAATCGCGAGGAGCACCGGATCGAGAGCCCCCACCACACCTGCACGGGCGATGGGCGCTGCGATGAGCAAAGCGAAGAAAACTGGCGGAGGGCCGACATCTATCCGCCGGAGCATTTTCAGGAAGGCACCGTTTCTCTGGAACAGGCACAGGCTATCGGAGCGGCCAACGGCATTTGCCCCTACGCCTTGACCAAAGCATGCCTGCCCTTCGCCGAACTCTGGATCGGCGACAGCAACTACATCTTTTCCCCCGACAGCCAGGCTGTTTTGAACGATGTCGCGGGGTTTAATCCGGCCCGCACCCTCCTCATCGTGGACGAAGCCCACAACCTGCCCGAGCGAACGGCCGACAGCCTGAGCGTCCGCATCCGGGCCGGTGAACTCCTCTTTGCCATCGAAGAACTCCGCGACCGGGGCGCCCCACGCCGCCTCCTCAATATCGGCAGTGAACTCGTGCGGTGGCTGGAGAGCCTGCGCCCCGAGCGCTCACTCAACCCCAACGAAACCTATACCGGACTGGACCTTTGCGAGGAATTCAATGGGCAGCTTCAGCAGGCCAATTTCGACTACGGCGCGACCGCGCCCTTCGCCCTCGACTTTATTTGGCAAATCCCCCGGCTCATACCCTGCCTGACGGCTCCGCCCCATGAATATCTCAATTGGGTGCCGCAGCCGGGCACTTTGCAGGCGACTTGCCTGGACCCCGGCGATTGGATTCAGCAATGTCTCCAGCCGTTCGGTGGTGTCGTTCTCATGTCGGCGACCCTTGAGCCCTGTTCCGCGTTCGCAGAGAGCTGTGGTCTCGCCCGGGAGGCCACCAGCTTGGCCATCGGCTATGCGCCCTGGCGCGATGCCGCTTACGATGTAGCGATCGATCAGCGCGTCGACACACGGCTGCGCAACCGAGCCAAAAGCTACGAGACCACTGCCCGCACCGTGGGCCACTGCGTGCAAGCCAGCCCGGGCACGCCGATCGTGGTCTTCTTCAGCTCCTATCAATACGCCGATAATGTACTCGCCTACGCCGAAGCCGCCCACCCGGAACTGCGCATCCAGCGGCAACCACGTGGCGGTCATCTGGACGAGCGAAGCCGCTTTATCGAAGAAAGCCTGCTCGTCGCCGACGCCATCTTTCTCATCCTCGGCAGCAGCTACGCCGAGGGCATCGATCAACTCGGCGGCCGGGTGTCACACATCGTGATCGTCGGTCCTGCCCTGCCCGAGGTGAACCTCATCCAAAAAACAAAGGTCGAGCAACATGCCGGCCTCTCCCGCGAGGCCGCCTTTCGCGATGTCTACATCCGCCCGGCCATGCGCCGCATCCACCAGGCCCTGGGGCGCATCGTACGTGCTCCCGGCCAGAGCGCCCGCATCCTGCTCCACGGCAAGCGCTTCGCTGAACCGGCCTACCAGCAGGAACTCGCCCCCGAGTATCAAACAGACCGATACATCGACCGGGACGCCCAGCTGATCGACTGGCTGGCTCAGGATGACCGGTAGGCGCGAGCCAACGATCGGGGTTAAGCCCGTGCGGCGTTAATTAAAAGCGGATTCGGGCATGATCTCACTCCTAATCTTTATCCTAATCCTAATCGTGATCGATTGATGCCGCGGAGATTACGATTACGAGCATGATTACGATTAAGAGCCACTGGATCCTTAAGTGAACAACATTCGGGTTAAGCCCGTATCCCCGTAATTTTATTTCTTTCAGGTTGAACTACCCGCGATCCCCTTCACCTTTCCTGTTCTAGCTATGGCAGACAAAGATCAAATCAAAGACATTCTCAGAATGGTGAAATTTCCCGGTTTCAGCCGCGACATCGTTTCGTTCGGCCTCGTCCGAGATGTGGCACTCGATGGTGCGAACGCGCAAATCAGCATCGAAGTGACGACTGCGGATTCCAGAGTCCCTGAGAAAATCGCCGCCGATGTGAAGCAGACAGTCGGCGAAATCGAGGGCATCGACGATGTCAAGGTCCGCATGGAAATCAACGAGCCGAACCAACAGCCCAAACCCGGCGGGGGCAGTTCCGGCGGTGCGTCGGGAAATCCCGCCATGCAAAAAGTCAAATACGCCATTGCTGTGGCCAGCGGGAAGGGCGGCGTCGGAAAAAGCACCGTAGCTGTCAACCTGGCCTGCGCCCTCCAGCGCATTCTGGAAGCCGAGGGCAAGGGCGGCGTCGGCATCATGGACTGCGATATCTACGGCCCCTCCGTCCCCCTCATGCTCGGTGCCGCCGGTCGTCCCGAAATCGAAAATGATATGATCCTGCCGATTGAAAATTTCGGCGTTCGCACCATCTCCATGGGCTTTCTCATTGATGAAGACACCCCCGTCGTCTGGCGCGGCCCTATGATCATGAAGACGATTCAGCAGTTCGCCCAAAATGTAAACTGGGGCGAACTGGAGATCCTCGTTGTCGACCTGCCACCCGGCACGGGGGACGCCCAACTTTCGCTCGTGCAAACCATACCCCTGGAAGGTGCCATTATCGTGACCACCCCGCAGCCCGCCGCGGCCAACGTGGCCCGCCGCGGTGCCCGGATGTTCGACAAAGTCAACGTCCCCCAGCTTGGGGTGATCGAAAACATGAGCTACATGGAGGGCCCCGACGGCGGCCGACAAGCCCTCTTCGGCGAGGGCGGCGGCCAGGAAACAGCCAACTCACTCGAAACCAGCCTTCTCGGCCAGATCCCCCTCGACCCCAATATTCGGGTCGGCTGCGATCAGGGGATCCCCATCGTTGTGAGCGACCCAGAATCCGCTGCGGCAAAGGAGTTTGTTAAGATTGCGCGTCAAGTGATCAACAATCTTGTAAAAAAGTGATTTTCGGCTTTGTTTTGTTATCGCCAAAAACGGAAATAGGCTTACGAGTTTTATTACCTTATGATACTTCCTGGTCCCATTAGATGCTAACATGAGCGAGGAGAAGAAAACTATGTCTGACACAGCCTCCATGACCGACTCCACGCAGGGCTTTGCTCAACGATCCACACTCTACCAGGAATTTCTGGCAGAACGGGAGGAAATCCTCCGCCACAAGTGGATTGAGTCCGAGAAACAGGGAAAAGACATCGGCTTCGAACGTGCCTTGCTCGACTGGATCCGCAAGCACCGCGAAAGCTGGCGTAACGCACGCAATAACAAGCTCGGGAAATAGCCGCCACACTATGTGGATTCAGGCAACCTGCGCGCTCGACTTTCAAGTTACAGAGGCGAGCCCTTTTCTTTTTATGCTGCGCCCCCGTAGCGGTTGGCATCAGTGGGTCGGCCGCGAAGAATATGTTCTCAGCCCCAGCGTCCCGGTCGTTGAATTCACGGACCCGTTCGGTAATCTCTGTCAACGCCTGGTCGCCCAGCCCGGGTCGTTCTCTGTGCAGACGTCGGTCAAGGTTGATTGCGCCGAAGCTTCGGATACCGCCCCGGGAGCTCCCTTCATCGAAATCCAGGAACTTCCCGACAGCACACTCCCGTTCCTACTCCCCAGCCGTTATTGCGAGTCGGACCGCTTTAACCAAATGGCCGCGTCCATCGTGGCCGACGAGATCCCCGGCTACGACCAATGCGCGGCCATCGTCGACTACATCCGCCAGACCACCCGCTACGCTCCGGGAGAGGGTGCCGATATCATCAGCGCAACCGAAGTCAACCAGCGGCCAACCGCCGTCTGCCGCGACCTGGCGCACCTGGGCATCGCCTGCTGCCGTGCTCTCTCCATCCCCGCGCGGATGGTTGTTGGCTATCTGGAAAACCTCGAACCCATGGATCTCCACGCCTGGTTCGAAGCCTACGTCGGTGATCGCTGGTATACCTTCGACCCGACACACGACCACTTACTCGGAGGCCGTATCGCCATCGCCTACGGGCGCGACGCCGCCGACGTGGCCATTTACACCCAGTTTGGGCAGCCGGCCGAGCTGATCAACATGGTCGTCACGGCCGACCGGATCGACGCAGCCTCCTAGTAACGGACCCACCGCACCCGCCTCCCCCGAAACCTTGAAACCGTTGGCAACAAACAAGCCGGGCTTTCGAAACGCGCTTTCCCAATGGTATGCCAAAGCACAGCGCCCCCTGCCCTGGCGCACCGAGCCAAGCCTTTACAGAACAGTTGTTTCGGAGCTCATGGCGCAGCAGACGCAGATAAAAACCATGCTCCCCTACTTCGAGCGGTGGATGCGCCGCTTCCCGGATTTTGAGACGCTTGCCGCCGCTCCCGCCGGCGATGTTCTCAAGCACTGGGAGGGCCTCGGCTACTACACGCGCGCCCGTAACCTCCATAAACTGGCGAAGGCCTACGTCGCCATGGAGCCCAAGCCGGAAACCCGCGAGGCCTGGCAGGCACTCCCCGGGATCGGTCCTTACACCTCCGCCGCCATCGCTTCCATCGCTTACGGCCTGCCGACCGCCGTCGTTGACGGCAATGTCGTGCGCATTCTTGCCCGGCTGACCGACGATTCCCGCAGCTTCAAGGGCAACGCCGAAGCCGTCAAAGCCTTCAGCCCACTGGCTGAGGCCGTGCTCGACACCCGGAACCCGGGCGACCACAACCAGGCCATGATGGAGCTCGGGGCGACGGTCTGCCTGAAGAACAAACCCCTCTGCACGGTTTGCCCGGTCGTCGATTTCTGTCAGGCCCGCCGCCGGGGCACGCAGGACGAGCGACCCAGGATCGAGCGAAAAGCCACCGTAAAGGTCGAGATCGACCGTGCCTGGGCGCGGCGGGACGGTCAGTTACTCCTCCACCGCATCTCCGAAAGCAGCGGTCAGTTGGCCGGACAATACGAACTCCCCAAGCTCGATCAGGTCGAGAGCCTCAAGCCAGCCCGCCGGATCGCCAGTAAAACCCGCGCCATCACACACCATCGTATCCGCGAGCATATTTATGCGGTCGAAGCCACCGCCACCGGTAACCCCGGGAACAATTCCCTCCATTGGGTGCCGCTCAAAGACCTCGACCGCATCACGCTCTCCGGCCCCCACCGCCGCTGGATTGAGGAAATCTTAGATTGGACACCCGACCGCCAACGGCCCAACCTCCCAACCCATGCCGAAACCGAAAACCTGGACCGCTGACGATTTCGAAATCCGCACCTCGACCATCGAGGGAGCAGGTCGTGGCCTCTTTGCCAGGCATCGCATCGAAGAAGGCGACACCATTGGCTACTACACGGGTGCGATCATCGGCGAAGAGGAATTTTACGATCCCAACCGCCCCTTCTCTGCTTACGTACTCTGGGTCTCGCGCAACCACATCATCGTGGGCGAGGGACCGCTGGCCAACTACACCCGTTACATCAACCACAGCGATACGCCCAACGCCTTCCTCGTCACCTCGACTCGCTGGAAGACAGCCCGCTTCGAAGCGCTCTGCACCATCGAGCCGGGCGAGGAAATTTTCTTTAACTACGGCGAGGATTACTGGGAAGAGGAACCTTCGTGATTGAACACGGAACAATCTACCCGCAAGGTCCACGAATACATGCACGCCACCATGCAACTTGAACCCATTTATCAAGGCCTCGACGAACGGCAGCGCGAGAGCGTAGCCGCCCTGCCCCGTAGCGAGCGACTCATCGAGATCGCCACCCTGCGCAATCATTCCACCCGCGCCCTCGTGCAGGAAATCGCCGATCTTTCGGAAATTCCGGTCCTGCGGGACATCGAGTTGATCGAAAACGCCACGGCCCACCTGCCCCTCCGCATGATCCACGAGTATCAATGCATTCCCGTGAAAATGGGCGACGATGACGAAGCAGACGCCCCCCCGGCGGACGACGCCCCCCTCGCACTGGCCACGCTCTGGCCGCCCGACGATGTCATGGACCGCTGGATCTACGCCGTGAGCGGACGCAAGGCACAGTGGTATATGGGCGATCCCGAGCAAATCACGGATACTATCACGCAAAACTTCGGAGTCGGTGCGGGCAGCCTGGACGAATCCGACCTCGCCACCGATGTCGCCGAAGCCGAGGAAGACGAAGATGAGGACGCCGCCGTCATCCGCTTCGTCAACGAAGTCGTGCAAAAAGCCATGACCGACCGCGCGACCGATATCCATTTTGAGCCCCACCGTGACGAATTACAGATTCGCTACCGCATCGACGGCGAACTGGTCGCCGTGCGCGTGCCGGACAATTTGATTCGCTTCCAGGGCGCCATCATCTCGCGCCTCAAGATCATGGCCAAGCTCAACATCTCGGAAAAGCGCCGCCCTCAGGACGGCCGGATCTCTTTCGGCGCGGGCGACTCCGAGCTGGACATCCGCATCTCCACCTTCCCCACCATGTATGGCGAGAGCGTCAGCCTCCGGCTGCTCAACCAGAAATCGAGCCCGCTCTCCATGCGCGATCTTGGGCTCACTCCGGAGGAGGAGAAAAAACTGACCCACTCGCTGACCACTCCGCACGGCATCATCCTCGTCACCGGCCCGACCGGCTCCGGCAAATCGACCTCACTGACCGCCTTCATCCGCCTGATCAACCGCCCCGAACGCCGCATCATCACGGTCGAAGATCCCGTCGAATACGAAGTGCCCGGCGTCAACCAGACCCAGGTCCACCCCGAGATCGGCCTCACCTTCGCCCAATCGCTGCGCGCCGTGCTCCGGCAGGACCCCGATGTGATCATGGTCGGGGAAATCCGCGACCGCGAGACCGCCGATATCGCGATTCGCGCTTCCCTGACCGGTCACCTGGTTCTAAGCACCCTCCACACGAACGATGCCCCCGGCGCTCTGACGCGACTTGTGGATATGGACATCGAGCCATTTCTTATCGCTTCTTCGGTTGAGATGATCATTGCCCAGCGGCTTGTGCGCCGACTCTGTCCGAATTGTGCGCAGCCCGCTCACTACGATGAACGGCAGATCAACGCCTTTCTGGCCACCATGCGGATTGACCCCGCCGAGCGGGTTCACGGCCATCTCGCCAAAGCCCCCGTGGGCTGCGAGCGCTGCCGCAAGCTGGGCTTCCGCGGGCGCGTCGGCGTGTTTGAAATCCTCCGGGTCACCGACGAGATCCACGAGCACATCGTCCGCCGCGACTCGGCCCGCCTGATACGGCAGACTGCCGTTTCGCAAGATATGCGCACCCTCATGCAGAGCGGTTGGGAACACATCAAGAATGGCACGACCACCTTCGAGGAAGTCCTCCGCTTTGCCGAACTCGGCGGCGATGAGGACTGATAGCGTAAACGAATGCGGGAATCAAGTTGCATATCCGTGTAAAACTTTTATCAACCAAAAAGTTGCCAAATTTTATAAACGCAGGCCACTTTGAACACGCCAAACAAAACCCCGCATCTCGAATCCCGAAACCCGAAACCCGAATCCCGAAACCCGCATCTCGAAACCCGCATCCCGAATCCCGAAACCCGTAACCCGCATCCACACCATGCCCATCACGTTCGACCACACCCGCATCCGCGTTTCCAATTTGGAGAAGTCCATCGATTGGTATTGCCGCACCTGCGGCTTCGAGGTTCTCAAACGCACCGACAAGTCTCCGAGCGGTAATCAGCTGGCGCACCTACAGATCCCGGGCAGTGCTCACAAATTGGAACTCACCTTCTCGGAGGACTACGAAGTCAAAGTACCCGAAGATCTGGCCCACACCTGCATTCGGGTCGACGATATCGTCGCTTACTGTGAAATGCTCGAAGGCCTCGGCCTTGAAATCGATCTCTGGCCAGGCAATTGGCGCGAGAAATTCAAAGACGGGAAAAAAATGGCTTTCATCACCGATCCCGACGGTTACGAAGTCGAAATCCTGGAACATTAGCATGCGTTCCGGGAAAGCACTCATCCTCGCCACACGCGAATTCGCAAAAGACGACACCGCCACAAGTTGGTCGGTCGTCTTCTCAACTGGCGGTTTGCTCCTGCTTGCTGCCGTTGCGACTGTTCTGTTGCCGTTTTGGTTGTTAAAGCTGCCCGTCTCGATCCTGGCGGGGCTCCTCATGGTGCGGATGTTTGTTATCTACCACGACCATCAGCATAATGCTATCCTCCCCCGGTCAAAAGTAGCCAAACATTTGATGCGCCTTTGGGGCATTTTCGCCATGACCCCCAGCTGCATCTGGCAGCACTCGCACAACCACCACCACAACCACAACTCCAAGTTGCGCAGCGCACACATCGGCTCCTACCCGGTCATGACGACGGAGCGCTACGCAAACGCCAGCAAACAGGAGCGCAGAAAATATTTGTTTATGCGCCACCCGGCTACGATCCTATTCGGCTATTTCACCGTCTTCATCTTAGGCATGTGCATCGCTCCGGTCATGGAGAATCCCAAAGAAAATCGCGATTCACTGATCGCGCTACTGGCCCACGTCCTGCTCTACGCCGTGGTGGTCGCAGCGCTAGGTGTCGTTAACGCGCTCTTCCTTCTTTTCGTCCCATTCTTCGTCGCCAGTGCACTCGGCTCCTACCTGTTTTACGCACAGCACAATTTTCCCCTGGTTATTTTCAAAGACAAAGCCGGCTGGTCGTATGAGGGCGCGGCATTGGACTCGTCCAGCTACTGCCAGATGGGGCCTTTCATGCGCTACATAACGGGTAACATCGGCTACCATCACATCCACCATCTCAACGCCAAAATTCCCTTCTACCGCCTCCCCGAAGCTTACGAAAAACTTCCCGAGCTTCAGACACCCCGCGTGACCAGTTTAAGGCCCGCAGAAATCATCCGCTGCCTCCGATTAAAGGTCTGGGATGTGGAGAAGCAAAAGCTGTTGCCATTGGACGAAGCCTTTGGCTCCGACTGTGGATCTCCTTGAGCTTGCGGAGGCCATCTGGGTGTAAATCTGCGTCGTGGTCAGCTCGGCGGCCGGGAGGAATCGGGGGGAAGGGACGAGAGGGCACCGAAACGCTCTCTCTTAAAATTTTAGAGGACCTTCAAGTCTATCGGCTGGGCGAGACCACCAAAAAGACAATTGAGATGAGATACAGCAAGGGACAATCCTGGTTAGCCAGCGCCGGTCTCTCCGGCGCCATCGAGCCTGAATTTTGGCGGAGGCCGGCGACGGCGATACTCTCACCCTCTTTTGCGACATTTACCGGCGAGGGCCGCACCGAAAAAGCATCTTTGGCATTCGTTCCGAAAAAGAACTCATGCAGGTTCGAGAAAAGATCACCATAGTGGTCGTCATCTGCTGCCTGATTGCTGTCTGCACTGTCGAAGGTAACTTGGCGGTATCCCGGCTGGAAAAGGCCACCATCGGAACCTTCGCACAAGTCTGGAAAAACCTACAGGTCTGGCCTTCGTAGGCAGGAGCTATCCTGCTCAAATCAGCAAAAAGTAGATTCCGGGAAGTCCGGAATGATTCCTCATGCCTACTCATGAGACAAATACTAAAAAATCAGTTGGTGAACAATGCGGGCTAGTCACAAGGTATCTTTAATCGGCTTTTACATTTCGCAGTTTCACGGCTGTCCGAATGACCCAATCGATGGACGCACGGTCGATGAAAGCCGCGTTAGGCTTGGTCCGGCGCATCGACATCATCGACAAACAGGGTTAAAACGGCCGCGATCACCCAGGTTGCTGCGCCCAGCATGAGCGCGAGGACGGTCTGCCCGCCGAACAATCCGGTGACCAGGAGGCCGAGGATGGTGGCCGCCAGCATCTGCGGTAGGACGATGAAGAAATTGAAGATCCCCATATAGAGCCCCATTTTATGTGCCGGAAGCGCGCCCGAAAGGATGGCATACGGCATGGAAAGAATACTCGCCCAAGCAATGCCGACGCCCAGCATGGAAAGTAAGATCCAGTCCGGGCCGGGCAGAAAATACACCGACGCCAGCCCGAGGGCGCCACAGAGGAGTGCTCCGGCATGGGTGATCTTGCGGCTCGTCCATTTGGCGAAAACGGGCAGCGCAAAGGCGACCAACGCGGCAAAGCCGTTGTAGACTGCAAAGGCGATGCCGACCCAGTCGGCCCCGGTATTGTATTCCTGGCGGATCACGGTGAGCCGCTCGCCCAACGCAGGCGGCAAGTCCCCCATTTCTCCATAGCTGATAAAGAAGTTGACCGTGCGCATGGTGCCGACGACTTCATCGGCCCCCGCTTCGATCTCGGCGCGGAAGCTATCCAGATCACGAATGACTCCAGCATAGGCCGCCCGCCAATCGGTATTCACGCCTTTGGATTCAATCACGGCGGCGCTTTCTTCCAACGCGGCAACTTCCGCCACATCCAATCGCATGTCGTAGAGGTGGCTGGTCACGCCGGCCGTGGTGTAAATCCACATGGAAAAGAGGGCAAACCACGAGAAGAACTGGACCGCCGCCAGCTGCTTCATGGTTTTCGGCATGCCGTAGAGGTCGTCCATCACCACGACCAGGCCGTTGGAAATAGCGCCTTTTTTCTGCAGCGCCACTGAGAGCAGCAGCAACAGGCCAAGCACACAAAAACCTCCGGTCACGATATAGAGTTCCTGCTCCCAACCGGCCAGATAGACCGCCGCCGAGAGCAAAAGCCCGCCGACAAGAAAGAGCGGACCGTGCAGGGCCTTCTGCTTGAGCCGGACTCCCGAAGCCGCCGTCTCGTTCTCGACGCGGGCGCGGGCGGTCGACTCGTCCTCGGCGGACTCGGCCGTCTCAAAAGCCGCCAATTCCTCGGGGCTGTATTCCTTGCTCTTCATCACCGTCCAGAGCACCGCGGCCAAGAAAACTGCCGCGCCCAGATAGAACGACCATTTCACCGAATCGGGGATCACACCCTCCGGTGCCACATTGGAAACGCCGAACCAATTGGTCAGCATGTAGGGCAGCGCCGACGCGATAACGGATCCGGCCCCAATGAAGAAGCTCTGCATGGCAAAACCTTTGGTCCGCTGCTCCGACGGCAGCATATCCCCGACGTAGGCCCGAAAAGGCTCCATCGATACGTTGATGGAGGCGTCCATGATCCACAGCATCCCCGCCGCCACCCAGAGGTAGGGCGAATTCGGCATCACCGTCAGCGCGAGCGAAGCGCAAATCGCTCCGCCCAGAAAATAGGGGCGTCGGCGCCCGAGCCCGCACCAGGTGCGGTCGCTGAAATAACCGACGATCGGCTGAATAATCAGTCCGGTCAGGGGGGCCGCAATCCACAGCAGCGGGATCGCCGACTTATCCGCTCCGAGTGTCTCGAAGATGCGACTGACGTTGGCATTCTGCAGAGCAAATCCAAATTGGATGCCAAAGAAGCCGAAGCTCATATTCCAAATTTGCCAGAAACTAAGACGGGGTTTTTGCATAATGGCTTGATTCGTTGATACTGGGGTCATTAAGAGGTCGGACTAGGAAGCCAGCGGTGTCATCACAGGGGCGTGAGCTCCCCGCTTCGTTTCGGCAGTTAGGGTCTTCAGCTGCTGCATCGGCGCGAGTATCGGCTCAAAACTCCGCAAACGCCATCGCCAACTGCCGGACGGGCGCCCCGGTGTATTCATCCGCGCCTCGGAACCAAGCCCAAGCACATCCTGGATCGGCACGATAGCAGCCCCGCCATTCGAGGCATAGAGGCTCCGGATGAAGTCAAAGTGGATCTCCGAACCATCACCGCCAAAGTAAGCCAGCGCCTCCTCGCGCTCTGCCCGGATCTGTTCTTCGCTGCGGGTGCTCCCCTCGCCCGCCACGCTGTTAAACCAACCCACCACGGTGTCGTTGTCGTGGGTGCCGGTGTAGGCGACACAATTTGGGCTGTATGCTTCGGGGCTGAAGGTGTCTTTCATCGGATCGGTGCCAAAGGCAAATTGCTCGACCCGGATTCCCGGAAGATTGAAACGATCCCGAAGCTCGACCACCTCGGGAGTGATCACGCCGAGATCCTCCGCAATCACCGGCAGGGGCAAGCCCCGGTCTTCGACAAATGCTTCAAACACCTCGCGCCCCGGCGCGGAAACCCAGTGCCCGTCCATCGCGGTCTTCGCATTCCCGGGAATTTCCCAGCAGGCTTCAAATCCGCGAAAATGGTCGATCCGCACCACGTCGACCCAGGCCAGAGTCTGCCGCAAACGCTTGCGCCACCAGGCGAACCCATCCGCCCGGTGGGCGCTCCAATCGTAGAGCGGATTTCCCCACAACTGGCCGGTCGACGAAAAATAATCGGGCGGCACGCCGGCCATCACGCTTGGGCTGCCGTCTGGATTGAGGCGGAACAGATGCCGCCAGCACCAAACGTCCACGCTGTCGTGGGCGACGAAAATCGGCAGATCGCCGATGATGCGGACACCCCGCTTGCGGGCGGTGGCACGAACCGCGTCCCACTGTTTTCGGAGCAGGAACTGCTCCAGCTTGGCCCGGGCCATCTCATCGGCCAGTTCGGCACGGGCCTGCTCCAGCGCCTCCGGCTCGCGGTCGCGAAACGGTGTCGGCCAGTCCGTCCAGGCCACGCCGCCGAAACTGTCCTTGAGTGCGTAAAAACAGGCGAATTCGTCGATCCATTCAGCCTCGTCTTGTAGAAACGCCGCATAGGCCACACGGAGTGGGTTTTCTTCGTCGAGCTTGAAGAAAGTATCCGCAACCCGTTTGGAGAGTTGCACTTTGTTGGCATACACCCGCGCGTAATCGACCTCGGCTCCCGGGGGCAGTCGCAGAGAATCGAGCAACTCTTGCGGGATCAGCCCCATGGCATGCAGGCTCTCGGGACTCAGGAAGACCGGATTCGCGGCGAAGGCCGACAGGCCCTGGTAAGGTGAGTCACCGTAACCGGCGGGATTAAGAGGCAGAATTTGCCAGAGACTCTGGCCGCTGTCCGCCAGCAAATCCACCCATCGGTGGGCCGCCGGTCCGAAGTCACCGACGCCGTAGGCATTGGGCAGCGAGGTCGGATGCAGCAGAATACCGCAATCGCGTTGAAACAAACGATCCGAATCGCTCATGGCCTATCGCCCCCTTCCTGCCGCGAAACCTGCAGGGCCCCGAAATAGGCGTTGTTGCGCCCCCCGTTCAGGTTGAACAACGCAAAGCTGCGAACTCTCTCCGGCGCATCGGAAGCCGGGGACTCCTTTGCGCCCAAATTCAGCCGACGGCCGGGAAAGTGGTGCACGACATCATCGGTCAGCGTTCGGATCTGCAAATCGTAGCGCCCCTCCGGGCGCAGGGTGATCCCGATCTCCGCCCCCTTTGGGTCCAGAAAAACACGGGTGTTGAAGCGTGGGTCCGCGTCGATGATTTGATAGGTGCTCAAACCCCGGATCGCCGCCAGAGCCATCGCCCGCCCGCGGAGGAGTTCCACAGTAGTGCCCGCCGTTTCCATGGTTCGCAGAGCGATGCCAACCGTCGAATTTCCCATCGAGTCACCTTCGAATTTACTTGCGAAACCATCAAACTCGAAGAGTAGGGAAAACACATCCTCCGCTTCCAGCGGTCGCTCAAACGCCCGAAAAGCAACCGTCTCTTCAAAACCGGTCCCATTCGCGAAAATCCCAAAAGCCTTGCCTTCGCGCGCCGCGCCTGCCAGATCCGGCTCGTTCCCGGCTTCGGCAATAAAAAACCCCGCATACCGGTCCTCATCTTCCGCCGGGTATTCCGGGGCGAAGAGTTGCCACGCGGCAAACCCGCGCCCGCTCTGGTCCCCTGTCTGCCATCCATCGTTATAAGAATCGAAATAGGCTTCGTCCTCGGACGCCACATAACTCTGCGCGTTCAGCAAATGACCGCCGCACAGTAGAACGATGCCACACAACAGTTTCCAAAATCTCCTAAAGGTCTTCATACAATGGGATATGTTTCTAGGCGATCGTCTCATATGAATGCACCCTACCGGAAAGTAGACAGTTGAATAGAATAACAGACAAGCCGCACCTCAACCCTCTCCGAATGAGATCGAATCGATCCCTACGGCTTTGAGGGCATTGAGGACATTGACGACGCTCTGCTGGTAGGTTTCGGGGTCGGGCTGAATGATGACGAGGGTTTTCAATCCGGCCCGGTCCGCGGATTGCTTCAATGAGCCCAGGGTTTGCGTTAGATTCGGCAATGCAGGGTTATCGGGGTTGTCGGTGGGCATGCCGTTGAGCAACACGGTGCCATCGAAAAGAATATCGATGTAGTGTTGCTCCGGAAGGGGTGTATCCGGTGGAGCGGCCATGCTTGAAGGCAACTTCACACCAAGGTCTGCCTCTTCCTTTACGATGGTCGTGGTCACCATGAAATAGATCAGCAAGAGGAACACGATGTCGATCATCGGGGTCAGATCGACGCGGTCTTCCTGGATTTTTTGTCGGCGGGCTTTCATGGGGGTTAATCGCTTTGGTGGGTGGCAAACACAACATTGGGAACCCCGCCCTCGGCCGCGGCGGCGAAGACCTCACGCACCTGCTTGAAAGGCACATTGGCATCGGCCCGCACATTCAGCTTGATGCCTTGCGCTACCTCCTTGCTCTCGGCTATGTAGCCCGCGAGCTCCTCAATGACGACAGGCCGGGCACCGAAGAACAAAGCGCCATCTGCTTTGATGGTGATGGTCATACGCACCCCCCGTTCTTCGGGGATCACCGCATTTTCGGCGAGCGGGACTTTGATCGGCACCCGTTCGCGAACCTGCATGTTGGCTACCGTCATAAAGAAGACGATGAGCAGGAAAACGATGTCAATCATCGGCGTCAAATCCGGCAAATCGCTGGTCTCTTCCTGGGGGAGGGGCTTCATGAATTATGCGTTTGAATCGAGTCGGACTATCGAGAAATTGAGCCGCTTAGGAACTCTGTTTTGTGTCTTCCGTGAGCAATCCATGTTTCGTCATGAGACGCGTCATTTTACCGAGCCGCTCATAGATCCCGGAGGAAGCAGCCAGGTATTTGTTTTTAAAATAGAAGTAGGCCATGAGCGCGGGAATCGCAATCAACAAGCCGGTGGCCGTGGTGATGAGGGCTTCCGAGATGTTGTTGGCCAGCAGTTCCGGTTTCCCCATGCCCTGGTCCGCGATATTGCGAAAGGCCTTGACCATGCCACTGACAGTGCCGAGAAGGCCCATCATGGGCGAGATCGAAGCCAGGACCTGTAGGTATTGCACAAACACCATCGGGCCAGCCAGCACTTTCCCAGCCCGCTCCTCCATCGCTTCGTTAACCGCGCCAACCGAGCGATGCCCCTCTTCGATGGTTGTGAATCCGATTTCCAGAATTTGGGTCATGTAGCCGTCGTGCGCGGCACATGCCGTCAGTCCGGCTTCGGTGTCCCCGCTCTCAATGGCTTTTTTCAAGTCCTCGTCAGCTTCTGGTTGCAAAAAGCGCTTGTCCCGGATCAACACCGCACAATAGCCAGCCAAACCGACCGTCGCGATGGAAAAGAGGAGCAAGGGATACATCGCCCAACCCCCTTGCTGGAACATGGTCCAAAGGGTAATCGACTCTTCGACCGGCGCCGCTTCATCTCCAGTACTCGTCTGCGCGCTAAGTCGCGCGGCGACGAGAAAGGAAGCAATGGGGATTGCCCAGCGAAATGCAAATTTGGGCACGATGTAAGGCATTATTGTATTCATAAATTAGGTTAATTTTCAGTTTGGTTTCCAAGGATTTGTAGACTTTGTGCGGCCCACTGGCTTGAGGGGAAGAGTAAGGAGAGTTCGCGATGAGCCGCCTCGGATGCCGACTCCATGGCAAAGCCATCATAGAGGGTTGCGAGAATGAACAATAATTCGGGATACCACGAATCAGTTGGGCTTGCATAGGTTTTGCCCACGGCCGCACTGCGCATGGCGGCATCATATTCTCCCTCCCGCATACGCAGTCTGGCTCGAATCAACTCGCGCAGCGAGTAATCCGGCGTCTTAAAATCAACTTCCGGGAGATCGTCGAGCAATCTTTCCGGGACAATAGCTTCCTCCAAATAAAAGCTACAGTAAGCAACCCAGAGCCGTGCTCGTGTCTGCAGCGGGCTCGCGCTGATTTCAACTTTACGGTAAAGGCTGTAGGCCTTCCCATGCACGCCTGACTCCCGCCATTCGTCCGCAAGCTGCATGAGTTGCACCAGATGCTGCCGGGGATAGTCGCTTGGAGACAGGATGTGCGCATGCAGTTGATCCGTTAATTCAGCCTCGTCCACCTTGTCGAGTGCATGACTCAAGGCTCCGATACGCTCAAGCGCCGCCGGGGGGGCCTGGGCCAATGGTATGCTAAGCGCGACCTCGACGGCTTCGCCCCACATTTGCGCCGCTTCCAGAGCCTCGACATAAGCGTAGACCGCAGGCAGGTGATTTCCCGGTAAAGCACTTAACTCCATGACATCGAGAAACGGTCTCGTCTCGCGGCGGATGATGGGGAGAGCCGCCAGCGCGGACCCCCGTTTCAGCTGGCCAACTGCGTCGTAGAACTCCTCGGGAAACATAAAATACAAGGAGGCTCCCTCCTCCAACAGGTTATCAAAGGAAATATAGGCACGCCCCCCGGTGTCGCGGCCGGTGGGCCGGAAGACCACCTCCGCATTCTCCACCCCGGTGAGCACCACGTCCGTGACCTTGCTGGGATAATCCAGACGGACGGGCAGTTCCAGTGCCCCGGCATGGAGCACAGAAGCAAAAACGAGTGCGCTGCGGAGAAATAAATTAGCTGCCTGCTTCCACATAATCGCTTTGGTTTAAGTTTTCGATGCGTCGAAGAACAGCTCCGTAATGAGATGACTCCTCGGCATCGGGCAAATCCAGAAAGGACTGATACGTACGGCGAGCCGACTCTAAGTCCCCCAGCCTCTCCAAAAGTTTTCCACTCGCAACGGCCGCCTCGGCTGCCCAGTGCGGGTAGCCGCGATAAGCCAGATAGGTCCGCTCAAAAAAGCCCTGTGCTTTTCCCAGCTCATCCAATTCCAGAAAACAAAGGCCCACTTTAAACGTGGCTTCTGCCCAAATCCGGCCGCGCCAATCCCTCTGGTTGAGAATCATTGTGTAGCTCTCGATTGCGGCGGTAAATTTTCCGCCCTGGCGCAATGCGTCGCCCTGAAGCATGGCCGCCTCGGGGGCTCGCTCATGGTTAAAAAAATCGGCGACTATCCGTCCGAAATATTCCGAAGCCGCCATAAAGTTTGACGTTTGCCATTCCAGCTCGCCCAATGCGAACAGTGCCTCGGAGGCGGACGCAGATGTCGACCCACGCTCGATTACCTGATTCAATAATGAGCGTGCCTTTTGAGGGTCCGTCTCCCGCATCAAACCGGCAATCCAAACGAGTGTCATCGGGCTGGCCTGATCGAATGCATCCTCACCAAATTTTCCCGGATCCACCTTGCGTCCCGTGCGCAGGTTGAGGACGCGCAGAAGGCGCAGCGAGAGGGCGGTTTCATCCGCTGCCACTGCTTCTTCATACATTTCTGCGAAGACCTTGCCCGGCAGTTTCTCCGGCAGTTGTTCGAGCGCACGCTTCACTTCCCGGTGGATCCTCAGGAGTGGCTCGTAGTCTTCCAGCTTAAGGACACGGTCTTTCATCGCCGGACCTTTAGCGGTTCGTTTGGCGAGCTGTTCGAAAATTTTGCTGCGCGGACTCAAGAGTGCTCCCAAATCCTCGGGAATCTGAGGGTGCGCGCTGAGATACTGAATCTGACCGACCCGGTCAAAAAGCATCTCGGAACGAAAGCTTTCATCGCTCATGAAGCGCCTGAGAAAATCGGCGACCTGCTTCGCCCGCATGCGTATCTCGGTATCGGTTTTCCACCAAGCATCAATCAGCTGATCGACATGGTCACTTTCGGTGCGGTTCCCAAAGCTTTCGATTCCTTTCCGGTAATGGCCGAAAGCGGATTCGATCCTCCCGAGTTCGATATCCACGCGGGCAAGTCGAAGAACTGCATCTGCGGCGGACGGAGAATCAGGATACCGAGTCAGGTAACGCTCCAATAACTCTGAATGCTCAGCGAACCGTTTGTTGGCCACAAGCAGTGATGCCGATTCAAAATAGGCATGGTCAATCAACCCCTGGCTCCCGTTCAGCGTCTCTACTTCCCTGTAATGACTCAGTGCCGACTCTACCTGAGCATCCATGGCATCGAGATCACCCATAAATACATGGGCCTCCGGAAGTAGCGGGTGCTCGGATACAAGCCCGATCCACTCTGTGAAAATTTTGCGGGCGCTGGCATAGTCGCCCATCCCGAAATAAGCGACGCCACGGCGAAAACGGCTTTCCATTAAGTAAACGCTGCCAGGGTGGGCCTCGATAACACTCTCAAACGAACGCAGCGCACGCTCGAAGTCGCCGTCGAAAAGATAGGCCATGCCCGACCAGTAAAATACCGCGTCGATAAAAACACCATCGGGAAAAGCCGCCGCCCAGTCGGGGAAAGTGCGGAGGATTTCCTCAGCCTTTCCCTCTCGAAACAAGCCCTGCCCCAGCCAATGAGCCATTTGCGAGGCGACAGGTTCGTAAGGGAACCGATTGAGAAATTCATCGGCGAGAGGAGCGAGCTTGTCGATGTCGCCGGAGCGTTCGTAGAGCTGTGCGAGCCGCACGGCTATTGGTTTTTCGTAGAGGACAAATGCCGGTTCATTCAAATAGGCCTCCCCCATTACAACTGCGTCGGCGTAGTAACGACACGCCAGCCCTTGCAGAAAACCAGCGTAACGAAATTGCTCCACATGCTTGTGCTGAGGGAATTCCTCGATGAGGCTTTTGAATGCGAAAAAGGACTCGTAAGAACGCCCCATTAGTTGCAGGACGCGGGCCTGCCGCCAACGCAAATTAGCCGTATAGCGCGGTGCCTCCACGAGCCGGGCGCGCTGCTCGCGCAGGGCGTCCCGATTCGATTCGAGCGCATCCCGGTTTGAAGCGAGGTATTGTTTGCGGAAAAGCCGCTCTTCTACCTCAATCAAGGCGTCTTCGACCGAGTTGAGAAGACGCTCGATTGGGAGCACCATCGAAAACAACAAGCCGGCCTCGAGATAGCGTTCTTCCTCTTCAAAGCGATCCCCAGCACTGAGTAAGCGCAGGTTGATCCCAAGATCATAACGAAACGTGCGCTCCCGGTTGATTTCCGCCACGATTCGCATGAGATCCTCAACGCCTTCAGATGCAAGGGCCTCGTCAAAGAGTGCATTCAAACAGAAAAGGCGCACTTTCGCTGGAAAATCAGAATGCATAAAGCGCCAAAGTGTGGCTTCGATTGACTCGGTATCCTCACCTTCCGCCGCCGCATCCACCAATCGTTGGAGTAGTCCAAGCAACTCATCGGGTTCAAGTTGCAGCGTGTAAATCTCCAATACATGGCGGTAGGCGCGCACCGCCTCGTTCCACTGCTCCGAGCCGTAATACGAATCTGCACGATTCAGCATGGCAAGGGGATGGCGCGGGTCTTTCAGGAACTCATTGATAAACTCCGACCAATACGGAATGCCCGCTTCCAGATGTTCCGGGTTTCCATCTTGCTGATACCAGAGCATGTGCGCCAGCCCTAGCCGATACAGATTCTCTTTATAAATGCCACGGTATTCCTCGCTCATGGCACCGGTCAGACGACCTTTTATCTCTTTCATGTATTCAATCGACTCGCCCGGGTCATTGGCGTAGCTCGACTCCGCGCGCTCAGCCAATGTAGGCAAATCCAGTTCGGGAAATTTGTCGACCGGCGCCTCAGCATGCAACCGACCCACTATTAAAATTAGCAGGCAAGATAGCCGCAACAACACGATAAAACTCTGTGCTCTGATCCGCATTCGTCTACTTCGCGTTTACAAAAACAGCCGAGGTCATCGGCTGCAACCGGAGAGTAACCCGCCCATTGGTCACCGAGACTTCATCGCCACTAATGACATCCCGGAGCAGCCCCGTTTTAATCTCAGGTGCCGTTAGCAGCTCGAGGGTGGCCGGTGCATCGGAGCGATTGAAGGCAACCAAGGCACGATCCGCCTCGTGAGCACGAAGGTAGGCATAGGTGTCTGCGTCAGCCTCCAGAACGCGTCGACTCCCCATGTAGAGTGCGGGATGCGCACGGCGAGCGTGGGCGAGTGTTGAAAAGTGCTCCTTCACCGCCGCCTCGTGGGCGGTCACGTCTGAACCAAAGCGCATCATCCGGCGATTGTCTGGATCGCCCGCACCGGTCATGCCAATTTCATCGCCGTAGTAAATCATCGGTATCCCGTCGATGCTGAGCAAAAACGTCATCGCCATTTTTAATTTCGCATAGGACACAGAATGATCGACTTTGATATGCTTCGCCCACCCGACTTCCTCTTCGTCGTGGATAAGCGGATCCGGGAGATCCCCGTCGGCATAGGCCATAAACCGGGCTTTATCATGATTCCCAAGCAGGGGCGACATGCGAACGCTGCGACCGTAGATCTCCTCCGAGCTGCGAAGCGCTTCCTCCAGTTGATCAAAGCCCCCCATTCCCCGCGCAAAAACCGGTATGAGCACATCATAAAGCGGAAAGTCGAACTGCCCGTCCAGCATGTTGGGTCCCACGAAGTCGGCGATCCCTTGCCGATTCTGAAACGTCTCACCGACGAAATAATGATTTGCCCCTGGAAAGCTGTCGCGCATGCGGCTGCGGAAACGCCACCAGAAATCGGGGCGAATGTGCTTCACGGCGTCGAGACGATAGCCATCGAGCCCATACGCACCGAGCCAGTGTTCGGCATCTTCCAGGAGAAAGTGAATCGATGCAGGATTGCGAAAGTCGAAGGCGGGCAGGAACGGTTCAAACCAGGTGGTGAAGGGATTGTCATTCCAAC
>JAAAPI010000415.1 GCA_009908325.1 Verrucomicrobiota bacterium | reverse complement strand
TCCTGATCGTTGTGGCGCGACAACCTGGAGTCGCAAAATTCGCAACCCAGAACAAATGAGCAACCCGAAGTTAGTGGGGCAAATCTGGGGCAAACTCGGATGACCAATTCCGTGACGAATGCAAAAAAATCATCTAAATCAACGGGTTAGATCGAATTTGTGGTGGGGCAAGTCAAATTGATCTACTCGTTCACACCGGAAAGGTCACTGGTTCAATCCCAGTCGCGCCCACCACTCTAACCTCTTGATTTTTTTTATGCATTATTTGAAAGGTGGCGTCATAACTCGACGGGATTTGCCCCAGATTTGCCACACCAGCCGCTAGTCGGCTGTTTCCTGGCTAGATAACCTGACGTTGGTCCAGAATGCCCGACGGACCTCGTGGACGCGCTGCTGAATCTCGGTCTGCTCTTCGTGGCCGTAGTGCTGCATCGGCATTCGCGGTTCTTTCCAGCGATAGGCGTTCTGCAAGCCCTCAATGACGTGCTCGGCGAGGGGATCTGCACCCGGTCGCCGGCCTTGTCACACTCACCCAGCCGTAAGACCCAGGACTGGCTCTTCGTATCGAGATCGTCCGGCGTGCGCTGTAACGCCTCGGATGCGCGTAGCCCGTGCGTGTTCAGCAGCGTGACGAGCGCGCGCAACTTCGGGCTGAGATGCGGCCGGACGGTCTCATACCACTCGTCCGGCGGTGACACCACGCGCTTGTGCCGTTCCAGCCCTTCAGCTTCTTGTAGCGGTGCGGCTGGCATAGTTCCGCCTCAACGGCATGGTGTGCGGGCGCAGATCAGCCATTTGCGCAGAAGCGGCTTTCGCGTAAGCTGAACGCAGCACCGTTCTACGCCAGTGTTGCTCACATGTCAGCCAACCCCACCAATTCTGAACCGCGTGACGCCGGTCTCCTGGAGGCGCTGCGAACTTACACCCAGCCGCTTCATGTGAAGGCCGAACGGACGGGCATTGTGCGGGACGTGCTGCGAGGTGACGCGAGTCGCTTCGGCTACGCGCTCTTGCTGCGCAACTTGCTGCCAGCATATGAGCACCTTGAGCGCGAATTCGAACGCCTTCCGACGACATTTGCTCCCGGGATTATCTCAGCCAAGGCCTTGCATCGCGCCAACGCGATTCGTTTGGACCTCGAGGCACTGTATGGATCTCGTTGGGAAACAATCCTTCCGCTTCTGGTCAGTGGCGAAAGCTATGGAGCTCAAATCCTGAACTCTGCAAGAGAAAACCGGACTCTCTTGATTGCCCACGCCTATGTGCGCTACCTTGGTGACCTCAATGGCGGCCAGATACTCAAAAGGATACTGTTGCGAAAGACTGGGTTACCATCGACCGCCTTGAATTTTTACATGTTTCCTGACATAGAAGACATTAACCGGTTCAAAGTCGACTATGTCGATGCTCTAGCCGTGGCGGTCGATGACGCACTGGAGATCGAAGCAGTTGCAAGAGAAGCTGCCGCAGCATTCAATCTGAATATACAAGTCTCCCTTGAAGTAAAATCCTTTACTGGCACCGACTGAGCCGTGCAGTGCGAATATCCCCCACATATACCGAAGGTTTCAGTTCGTTCCATCCTTGTTCTGTGATTGATCCGTGGCCGCATGACGCATCAAACGTTGAAGCAGCTCGTCGGTTCGCATCACAGATGATCGAATGGCCTCCAACATCTTCGGAATCGTGCCCACTTCGACGCTGTCAGCCACCTCCATAGCGGCACGCTGTGCATTTCCAACGACATCAGAAATCAAGCTGGAATATCGTTCGTCTGCTATATGCGCCTCTTGCAAGGACTTGATCTCATGGTGCTGGATGATTCCGCTTTTCAATGCATGACGGGCTTGCTCGGCGGCTTTGCGTGCGCTGACATCCGTCAAGATAAGGACAAAGCCGAGCAAACGCTCTGATGGAGAGAGCACCGGATCGCCTCGCAAGATCCACGTTTTCGTTTCCTTGGCATCCGCCAGCTCGACCTCGCCGTACCAGGGACGGCGCTGCGTGATCATCTGGACAAGACCACTTAAAACCTTTTCGGAGTTTGTGAAAATCGACGATACATCCGTTACGTTTTTCAGGTGTGTTTTTGATACGTGGGGAAATAATTCGAATAACCTGTTGCCGAGAATCACATCTCCATTCTCATCGGCGATGATGCTGAGTTCATTCGCAGCCTTGACCCGCCGCTTGATCTGATCGAGTTGGTCCTGAACAACCAACATCCTTAGCGTGCGGAACTGCAGGACGATATCGGATATTGTCTCGCCGATCATGCGGGCGATCTCGACATCGCCAGTGTTCCATGGCTCAGCCCTTCCCTCGACCTGTTGGTGCCATTTGGCGAAGGACTGTCTTGGCGAGAGTTCCGACGGATCGTTGCTCGGAATGAAGGGCTTGTTGGGGTCGCCGCCCCACGTCATCGTATGCACGCGCTCAGGCCGGAACCATACGAGAAACTCGTTGGCCCCTGCTGAAACAGGCACGGCAATAAGGCCGCTTACGATTTTCCGTAACCGCGTGAAATCGGGATCTTCCTCACCAAGACAGCTCGTGACGACCAAGTCATCCCGGTTTTCTTTGAGCCATCCTTTGATTTCACGAAGATCCTCCGTGCTCGGAACCTGTCCCGTGGTAAGGATTTCTTCCTCGTAAAACAGCGCTGCGCCCGTTGCCTTCAGCGGATCAAGAAGCCCATGGGGCTTGGCGAACAGCCCGGGCTTCCAATCGCCCTCGCGCCGCATAGCTTCCACCACCCGCTCTTCCAGATGACGGACAGCGAGTTCTGATTGGGCGCGCGCAAAGCTCTCAATGGCGGTGATCCGGGTTGCTATCGTCTCAGCCAGCAGCTCACACGCGGCCCGGATTTCATAGGGGACAAAGCGGGGGCTATAGTGATGACATGCGATCAGGCCCCACAAGCGCCCGCCGACAACGAGCGAGGCCACCAGCGTGGCAGAAACGCCCATGTTCTTCAGGTACTGAATATGGATTGGTGACATGCTCCGGAGAAAGCATAAGGACATGTCGAAATCTTCGTGAGGATTCCGGTCCTGTTCGTCAACAATCCGAACGGGTGTGTAGTCGACGTCCACCAGCATCCGCATGCGGTTGCGCTGATAAAGACGTCGCGCAATCTGTGGGATGTCGGACGCCGGATACCAGTTTCCCAGATAAGTTTCCATTAAACCGGCGCATTTCTCGGAAAATACCTGACCATGTCCCTCCTCATCGAAGCGATACAGCATCACGCGATCGTAGCCGGTCAGAGTTTGAATGAACTCAACCACTTGGTCGCCAAGCTCTTTCAGAGAGGAACAAGCGAAAACGCTCTGAAGAGCGTGCTCGATCTGCGGTGACAAGTCCGGAGATGGTCCAGGAGGCTCCAATTCGATGACAAGCCCATCGCTCGGCAGGCGATGGAGGAGCGCATCGAATTCCCTGGCCGGGTTCCCGATTTCGCACCGCATTGCAATCGGGATATCCGTCAATGACTCGCTTCGATTCTCCCGCACGCGCTCGTCCAGGTCGCCGCCCAGGCATGCGAGGGATCGGCCGATGATTGCCTCTTCAAATTCAATATAGTTGGCGACGTTCGCGCTTGCCTTCACTACGACATGGTCGCTTTCGCGAACAACGAGCAACGCGCCGTGGGGCTGAATGGACCCCGGTAAATGGACCTGCTCACGTTCGCAGGTGGACAGGTCGGCCTGTCCGAAGGGAGTCGATGACAAGAATTGCGAGGCCATGCCTCCTCCACTGCGGATGGTAAGCAGCTTGAAAAGACGCGTCAGGACCACTGATGGGCTACAGACGACTCTATATCAGCGGCGAACGCGTTTGGGAAAGCCTGCCACGGTTTGCCTGGCGTTGCCGATACCGGGGTTCAGTGCCGCGCGAGGGTCTGCGCTGGCGTTCGATTTCACTGCAGCGCCGCATCATCATTAATGAAAGTTGCTGGCCGCACGACAGAGATCTGAACGTGTCACGCAGCATGACGAGCGCGCTCTGCGCCTACACGGTTGAGTCCAAGCCACGCTGCGCTCCATCGAACTCTAGTGGAGCGAATTTGACATTTGAGTCCCGCTTGCCGCCAGGCTCTTGCTCAAATGTCAAATTCAAAAGCTCCACGAGATCCAATAAGTTGCT
>JAAAPI010000031.1 GCA_009908325.1 Verrucomicrobiota bacterium | reverse complement strand
CGAAGCCCAAAGTTCAGCGCTCTCTTTCATGGACGTCATCTCCTGCGGATTCGGGGCCGTTCTTTTGCTCTTCATCCTCACCGCCAAAGCACAGGTCACCGAAAGCCAGGAGGAAGCCACCCAATCGCGGGAAGCCGCTGAGACACTGCAAGCCGCCATCCGCGAGGCCGAAGCCAGACAAAAAGCCCTTGATCAAGAGATCGAAGCACTCGTCCCCCAACCCGACACCACGGCGACCAGCCTCGCCCAGCTCGCAGCCGAGCAGGAACGTCTCGCCAAAGCCATCGAGGATCAGGCGCAGGCCCTCGCCGCCCTCGAAACCGAGACAGAACCCGCCCAGGAACCCGCCGCGCTCGACCGGCCCTCGGCCGACCAAAGCTATCTCTCCGGCCTCCGCCTGCGGGGCCCGAAAGCCGTCATTCTGCTCGAAAGCTCCGGCAGCATGCTGGCTCCCAATGCTCAAAGTGCCCTGCAAATCATCCAGCAAGGCAACGGGGCCACCGCCGAGAAATGGCTGCGGGCCAAGGCCGCCCTCCGCGCCGTCATCGCCGCCATCCCGAAAGGGACCGATGTCGCAGTTTTTGCCATGGCCGAGGACACCACCGCCCTTTCCGGGACCAGCCAAAACCCCTACATCGACCCCTACGATAATGCCGCGTTGCTTACTTTCCTTGAGCGCCTGGATAAACTCGAAGCCAGCGGCGGGGCCGACCTCGCCAGTGGCCTCGCCACCGTCAACCAGCTACCCCAACGCGCCAGCAGCCTGCTCCTCATCGGCGACGGACTCCCCACCGCCCCCGCCCCCCCGGGCGGCAACTTGAGCGAAGCCGACCGCGTCCAGCTCTTCAACCGCGCTCAGGCCAATCGCCCCAACGCCCCCGTCAACGCCATCCTCTTCCCCTTCGAGGGCGATCCCTCCGCCGCCGGACTCTTCTGGCGGCTCAGCGGCAACACCGGAGGCATTACCCTGATTCCCGACAACGACTGGCCCACCCTCTAAGCCCATGATCGACCATCACCCCATCGACTTCCGGGATCGCGAATCTCCGCATTCGCCCCTCTCGCACTTAAGCCTATGATCAAACGCAGATCCATCGAAGTATTCAGCCTCTCTTTTCTCGACTGCCTGACCTGCGGCTTTGGGGCCATTCTGCTTTTATTCGTCCTCTCCATCGGCTCCGGCCCCCATGGGGTCGAGAGCGAGATCGACGTCCCCACACTCGAGTCCCTGCAAGCCGAGCTCGCCATGCTCGAAGCCGATGTCGCCAACAAAGCCGCCCAACTGGAAGCCGCGATTAACAGCGAGCAGACCAGCCAAGAGCGCGCCCGCATCCAATCCATCATCCAGGAACTGGAATCCAAACTGGCCGATTTGCAGCAGGAATACGACAGCCGCCAGGCCAATCTCAGCACGGGGCAGCAGGCTGCTGCCGAGGCCAAACGCCTGCTCCAGAGCTTCAAACACGAAGATCTCCCCCCCATCGGCCTCCCCGCCGATGCCACCCACGTCGCCTTCATTATCGATACCTCGGGCAGCATGCGCAACCAGTTGACCGGCCAACTCCACTATGGCGTCACCGAACAAATCCGTGAGCTCCTCGACAGCCTACCGGAGGTCCAAAGTATACAGTTTCTGGATACGAGCGGCAACTACATGCTCGGCGGACGCGCCGGCTACTGGTTGCCCGATACACCCGGCCTCCGCCAGCAGGCCCTCAGGCGAATTCTCCGCTATCCCGTCAGCAGCGCCAGCGATCCCACTCGGGGCCTGCGCAAGAGTATTGGCGATCTCAAGCCGGGGCTCACCGATGCCGATAGAATGAGCCTCTACGTCATCGGTGACGATTTTCGGGGCTCCACGCAAAGCCTCCTCATCAACCTCGACCGCCTCAACCCCCGGGACCCCAACACCAGTAAGCGCCCCGTCTCCATCAGCGCGGTCGGCTTCCCCACTCTCGTGAACCCCTTCCGCATCGGCGCACCCCAGGGCAATACACGTTTCGCCAACGTCATGCGCGAAATCGCCGAAGCCCACGACGGCGTGCTGATTCTCAAGCCGAGCATTTGAATGTAAAAATGAGCAACGCTAACTCTAAACCAAAATATTCCCCCAAAGCTCGGGATCAGCGGCGATTCGGTGGTATTTTCAAAGGCCTGCTCACATTCACTCGCAACGTCACAATTGGCCTTACCGTAATTTTATGTGTAATTTGGATTGTCCTTGCACAGCCGACTTTCCGTGCGAATTCCACTATCGACCTGGAAGTTGATACCGATAGATTGCAAACCGTCGTCAAAAAACTCTCTGTTGATTTTCATCCCCGCCGTTTTAGCAATCTCGGCAATCTCGATGCCACGGCAGACTTTATCGAATCGCACTTTAAACAGGCGGGTGGTCAGGTTGAGATCCAGGAGTTCACTGTAAATCAGTCAGCTTATCGCAATGTCAGATGCTTTTTCGGCCCAACGGAAAGCGAACGCACCATCATTGGAGCTCACTACGATTCACACAATCAAACACCCGGCGCTGATGACAACGCAAGCGGCGTGGCGGGCTTGATTGAACTCGCATATATTTTCGGGAATCAGCCACCCACGACAAGGATCGAACTGGTTGCCTACACACTCGAAGAACCTCCATTTTTCGGGTCAAAACAAATGGGCAGCTACATACACGCCGAATCAATCGCCGATGAGAAGGAGTCGATAAGGGGGATGATTGCCCTGGAAATGATCGGCTACTTCTCCGATGAATTCGGTTCCCAAGAATACCCTGCACATCTCTTTAACCTGATTTATCCTAGCACTGGCGATTTTATCGCAGTCGTCGGAGATTTTAAGCGGCGTGACTACATCGCTCAGATCAAAGTTGGCATGAAAGGCAGCACCGATCTACGCGTCTATTCCATCGCGGCCCCCGCCCAGATACCTGGCATCGATTTTTCCGACCACCGCAATTATTGGGAATTTGATATGGACGCCGTCATGGTTACAGACACTGCCTTCTATCGAAACCATAACTACCACACCGCCGATGACACGTGGGATCGTCTCGACTACGAGCGCATGGCGGATGTGGTTCGGGCCGTTTATAGTGCTGTCGTGTTTGAGTAAGCCGGTTCAGACGGCTTATTTTGTCATTATCGCATGGACCCTTTCGAAACAGCTCTGACCATTCCCGACCTCTGGCAGCAGAAGGCGGTCAACCTGCTACGGGCCGAGCACGACGTCATTGTCGACGCCCCCACCGGTGCGGGTAAGACCTTTATTTTCGAACATCTCGTGGAGCGCGCCTTTCCGGGCAAGGCGGTTTTCACCGTGCCTACCCGTGCCCTGGCCAACGACAAACTCCAAGAGTGGCGCGCCAGGGGCTGGCAGGTGGGGATCGAGACCGGCGACATCAGCGATCAGACAGACGCCCCGATCATTGTGGCCACTCTGGAGACCCAGAAGCGGGCCCTCATGACGGGTCGCGGGCCCCGCCTCCTCGTCATCGATGAATACCAAATGGTCGGCGACCCGGCCCGCGGGGTAAACTACGAACTCGCCCTCGCCACGGCACCCCCGCAAACGCAGCTCTTACTCCTCAGCGGCAGCGTGGCCAACCCGCGCGAGGTCGAAGCCTGGCTCCGCCGTTGCGGTCGCACCGTCGCCACGGTCCAACACAAAGAGCGCCCCGTCCCCCTCGACGAAATCCATCTCAAGGCCCTGCCCGAGCTCGCCGCCTCAAAAGACATTCACGGTCGCTGGCCGCGCTACGTGGCCCGCGCACTGGATGCCGGGCTGGGCCCCATCCTCATCTTCGCTCCCCGGCGCAAGGCGGCAGAAAGCCTCGCCCGCACCCTCGCCGCGGCCCTCCCCGAGCCCAATGCACTCGTCCTCACCCACGAGCAAAAAGCCATCGCCGGCCGCGAGCTCACCCGCACGCTCAAGCAACGCGTCGCCTTCCACCACAGCGGGATGAGCTACGCGCAGCGCGCCGCCCTCGTTGAGCCGCTGGCTAAAAACAACCAGCTCAAAGTGATCGTCGCCACCACCGGACTCGCCGCCGGGATAAACTTTGCCATGCGCTCAGTGCTCGTCCTTGACCGCGAATACCGCGTCGCCGAAATCCACCGCCAGCTCCGGCCCGACGAGTTGCTGCAAATGTTTGGCCGGGCCGGTCGGCGCGGGCTCGACGAGCGCGGCAGCGTCCTCTTCGCCAACGGCACCCCCCGACTCACCGAGGCCCGCCCCCTTCGTTTGCGACGTGAGGGAAACGTCGACTGGCCCTCCCTCCTCACCGTTATCCAGAGTGCGCTTGACACCGGCAAAGAGCCCCTTGACGCCACCCGCGAATTAACGGCCCGGCTCTTTTCCGAAGAGCCGATTCGCCTCGGCCTCGACGACTTTCTGCATAAGCGCCATAGCCAGCAACCCGCCCCCCAGGGTGAAGCCACTGCCGAACAAAATCTCTCCGGCGGCATCATCACCGAATTTCAGAATAGCGGGGGCATCTGGGAGCGCAAGCGGGCCCCCGTTCTCTTTCCGCTCAAAGACACCTGGTTTCTCGAAGGCGGCACCTGGCACCCGGGACTGAGCAGCCCAAAAATCGTCGCCAGCCTGCGCATCGGGAGCATCTGCAAATTTGGGCGGGGTCGGGCGCGACGCTACGGCATCGAAGCCCCCCTCGCCACCTTTCCACAGAACGACGGCGAAGACCGGCTCACGCTCACGAAGTGGCTGCGCAAAGCACTCCGCGAGCAGGCCCGCAGCGATGGCAAACGACCCAACGTAGCCAAACTGTGGACACTCGAAAAAATTGAAAGCCACATCGTCCCCCAACTCCCCCAGCTCACGCGTGGCGGTCAGGCCATCCATATCGGTGAACGGCGCGGCATTCTGTATGCCCAGCTGGACTACGCCGAAGGCCAAATCTACGCCCTCAAAGATCTCGATGGAAAAGGCCTCCTCAACCCGATCGAACGCAAGCGCGAAATACACGGCAGCACACCCGACGGGAAAACCACAGCACAAGGCTCCAGTTCCGCAAACACCGTCGCTGAGCAATGGTTTGCGCTCGGTCTTATCGACGGGAACGCCCACCCCACCCGGCGCGGCATCATCGCCTCCTGCTTCAACCACGGCGAAGGCCTCGCCGTAGCCGCCGCCCTCGAAGCTGAAAACTACCCCATCGAAGAAATCCTCTACGATCTGGCCAACCTACGTGCCGGCCACCGCTTCAATGCCCTCGCCCTCGCCGGACGCCCACTCACCGCCTTCTGCCAGGAGGCCTACGGTATGCGCACCATCCCCGGTTACCTCCGGCGTGGCCTCCCCGAGGACTACGGCGAGGGTGCCAGCGAGATCTTCTACAACATTGAGCACAAAAGCAGCCACGCCGCGCTCTATACCGACGATGAACTCAGCCAGGGCGACATCGAACGCGCCCGCATCGAGTGGCGCAGCCTCCGCCTCCACATCGCCCACGCTCCCGATTACGATTGGGACCGTTGGCGCGATCTGAAAGCCATCTGCCGGCAAAGCCTCGCTAAAGAGCGCCCACCGCTCCCCTTCGAAAACATGCCCCCGCTCACCCGGCGGCAGAAAGCCTTATAAATCGCTCAATTTACGCATCATCCACTTCACGCATCCAGCCCGCGCGGGTTGCGTCATCCACCAGCGCCACCTCAAAACCGTTCCGGGCGATCTGCTTCAGCTCGTCGTTGCTAAACCCTAACCCCGCGCTGAGCGCGGCGTATTCGTCTTCCACGGTATTGCCAAAGGAAAAGGGGTCATCTGTGCTCACCGTGCAGCGCAGGCCGCGATCAAAAAACCGGCGGATCGGATGCGCTTCCAGTTTATCAGTCACGTCCAGTTTGACATTACTGATCGGGCAAACATCAAACGTGGCCCCACTTTGTATCGCCAGATCCATGACTTGGGTGTCTTCCACCGCACGGATGCCATGTTGGATTCGCCTGACCCCGAGGACTTCAATTGCCTCGCGCACGTGAGCCGCCGGTCCAAACTCACCGGCGTGGGCCTTTGTCACAAGACCGTGGTTGCGGGCCTTCTCCCAGAGCCTGGGCGTCCATGCTTCGAGCGGCAGATACTCCACTCCGTGCAGGTCGATCCCGGCGAGACCGTCCCAAGTCACACAGTCTTCCAACACCGGAGCCAGCGTGGCATTGTAGCTATTGCGGGCCATACCCATGAAAACACGCACCTCCAAACCCTCGGGCACGGCCGACCGGATCGCCGCGAGAATCTCGGGGCCGGGTATGCCGAGAAACTCAATGATCCCCGCGTGAAACGACGTTTCCACATAGCGCACATTCTGCGCCAGATGCCCGGCAAAGATCTCCCTCGCCGCCTCATGGTAGCGTTCGGGCGTGGTAAACCACTGCACGGCGTGCTCGATCAAGTGCGACTCAAAATCCTCGAAGCAGGGCCATTTAAAATCCGGAGCCCAGCAAGCCTGCGGCTCGGCAAACCGTTCCGGGTCCAGCCTTTGCAGGAGCGCATAGGGAAGGGCCCCCTCAATATGGAGATGCGTCTCCGTCTTGGGTAGCCGGTGAATGAGGTCAGCGGTTTCTTTTGAGATAGGTGGATGCATAAATTTTTCGTGGCGTGCTCGCTTGCGAGCGCCTGCGGCAGTGTTGCTCTCGATTCCGATAAGACTGAATAAAACGCAAGCGCGAGCCCTTCGATGAACTCATGGCCTTGAGACTGTCGAAATGGCAAGCTCGCACGCCACGCTTTTCAAACCGTCTTGGAATACCGCTGGGTTTCCGCCGGTTGCAGGTAGGCGTCAAAACACAGGGCGAGGTTTCGAATAAAAAGACGGCCCCGCTCGGTCACCGCGAACCCGCGCTCCGTCCAGACGAGGAGTCCGTCCTCGGCGGGCTCCTTCAATCGCTCCAGCGCGTCGCTGAAGTGCGCGGCGAAGTCGATCTCCCACTTTTCCGACATCGCACCGTAATCAAGCGAGAGATCACACATCAGCCGCATGATGACATCGCCCCGCAGCCGATCCTCCTCCGTCAGCTCGTAGCCCTTTACGATGGGAAGCCGATCTTTCTCAAGGTAGGCGCGGTAGCTTTCAAGGTCTTTTACATTTTGCCGAAAGCCGGTAGCGCCCTGCGAGATACTGGAGATACCGAAGCCGCAAATCTCCACGCCCGCCCGGGTGCTGTAGCCCTGGAAGTTCCGCTGGAGCGTTTGTTCACGCTGCGCCCGCACCAACTCATCATCCGGCAAGGCGAAATGATCCATGCCGATATAAACATAGCCCGCCGCCGTCAGGCGCTCGATGCAGAGTTTGAGCAACTCCAGCTTGGTCTGCGCGTCCGGCAAGCCCGCCCGCTCCAGAAGCTTCTGCGCCGGCCGCATCCACGGCACATGGGCATAATTGAACACGGCGAAACGCTCGGGCTGTAGCTCCAGCACTTCCTCCAAAGTGTGCGCAAAGCTCTCCGGCGTTTGCAGCGGCAGTCCATAAATCAAATCGACATTGATCGACTCGAAGCCGTTGGCCCGCAGGGTCTCCATCGCCGCGACGTTCATGGCCTGCGGCTGTTCCCGGTGGATCACTTTCTGCACTTCGGGGTTACTATCCTGCACGCCAAACGACGCCCGCGTTAGCCCCATCCGGGCAAAAGCCTCAATATGCTCCGGGCTCAAGCGGCGGGGGTCTAATTCAACCGACTTTTCCGCGTCGGCCGTGAAGGCGAAATGCCGATCAATCATCGCACCCAGACGGTCGATTTGTGCGGCCTTGAAAAAATTTGGCGTGCCACCGCCGAAGTGCAGCTGCACCGCCTCGCGTCCGGCGGGCAAGTGCCGGGAATAAATCGCCAGCTCCCGTTCCAGCAGGTCGAGGTAGTCATCGCCCCGATCCCGGTCGAGTGTCGTGATCTGGTGGCAACCGCAAAACCAGCAAAGCGTCTCGCAAAAAGGCAGGTGGAAATAGAGCGAAAGCGGGGCATCGCCTTGCTCGACCCCCGCGAGCAGCGGCGTGTAATCCGTGTATTCCCGGAAATGATTGGCCGGCGGATAACTCGTGTAGCGGGGCCCGGGACGATTGTATTTCTCGATCAATTCGAGGTCTTGAGCGGATATTTCCATGGTCAACGGAAAGGTTGCCAGCAAACCGGGCACTGGGGCAACTCAGAAAATTTCCCCGTGCTGACGATGGCCGATCCGCATCGTAATCCATACGCCGCTCTTAGTCATCGACTCGCAAAATAAAGAAGGTTCATAATTAATTGGGGTCTCGCCAAAAGTTGCTCACACTCACCGCTGTCATGGAGAATATTAACCATACTGAATCCGATACAGAACCCACAAGCGACCGCCGCTATTGGAAACGCAGTCACGCGGAAAAGGGCGCCTTCATGACCAGCGGTGCCGCCTATTATCGTGCCTTCCGGGAAGCACTCAGGCAGGCGGAAAGCTACGTTTGCATGCTCGCCTGGGATTTGACGGGAGATATCGAACTAGTGCGTGGCGAGTCCCCGGACGATGACCTCCCCACCCGGCTTGCCGATTTTCTCTACGCGCTGCTCGACCAAAAGCCGGATCTGGAAATCTACATTTTGCTCTGGGATTATTCCGTGGTTTATCTGGCCGAACGGGAGTGGGTGCCCTTTTCCCGGTTTCGCAGAAACCCTCACCCCCGGCTGCACCTCGTGACCGACTCGGCAATCAACGCAGGCGCTTCCCATCATCAAAAAGTCGTGGTGGTCGATGGCCAGTTCGCTTTCAATGGCGGCCTCGATTTCAGCAAATGGCGCTGGGATACCGACGAGCATAAACCCGGCGACCCGCGGCGGGTCACCCCGGACGGCGAGCACTACCAGCCTTACCACGACATACAGGCAGCTCTGACCGGCCCGGCCGCCCGAACACTCGATGAACTTTGCCGCGACCGCTGGAAACGGGCGACTAACAAATCCGCCCCCTGGCCGGAGCCCTCCGAAAGCGTCGAAATCTGGCCCCCTTCCCTCAAAGTCGAATTTGAGAAAGAGACCGCCGCCTTTGCCCTGACCTATTCCGCCTACAAGGACTACCCGGCCATCACCCAAGTCGAAGCACTCTACCTTGCCCGCATTGCCGCAGCGGAGCGCTACATTTACCTTGAGAACCAATACCTCTCCTCCCACCCCATTGCCGACGCCATCGCCAAACGACTGGAAGAGCCCGACGGGCCGGAGGCCGTCCTGATCATCACCCGCGACACCGGTGGCTGGCTGGAAGAAGGCACGCTCGGCCTCCTCCGCAGCCGCCTACTCGAAAAACTGCGCTCAGCTGATAAACACAAGCGCTTCGCGGCCTACTACCCGCACGTTCGCGATAAAGCAGGCAATGAAAGTCAGGTTTACGTGCACGCCAAAGCCATGATCTGCGACGATGCCACGCTACTCCACGGCTCCGCCAACCTGAGCAACCGCTCCATGAAGGTGGATTCCGAGATCGTCATGGCCCTCGGGCTCGGCGAACCGGCACCCGTGGCAGAAACGATGCTGCACCGCCTGCTCGGCATTCATCTCGACCAAAGCGCCGATGCCATTCAGGAGGCATTGGCCGCCACTGGCTCGATTCATGAAACGATCCGTCGGCTGAGGGCAAACAGCCGGCACCAGTTGCGCGACCTCCACTACGATCCCCTCAATTCGGTCCAGCGTAAACTGGCCGACACCCAACTGCTCGACCCGGACGACCCGATCGATCTCGGCTACTGGCTGCGGAAAAATTTCAAGTAATGCGGATTCTTTCCTACAACATCCACGGTTGCATCGGTCGGGAAGGACGCGAGAACCCGGAACGTGTGCTGGCGATCATCCACCGGGCGGATGCGGACATCGTTGGTCTCCAGGAGGTGCATCAGGACGACGCCCTCGACCGCGACTTCCTCCGCAAACTGGAGCACCTGCCCTACCGCAGCGTCCTTTACGGCAAGACGATGCGCAAACCATCGGCTAACTATGGCAACCTATTGCTCCTCCGCGAACCCGCGACCAAGGTGCAGCGCGTCGAGCTACCCGCCGGAGGCGGTGAGCCCCGGGGTATCCTGATTGCCGATACGACGATCAACGGAATCTCCCTGCGCGTTGCCGTCACGCACCTCGATATTCGCGCAGCTGATCGCCAAAGACAATCTGTCGAGCTACTCAAACACGTCGGACTTATGGACGGCCCGCCGAATCTCGTCCTACTCGGCGACCTCAACGAGTGGCTGCCCCTCCGGCCCTACTTCCGCCGGTTCGGCAAGGCCTTCGATGTCATTTCCAAACTTCGCACCTTCCCGGTGCGTCCCGCGCTTTTTGCCCTGGACCGCATCGCTCTGCGCGGCCCTATCCGGCAATGCCGATTTTGGACGGATCGTGCAACTCCCGCCGATCACGCCTCAGACCACCGGCCACTGCTTTGCGACATGGTATGGAACGACTGAAATGCCTCTCGCTCAAAAACAAGTTATCCCACCTTGGCAGTGGCCCAATGTGCTCGGCATCGACGCCGCATTCATTTCGGTGCTCTGGCAAGGCGCCCTCGCTTCGACCATCGGCGTTCCGCTTTCTCTCCCTGCTTACCTGGTGCTTGGGTGTTCCGTCTGGTTGAGCTACACCGCAGACCGACTCTTCGATGTCGCACGCCGCCCATCGACCGCCCTGCTCTCAGTCCGCCATCGTTTCGCCAAACGCCGGCGGATTCTGCTCTGGCGCGTATGGTTCGGTGTTCTCGCGCTGAATCTCATCACAGCTACCCAACTGAGTAGCTTCCAGCTCAAACAGGGCAGCGTATTACTCCTGCTCTGCGTGCTGTATACCTGGCTCAACCAAAAACTCTCCCGCCACTACTTCCCCAAAGAACTCTGTGTCGCCCTGATTTACACCGGGGGTATCGTGGTTTTCCTTCCCGAACCGCCTTCGCTTACTTTCGTGTTTCTTTTTACCTACCTTTGTCTGTTGAACTGCCTGATGATCGGCGCGAAGGAAACATCAGTGGATGCACAGCTGCGCATTCGTTCTTTAGCGTCCGGGCTTCGCGCGTCTTACCTCTCTCCACTCATCTGGCTCGGGGCGATAGCCGCTTTTTTTATCGAAACGCCCCTGTCCGGCGCCCTGACCGTGAGCTGTATCCTGCTCGCTATCCTCAACGCATGGCGGCAGCACATTGCCGTTGAAGTCTTTCGCGTGCTCGCCGACGGCCTGCTGTTGATTGGCCCAATCCTGGTGTTGATGGACCTGACGGGCTGACACCTGCCGTCAGCGCATCCACCGTGGCGTGTCCGCTTGCCGGACGCCCCGAGGTCGGCCCCGGGCCCCGGACTCGTCGCGAGGCCAAGACTGCCACAGGCGCGAGCAAGCTCGCACGCCACGTTAACGCGTCCACCGTGGCGTGTCCGCTTGCCGGACGCCCCAAGGTCGGCCCCAGACATCCTAACTCATCGCAAGGCCAACACTGCCACAGGCGCGAGCAAGCTCGCACGCCACGTTAACGCATCCACCGTGGCCTGTCCGCTTGCGGACGCCCCAAGGTCGACCCCAGACATCCAGGCTCATCGCAAGGCCAGCACTGCCACAGGCGCGAGCAAGCTCGCACGCCACGTTAACGCATCCACCGTGGCGTGTCCGCTTGCCGGACGCCCCAAGGTCGGCCCCAGACATCCTAACTCATCGCAAGGCCAACACTGCCACAGGCGCGAGCAAGCTCGCACGCCACGTTAACGCATCCACCGTGGCGCGTCCGCTTATCGGACGCCCCGGAGGTCTCCAAACTACTCCGCCGCCAGTAACTTCTCGAAATCCCGCATGACCGCCGAGGGCCCGATAAACTTTCCAAATGCGTCATAACTGTCCAGCAACTTGTTCCCATCCGCATCGGTGACGATCAGATTCGGTATGCCCGTTCCGTTCCGCTGCACGATGTCTTTATTTTTCCCGTGTTTAAAAGCAGGCCATTTCATCTTATACTGCTTCATGTATTCCGCCATGTCATCCTCACTGCGATCACTGCTGATGAAAACGAGTTCAAATGGAGCACCTTTGCGCTTTTGCTTGTTGTAGAATTTTACCAATTTCGGGGTAAACTTTCGACACGGCGGGCACCACATGGCCGACCGGTAGAATGCGAAATACTTCGGCGAATCACCCGCATCCGGGGTAAACCGCTTGAGACGGCTCCCCTGCGAGCGGACGAGATCGCGGTAAACCGTTTTGGCAAAATCACTTTGCTCGACCGATGCTCCAGACGGCGAGGCCCCGTCTCCGGATGTCGTCCGAGCCAACTGCCAGTCCCGGGCGAATTGCTGGTCCGAGAGCATCAAGTTTCCAATCGGGTAGTCGACCACTTTCCCCTCGCGGTTTTCCAAGACGAGCGAGGTGCCCTTCACGGCGTTTAGCTTCGCCTCAAATTGACCGCCTCCGATCACATTCCAATCGCGAAATTCACCCGCCGCCAAACTGACCGCAGCCAATAAGCCAATGATTACTCTGCTCCGTATTCGCATTGTCTGTCCTCTCCTTGAGATTCATTTATTCTGCTTCGGCCCGCTGACGGGCATCGGCGTCGATGGTTTGTAAAATCATTTCCATTTCGTCGGCGGCCCTCGCTTTGATCGCGTCCAGCTCTTCCGGGTCGGTTACGTCGGAACGCCCGAAAACATAAAACTTGATCTTCGGCTCGGTGCCGGATCCACGCACGGCAAAACTGTAGCCGTTGCTCAGTTCGAGGAAGTAAAAATCCTGCGGGGGGATGCGTTTGCCGTCGGCATCGACGATCTCGTCTTTTCCAAAGTCCGTGAAGCCGGAAACCCCGACATCATCGAATGCCTTCGGGGGATCGTTTCGGTAGGATTCCAGGATGTTTTTAATCTTCTGCGAACCGGCCGCACCCTCGTAGTAGATATTGAGCGTCTTCTCCTGATAGTAACCGTGCTGCAGATAAAGCGAGTCGAGGTATTCCGGAAAGGTCATCTCCTGCGCCTGAAGATAGGCCGCCAACTCGCAAAACATGACAACAGCCGCCGCCGCATCTTTATCGCGCACCTTGTCCGAGGCCATGTAGCCGTAGCTCTCCTCGTTGCCGAAAACAAAATAGGTGGCGTAGTCGAGCATTAGGTCTGCCTTGGTCCAGACATCGCAGGCATCGTAGTCCACCACAAGCCCCTCTTTTTCAAAAAGCTTCGCCTTCATCTCGGCCTCGTAGTCGGCCAGCTTTCCGGCAATCCATTTAAACCCGGTCAGCGTGTTGATCGTCTTGAGACCGTGCCAACTCGCCACCGCTTCTTGCATCGGTGTTGTGACAAAAGTTTTGATCAAGGCCACATTATCCCCTCCGTCCTCCGGAATGATTTCCGCTTCCTTCAGTGTGGAAATGCGGTAATCGGCGAGGAGCGTGCCGGTCTGATTGCCCGAGAGAAGCACCATTTCCCCGGAGCGGTCACGCACCGCCACTCCCATGCGGTCGCCATCGGGGTCGGTGGCGATGACCACGTCGGCACCGACTTCGTCGGCCTTGGCGATCGCCATTTCCAGAGCTTCGGCATTTTCGGGATTGGGTGACTTGACGGTGGGGAAACGGCCATCCGGCGCAGCCTGTTCCGGAACTTCGATGACCTCCACGCCAAGACGTTTCAAAACCGGCAGGGTGCTGACGCCGCCCGTTCCGTGGATCGGAGAAAAGACGATCTTCGGCGAAATCTTCTCCAACAATTCCGTATCGATCACGTTCTCCTCAACGAGATCGAGATAGGGAGCATCCGCCTCCGGTCCGAGCTCAATGACAGGGCCCAAATCAACCTCCAGATACGGTGTCAGTTCGTCCAGTGACACTTGATTGACCTCGTCGACGATCCCCTCGGCGTGGGGCGAAACGACCTGTGCGCCATCCTCAAAGTAAGCTTTGAATCCGTTATCGTGCGGCGGGTTGTGGCTGGCCGTGATGACCGCCCCGCACGTCGCCTTATAATAACGCACGGCAAAGCTGAGCTGCGGCGTGGCGCGTGGTCCCTCAAAAATCAGGGCCTGCCCGCCCAGCTTGCACCAGGTGGAGGCCGCCAACTCGCAAAAGTGCCGCGAGAAATGCCGCACATCGTGCGCAATGACAAAGCGTGGCAGATCGTGCCGCCCGCTGTCCTGCAGATATTTTTGGGTGTAACGGAAAAGCCCGATCGTCGCCCGGATGAGATTGAAGTCGTTCAGCACGTTCGTGCCCACGGCCGCGTGCTCCGGGGTGCCTTGCGGAGAAAGCGTGCCCGTCTCCACCGCAGTCGTCACCCGCCCGATCGTGCGACCGCGGATACCACCCGTACCAAAGGCCATGTTTTGGTAGAACCGGTCATTCAATTCCTCCCACGCCTCCTTTTCAACTAATTCAGTGATGCTGCGACCCACCCATTCCGGCAGAAAATCGGCACTGGCCCAGTTTTTCAGATTTGCTACCGTGCTCTCGAGCAAAGAGCCGTCAGCCCCCGCAGATTCGATTTTTCCAATCAGTTCCATGCTCTGAGAAGACAATTTCCCGCCGGGATTGCAAGACCAGGATTTCAGAGACTCAGCCTTGGAGTTGAAGTCTTGAGAAATAAAACCGATCCGTCGTTCTTGTCTTGGCCCGTTCCCCACCTTCCGCCTTCGCTTTTGGCACAAGGGGTGACGTAATCGCTTCCCCGCACTTTTTATTTGGACCCCGCTTCCCGTTCACTTAACTTCCCCGCATGATTTACGATCCCGAAAAATTGCTGCTCCTCGCGGGCCCCTGTTCACTGGAGAGCCTGGCAACCTGCCGCCCGGTGGCCGATGCCCTCGCCAAGCTGCAGCAGGCGCACCCCGAACTCAACATTCTCTTCAAGGGCTCCTTCGACAAGGCCAACCGGACCTCCATCCAGAGCGATCGCGGCACCGGACTGGAAGCGGGCCTCGACATTTTCCGGACCATCAAGGCCGAATATGACTTCAATACCATTACGGACATCCACCTTCCCGAGCAGTGCGCCACCGTAGGGGCCGTCGTCGACGCCCTGCAGATTCCCGCCTTCCTTTGCCGCCAAACCGATCTGCTCGTCGCGGCCGCCGCCACCGACTGCGCCATCAACGTGAAAAAAGGCCAATTCCTCTCCCCTTACGAGATGGAGTTCGTCACCAACAAGCTCGAAGAAGCGGGTGCCAGCGAGATTTGGCAGACGGACCGGGGCACGACCTTCGGCTACCAGAATCTGGTCGTCGATATGCGCAGCTTCAGCATCATGGCGGCCCATGGCCACCCCACCATCATCGACGCCACCCACAGTGTGCAACTGCCCGGCGCAGCTGGTGGCATCAGCGGCGGCCAGCGCGAATTCGTCGCTCCCCTCGCCCGCGCCGCCCTCGCCGCCGGCGCCAACGGCGTCTTCCTCGAAACCCACCCCCATCCGGAGAACGCCATATCCGACGCCGCCAGCCAAGTCCCCCTCGAGGAACTGCCCGAGCTAGTTGAAAGCCTGCTGCGTGTCTGGAAAGCAGTGCCATGAGCCGCACACCTGCAAACGTAGTCGGGTTGGCTCCGCCGCCCGACGGTCACCGAGGTCGACCGGCTGGCCTTCAGGGCGGCAGAGCCAACCCTGCTACGCTCCGCATAAAATGAGAATCACCGGAGGCAAAGCGCGCGGCATCCCGCTCAAAGCACCCAAAGGCGACGCCACTCGGCCCGCCACCGACCGTTTGCGCGAAGCCATCTTTTCCAGCCTCGGTCCGGGCGTCGAAAGTTGCGTGGTGGCCGACCTCTTTGCCGGCACGGGAAGCTACGGGCTGGAGGCCCTCAGCCGCGGTGCCCACAGCGCGACATTTTTCGAAAACGACCGCACCGCCCTCGCCTGCCTGCGGGAAAACGTAAAGAACGCGCAGCGTAGCCTTCAAGCCGATCCATCAACCGCCCGAATCGTCACGCAGGATGTGTTTTCCCTCACGGCGAATCAACCCGCCTTCGACCTGATCTTTCTCGACCCCCCTTACGCAACCATAACAAACGACTTGGGCAGAATATTCGAAACGGTCATTGCCCCCATGGCATTGCGGGAGGCCCGCATCGTCGTCGAGCTCCCCGGAAATCTCAGTCCCGAAATTGATGGTTGGCAAATCCTGCGTCGCATCGGAAAATCAGGCCGGGACAAACCGACGGCGCTTATTTATCAACAGTCTCCCCAATGATTTGGCGATGCGACAAATAAAAGCAGTCATCTATGCCATGCTGGGCGGCATGGTCGCCTACGGTTACGGGCAACGGGGCCAGGTCGGCCTCGCCGGTTTCGTTGCTTTTTTCACCATCGCGATGATCGCGCTCACCCTGTCGCCCATCGGACGCATGAAGATCCGCTGGGACGCAGAAGGCATCACCCTCGCCGTGTTTCCAAAAAAACCCAAGCACATTCCCTGGGAGGAGCTGGAGAGTATCTCCCAGGATCACTTGGGCTATCATGTGAAGTCCCGCAACAGCCGCTTTAAAATCCGAAAAAAATCGATGCCCGAAAACCTCCTAAACCGCATCAAAGAAAACGTCCGTAAGAATAAAGCGCGGGACGGGCGCAATTTTTAGTGCGGGGTGAAATTGAACCGGCGGTGTTGTCTCAGCCTGTTCCGCACCTAAAGGAGCGGACATACGTAAGCAGCTTCCTTTAGGTAGCTGCACCGCACCTATAATTGCGCCCGCGCGGCACGGGTGCTAGAAATACTCGCTTGTTTTAGCGACTTGGATGTGGAAACATGGCAGGTTCGCGTTCTAACTCGCCGCCTTTATGGACATTTCACCGAATCTCGTTTCTTCTGCAAATTCCCACGAACTCATCGAGCGGCTTTTTCGTGCGCCGGTGGAGCGGCACACATTAAATAATGGCCTGACGCTTGTCCACCGGCCGGATTTCTCCAGCGAGGTGGTTTCGGTGCAAGTCTGGGTAAACACCGGCAGCATTCACGAAGACGCCTTGATCGGCTCGGGCCTGTCGCACTACCTGGAGCACCTGCTTTTCAAGGGCACGTCCCGTCGCGATGCCAAGTCGATCAGCCGGGAGGTGCACGCCATGGGGGGCTCGATCAATGCCTACACCACATTCGACCGCACGGTTTATTACATCGATGCACCTTCGACGGCGTTTCCAGAGGTCGTCGATGTGCTCTCGGATATTCTACTCCACTCGAAACTGCCGACCGACGAAGTGGAGCGCGAGCGCGATGTCATTCTGCGTGAGATCGATATGGGCCTCGACGATCCGGACCGGCAGCTCAGTCAGGCCCTCTTTCGCACCGCATTCCAGCGGCATCCCTACCGCGAGCCAGTTATCGGACACCGCCCGCTCTACGAGAAGGTAACTGCCGATGAGCTGCGCCACTACTACCACGCCCGCTACGTGCCCAATAATATGGTGGTCAGCGTGGTGGGTGCCGTGGCTCCGGAAGCATGTCTCGCCGAAATCGAAAAAACATTCGGCGCGGTCCCCCGCGGACGCCTGGCACCGGTGCAAATCGAATCGGAGCCAGTGCAGCTGGCCGCCCGGCGGGAAGACATCGTGGGCGACTACAATATTTTTCGGGGCGCGCTGGGCTTCAAGGTGCCGCACCTCAGCCATCCGGACTCCCCCCGCCTCGATGCGCTGGCGCACGCGCTCGGCGGCGGGGAAAGCGCACTCCTCTGGGAGCGTTTGAGAAACCAGCATAAGCAGGTCCACTACATCGATTGCCGCAACTGGAATCCCGGCGACTGCGGGCTCTTTTTTATCTCCTATGTCTGTGATCCGGACAAAAGCCACGCGGTGGAAAAAGCGATTCTTCAAGTTCTGGAGGAAGTCGTGACCACCGGCTTCCCCGAGTCTGTCGTCGAAAAAGCCCGCCGCCAGGCCCTCAGCTCGGAAATCAACGGACGCAAAACCATGAGCGGCCAGGCCTCCCGTCTCGGCCTGGGCGAAATGGTCATCGGCGACATTGACTATGCGCGCCGCTATTTGAAACGGCTGCAGGCCGTCAGCCCGGGCGATTTGCAAGCGGTCGCCGGGCACTACCTGGTCGACGAAAACCGGTCCTCCGTCACACTCGGGCCCGCCCCCAAACTGGTGGAAAACACCGCTGCGCTGGAGGAAAAGCTCGCGCTGGAGCCCTTCGAGCAGATCGACTTCGAGAGCGGGGCCCGCCTCCTCCTGCAGCCGGATACCCGCCTCCCAAAGGTACACCTTCGCTGCGTCCTGCAAGCCGGACCCCATTACGAGCCGGAGAATCAGCGCGGCATTTCGGTCCTCCTCGCCGAGCTTTTGACCAAGGATACCGCATCGCGCAGCGCACCCGCGATCGCCGAGCTGGTCGAAAGTATCGGTGGCACCTTCTCCGCCACGGGGGGAAATAACACCATCAGCTTAGCCCTGGAGGTGTTGCCCGCCGATTTGGGCATTGCCCTCGAGTTGCTCCAGCAAGCGCTCACCGCCCCCGTCTTTGATCCGGCCACCTTCGAAACCGAGCGCGAGGCGCAAGTCGCCGAATTGAAGGAGGAGGACGACGAGATCCTGGAATACGGCCTGCGTCAGCTGCGCGAGCGCTTTTTCGGTGCCCACCCGTTCTCCGTCGGCGCCGACGGACGGGTCGCCGACCTCGAAGCACTCACCCCGCAGGACGTGCGGACCCACTACGAGCAAATCGTGCGCGCGGGCAATGTGGTGCTCTCGGTCACGGGTGATTTTCAGCGCGAAGCCGTCCTGCAGCCGCTCCGCGAGCTACTGGAAAAGGACCTTCCCGCCGAGCCCTTTGTGGCGGCGTCATCGTCGGGCCCCGGGCAAGCTGCGGGTGTTACCGATCATCTGCCCATGGAGCGGGAACAGGCCGTCGTGCTACAGGCCTACCCGGACTGTGGCATTCAGGATGACGACTACATCGTCGGCGAGGTGCTCAACGAACTCTTCAGCGGCATGTCCAGCCGCCTCTTCGAGCGCGTGCGTGAAGATCAGGGGATGGCTTACTATGTGGGCTCCTCCCGCGTCGTCGGATTGCGTGAAGGCATGTTCTTTTTCTACGCCGGCACGCAACCCAGCCAGGCCGAAGCCGTCGTGCAGGAGATCGATGGTGAGATCGCCCGTGTCGCTGCCGGGGAGGTGACCGAGGACGAGCTTGTCCGCTGCCGTACCCGCCTCAAAGCGGCCCGCCCCATGGGCAAGCAAACCATCGGCGCCCGCGCCATGCATGCCGCCATTCAGACCACCTACGGACTCCCCATCGACGATGACGCCGAGCACGCCGCAAAACTCGAAACCATCGACGCCGCCACCCTCGCCGCGTTTGTCAAAAAATATTTTAATTTTGAGCGGCGCGTGCAACTGATCGTGGGGCCGGAAGGTGGAAAACAGGGCCCACCGAAGTGTTGACAGCGGGACAATTTACGAAGATGGTGTCTGTAAAGTACTTTTACTACTTTCACCCCTAAAGGCCGTCATGCAAATCTCCACCCCATCGAAAATCTCCCGGGTCGCCCGCCGCCGGGGTTTCACTCTGATCGAGTTGCTCATGGTCATTGCTGTGATCCTTATTTTGGCGGGCATCACGTTCGGCATCTCGCGAGGTGTGCAAAACGCCCAGGCCCGAGCCAAGGCCAAAGCCGAATTGGCGACGATTTCCCAGGCGCTGGAGCAATTCAAGTCGAGGTATGGGGATTATCCGTGGATTAGTGTGGGCGATGTATCAAGCGATTCTCAGACAAAAGATGCGGCGCATGGCGTCTTGAAAACACTCGTTGGGTGGCAATCGGTCACCGGGACTCAAGTAGGGGAAGAATTTAAAAAACAGCAATCGACATTAGATGTGAGCAAACTTAGCCTCAGTGGTGATTGGCCCGAATCGGATTCGGAAGTCTCCCCAACTATTGATATTTATTTTATAGATCCGTGGGGTAATCCTTATGTCTACATGTACAAAGACCCAGACAATGACTCAAATTGGGAGCGGTTTGGCTATATTTTGTTCTCAAAGGGGCCCGATGGGCGCGCAAGTTCAACTGGCATAACCGAGTCGGAAGGGGAGATCACAGCAGAATTTCGTGATCAAGATGAAAATATCGACAATATCTTTGTTGGAGAATAAGATTATGAAACGAAATAAAAAGACGTTTGGATTTACTTTAATTGAGTTGCTGATGGTGATTGCCATAATCGGAATTCTAGCCGGTATTCTGATCCCTACAGTGGGCGCAGTGCGCAAACAGGCAAACGTTGCAGCGTCCAAGTCCCAGTTGTCAAACTACGTTAACGCTATTCAGATGTTCAAGGGGGAATATGGCTTTCTGCCATTCGTCGATTCAGCTGGAAGCGATACTGTTTTTGCGCTCAATAGCACGGGGCAAAGCACTGAGTTCATAAAAACCTTGTCTGGTCGTGACGTCGATGGCAATGTCATCAGCAACGACGACGCTCGCGAAACCGGGAACCGAAAAAGAATAGGTTTTCACAGCTTTTCCGAATCGGAATTCTTTATCGATGGATCAGACGTAATTCAAGAAAACCAAATTTCGGATCGATTCAACAACATTGAAATATTTTTTGTGTTAGACGCCGATGGCGATGGATTTGTAAACCCAGAGCCTGCGTCGGAACGCATAAGGACGTCGGTCACGGCGTATGTTGAAGAAAACGCTGAACTTGGTGCACCCGCCTACACACTCTGGGATTAAATTTTCCTGATGAAGCGCAACACAAAACAAGCATTCACGCTAATCGAGCTTCTGGTCGTCATTAGCATCATCCTGCTGGCTTCCTCGATCATATTCATCGGGGGCACAGGTGGCGATGGCGCTAAATTAAGTTCGGCTCAACGCATCGTCTCGGGCATCGCACAAGGTGCGCGGGGGCA